>JBMOGO010000077.1:0-15495 GCA_049318305.1 Polymorphobacter sp.
GGTTGGCTACGCCAACCGAACTCGTCCGACGCCAGCATGGGCTTTGCCCATGCCCTTGCTTGCTTGCTTCCCTTCCCTTTTTTCCTTCCTACCTGTCATCCCGGGCTTGACCCGGGACCCAGCTTGCTTCTGCACGCCAGCCCAAGAAAAACTGGGTCCCGGGTCAAGCCCGGGATGACACGGAAAGCGACAGCGCGCCGCCGGCGCCCCCAGCACCCCGTCTCCCCACCCTTGCCCCCCTCTCCTGATTCTTGCGCCCACCCTGCCCCGCTGTAACCCCGCACCGCCGCACCCCGAAACTCCAGTCATCGCCCCGCCTGAAAGGCACGCCATGACCATCCCCCGCCTCCTCGCCGCCATCGCACTCGCGCTCGCACCGGCAGCAGCCCATGCCGCCGACGCCGCCCACCCCACTGTCATAGAGCTGTTCCAGTCGCAGGGCTGTTCGTCATGCCCGCCAGCCAACGCCAATGTGAACGCCCTGTCGGCCCGCCCCGACATTCTCGCGCTCAGCTTTGCCGTCACCTATTGGGATGGGCTCGGCTGGAAGGACATTTTCGCCACGCCGCAGAACACCGCCCGGCAATGGGATTATGCCCGCGCCTTCGGCAACGACCAGGTGTGGACGCCGCAGGTAGTCATCAACGGCCGCGCCAATATCGTCGGATCGAAGCGCGGACCGCTGGAGGTGCTGATTGCCAAGACTGATCGCGGCGCCGGCGGCCCGGCGGTCGCTGTCGCCGGCAACCGCGTCACGATCAGCGGGACCACTGCCAAGCCGGCCGACATCTGGCTGGTGCGGTACGACCCACGCGCCATCGAAGTGTCGATCAAGGCCGGTGAAAATGGCGGCCGCACCTTGCCCCACCGCAACATCGTGCGCGAACTGGTCAAGCTCGGACGCTGGACGGGGGGCAATGCCAGCTTCGCGCTGCCCGCCTCCAAACTGCCGGGCCTCGCCACGGCCAGCTTCGTCCAGGCTGGCGCCGGTGGGCCGATTATCGCCGCCGCGCGCGGCGCACCAACAATCGCCGCCGCTCGCGGCTGACCCATTCCACAGTTGAGGGCATAGCCCCCAGCCTGCCCGGTTCGCCGCGGCCGGCCAGGTTGGGGGACGCTTGAATCACGCCCTTTCCCCCCCCCTCGCGGCATCAAGGAACCCACCATGACGCACCTGAACCCGATCAAGCTGGCCGCAGCCAGCCTTGCCGCCGCCCTGCTGTTCACCGCACCGTTGCAGGCCGCACCCAAAAAGACCGACGCCATGGCGTCCGACGCAATGAAGTCGGATGCGATGAAGCCGGACGCCATGAAGGCCGATGCGATGGCCAGCGACCATATGGCCGCCGCCAAGCCCGCCAAGAAAAAGGCCGCCAAGCCCGACGCAATGGCGACCGACGCGATGGCCGCACCGAAGAAGTAACGCCTGCCCTGATCCGGCGGGGCGCAGTCCCCCCTTCTCCCCGCCGGTCATGCAGTCTTGCCGCCCCCCCCGCGCGGCAAGGACGGCTTTTTTTGAAGCGGCGCGCTGTTGCTTGTCGCCGCCGCTCGCGCGCCTTATCGCCGCGCCATGGCTGTCACCCTCGCCCCGCACGATCCCGCCTGGGTACAGGCTTTCGCCGCCGAGGCCGTCGCCATTTCCGCTGCGGTCCCCGGCCTGACGCTCCACCATATCGGCAGTACCGCCATCCCGGGCATCCTTGCGAAGCCGATTATCGACATGCTCGGCGATGTGCCGGCGCTGAGGCTGGTCGAGGCGGCATCACCCCGGCTCGCGGCGCTCGGCTATCAGGTCATGGGTGCCTTTGGTATCGAAGGCCGGCGCTATTTCCGCAAAGACGATGCGCGCGGCAACCGCACCCACCACCTTCACGTCTTTGCGAGTGGCTCAGCCCACCTGGTGCGGCACCTGGCGTTCCGCGATTATCTGCGGGCGCACCCCGATGTGGCGGCGGCCTATGCAGCGACCAAGGCAGCGCTCGCCCACCGAGACGATTATGCCGATGCGAAGGCGCCGTTCGTGCGGGCCACCGAAGCCGAAGCGCTGGCCTGGACTCAGGTTACTGCGAGTGATTGCCGCATCCGCGCCAGATAGCGGGCGAGCACGTCGATCTCGATATTGATCTCGTCGCCGGGCGCAATGGCATCGAACGTCGTCCATTCGGCGGTGTGCGGGATGATGTTGATGGTGAAGGTCGCGCCCTCGGCCGTATCGGTAACCGTGTTGACCGTCAGTGACACGCCATCGAGGCAAACCGAACCCTTGGCCGCAATAAAGGGTGCGATGCTCGCCGGCACAGCGATGGCGATGCACGTCGAATCCCCCACCGGCAGAACGCTTTCCACCCGGCCGACGGCGTCGACATGGCCGGTGACGATGTGCCCGCCGAGCTCATCGCCGACCTTCAGCGCGCGTTCCAGGTTCAGCCTGCGGCCCGCCGTCCATTGCCCGGCGGCAGTGCACGCCTGGGTTTCCCCCGACACATCGACACTGAATTCGCCCGGCGCCTTGGCAACCACGGTCAGGCACACCCCCGAACAGGCGACCGACGCACCGATGGCGAGCCCCGCCGTGTCATAGCCGGTGGCGATGACGACGCGCAGGTCGCCGCGCGGCTCCACCGTCTTGATGTGGCCGATGTCGGTGATGATGCCGGTGAACATGGACCGTCACTACCGCAAGCGGATGTACGCCTCAAGCCGGTCCGCCCCCAGCGCGACAATCGGCTCAGCCCGCCAGCGACCATGGGCATCGGCAAGCCGGGTCAGCCCGATGTCGCCCAGGCTCTTGCCGCCGACCAGGATCGGCGCGCGATACAGCAGCAGCCGGTCGACCAGGTCCGCCGCGATCAGGCTGGCGGCCAGCCCGGCACCACCCTCAGCAAGCACCAGATTTTCCGGGATGGCTGCCAGATCGGCCAGGCCGTGCAGCCCTGCACCCGCGCCATGCCCCACCACTGCGATGCGCGGCGACCGCCCCTCCAGCCCCGCCAGCCGCACATCGAGCCGCGGCCTATCGGCCTCCCAGGTGCCGCGCCCGACCAGGATCACGTCCACCCGCGCCCGTTCGAGATGCGCATGCGCCCGCGCACGGTCGCCGGTGATCCACTGGCTTTCGCCCGAAGCCAGCGCCACCGCGCCATCCAGCGACACCGCCAGCTTCAACGTCACATGCGGCCGGCCCAGCTGCTGGCGCATAAAGAACCCCGCCATCACCGCCTGTGCGTCAGCGGCGCGCACGCCCTCGGCCACCGCAACCCCGGCGGCGCGGAGCTGTGCCGTTCCCTTGCCATTGGTGCGCGGGTCGGGGTCGCCGGCCGCGATCACCACCCGCGCCACGCCCGCCGCGACCAGCGAGGCCGCACAGGCCGGGCCGCGCCTGCTGTCATGCGCACAGGGCTCCAGCGTCACATAGGCGGTGGCGCCGCGCGCATCACCGCCGGCCAGCGCCATCGCCTCGGCATGCGGGCGTCCGCCGGGCTGGGTCCAGCCGCGCCCGATGACCCGGCCATCCCGCACCAGCACACAGCCGACTGGCGGGTTCGGCCCGGTGCGCCCCACGCCGCGCTGCGACAATGCCAGCGCGGCGCCCATCCAGCGCGCATCATCGGTCATGCGGCGGAGATCAAAGCACCGGCGGTTCGGTAATGACAATCGGCGCCGAAGCCGCGGGAACGCTGACCAGCGGCGCCTCCCGGCCCGGCGCGCGCACATAGGGAATTTCCTTCTGCGCGCCGCCGCCGGCGACATATTTTTCGATCTGTTCGAGCGCCTTGGCGCGTGCCGGCCCGGTCAGGGTCGCGGCAAAGGCGCGCGCTTCGGCGATTCTGGCCTGCTGCACCGCCTCGGTCGCCCGCGCATCGGCCAGCGTTTCGGCGCGCGTCCGGTCGGCGCGCCAGTTCTGCATGAAGATGATCTTCACATCGGGCTTCATGTAACCCGAGCGTGATTCCATCAGGAAGCCGGTCATGACGAGCCCGGTGAGCAGCACCGACGCCCCGCCAACCAGCAGGCGGCGGCGGCGCACATCGGATTTGGACGGATAGAGAAACGACATAGGCAACTCCGGCGGGACGGCGTCAACATAGCAACCCGCCCCGCCGGATGCCAGTGGCGGGCCTATGCGTCCGCCAGCCGGAAGTTCACCGTGATATCGCGCTCCGCCGCGACCGCGACACCATCCTGCAACGCCGGGGTGAAGCGCCAGCGTTTCAGCGCATGGTCCAAGGCCGCCGCATCGAGCCGCGGCGACCCTGAGCTTCGCGCCAGCGTCGCCGCCAGCACCCGGCCATCCGGGCCGATGCGAACATGCACGACCACCGCCCCTTCTTCGGCCAGCCGCCGCGCCGTTGCCGGATAGGGCGGCTGCTTTGCCAGCGCATATCGCGGGTCGAAACGGGCGATCTGCGTCGGCCCCGCCGGACGCGGCGGATCGATGATGATCGGCTCGCTGCCTGGCCAGGCAATCACCGGCTCGGCGGGCGCGCGCGGCTGCCAATTCTGCGGCGCCGGATTGTCGATGATGACGATCGGTTCATCGATCTGCGCCACGATCGGCCGTTCGGTCGGCAGCGGCGGCGGCGGCGCCGGATCGGCTTTCACGGGCTCGGGAATATGCTTGGTGATGATCGGCGGTGGCACGGCGGTCGGCACCGCCACGGTGACCGCGAGCAGCGCGATGGCACCAACGCCCAGATGTACGGCAAGCGTAACGGCAAGCCCGGTGCTGTCACGCAGGCGGTCCTTCAAGAGACTGGTCATGAACGTCGATCCTCCCCGGATCCAAAGGTTGCGGTCCAGCGCCGCCGAAGCATCTTCGGCTCCTCGCGACGCCCGGGGAGTGTCTCACGTCCCTATTCTAAATGATAGGGCCTTGTGAAAGCCGCGCCAGCGCCGCCTGCCGCCCGATCAGCGGCAACAGCACAGCCATCTCCGGGCCTTGCTCCCGCCCCGTCAGCGCCAGCCGCAGCGGGTGGAACAGCCCCCGCCCTTTGCGGCCGCTCTCCTTCTTCAAAACACCGATCCAGCGCGCCCAGATATCGTCACCCCAGTCGAGTCCCGCCAGCGCCGCCGCCGCCGCCGCCAGAAACGCCCGGTCTTCCGCCTCCAGCGCCACAACCACCGGGCCGTCGATCACCGCCTGCCATTCGCCGGCCGCCGCCAGCGTCGCGGCATTGCCGCGCACCGCCTGCCATCCCGCCGCCGTCATGCCGGGCGGCAACCGGTCCCGCACCGCGTCATAGGGCAGCAGATGCAGCGTCCGCGCATTCAGCGCCGCCAGGTCCGCCGGGTCGAACCGCGCCGGCGCGCGGCCGAACGTCGCGAGGTCGAACCCCGCCACCAGCGCGTCCAGCGCCGCGACCGGCTCCACCGGCAATGATGTGCCCAGCCGCGCCAGCAGCGCCGCAATCGCCTGCGGCTCGATACCTGCATCGCGCCAAGCCGCCACGCCTTCAGATCCCAGCCGCTTCGACAGCGCCGCGTCCGCGCCCGTCAGGAGCGCCATATGCGCCAGCCGCGGTACCGGCGCGCCGAGTGCTTCGAACATCTGGATCTGCACCGCCGAATTGGCGACATGGTCCTCGCCGCGGGCGATATCGGTGATGCCCAGCGCGATATCGTCGACGACCGACGGCAGCATGTAGAGCCAGGTCCCGTCTGCCCGCCGCACGATCGGGTCCGACAGTGACGCCGGGTCGAACTGGCAGTCGCCGCGCACCCCGTCCACCCAGCGAATGGGCGCTGCCACATCGAGCCTGAAGCGCCAGTGCGGCGCCACCCCGCGCGCCGCAAAACCTTCATGGTCGGCCTCGGTCAGGCGCAGCGCGGCGCGGTCATACACCGGCGGCAGACTGCGCTGCTGCTGCACCTTGCGCTTCAGGTCGAGTTCTTCGGGCGTTTCATAGGCGCGGTAGGCGCGCCCCTGTTCGGCGAGCTGTTCCAGCGCCGCCTCGTAGAGCCCGAACCGGTCGGACTGCCGCACCTCAGCGTCCGGCGCCAACCCGAGCCAGGCGAGATCGGCGCGAATGCTGGCGGCGGATTCATCGGTCGATCGCGCCAGGTCGGTATCATCGAGCCGCAGCACGAACCGCCCGCCGCCCTTGCGCGCCAGCAGCCAATTGACCAACGCCGTGCGGATATTACCGGCGTGCAGGTTGCCGGTGGGGGACGGTGCGAAACGGGTAATGGTCATGGCAAGGCTTTAGCAGCAAAGCGCCAGCGTGCCATGACCCTTCGTTCCCGCGCGCCGAAAGGCCGTTTAGCGTGAAAACACTGTCCTACACAATCCAGATAGGTTATAGACCGTCATCGCCATTTTGAGCGAAAGGAGATGATTTACAGTAGACCCAAGCATAACGGCGACGGGTGCGAAAACCCGGCGACTCCGTCAACTTTGTCAACTTCCAAAAATTCGGTAATGATTGGAAGATCGAGCAAATAGCCGCAAACTGTGTGACCTTTGTCAACTTCCGGATTGTTCGCGTCAGGCCGTGCGGAAGGCATTGGTGATCGGGTAGCGGCGGTCGCGGCCGAAGTTGCGATGGCCGATCTTGACACCCGGCGGGGCCTGGCGGCGCTTGTATTCGGCGATGTAGAGCAGCCGTTCGATGCGCGCGACGATGGCCGGGTCGATGCCGTCCGCCACCAGCTCGGCAGCGGACTTCTCCTGTTCGACCAATCCGATGAGGATGCGGTCGAGCAGGTCATAGGGGGGGAGCGAATCATCATCGCGCTGGTTGTCGCGCAGTTCCGCAGTCGGCGGCTTGTCAATGACTCTCTGCGGCATCACCGGGCCTTTTGGGCCGATCGACAGCCGCGGGTGATGGGCGTTGCGCCACGCCGACAGCTTGAACACGGTCAGCTTGTAGACGTCCTTGAGCACCGAATAGCCGCCGGCCATGTCGCCATAGATGGTCGCGTAACCGACGCTCATCTCCGACTTGTTGCCGGTGGTCAGCAGCATTGGGCCGAACTTGTTGGACAGCGCCATCAGCGACAGCCCCCGGATGCGCGACTGGATATTCTCCTCGGTGGTGTCCGCGGCGCGGCCTTCGAACAGCGGCGCCAGCATGGTGCCGAACGCATCCATTGCCGGCCCGATGCCGACGGTATCGAGCCGGCAGCCGAGCATCCGGGCGCATGCGGCCGCGTCCTCCAGGCTGTCCTGGCTGGTGTAGGGCGATGGCATCATCACGCACCACACCCGGTCCGCCCCGAGCGCATCGACGGCAACAGCGGCGGAAAGCGCGGAGTCGATACCGCCCGACAGGCCGAGGACGACACCGGGAAAGCCATTGCGGTTCACATAGTCCCGCAGCGCCACCAGCATGGCGTGGTAGATGTCGGCGGGGTCGTCATCGAGACGCGCCAGCGGGCCCGGAGCGCAGGTCCAGTGGTGGCCGATCAGGCTGCGGCTCCAGTGAGTGACGGCGACCTGCTCGTCCCAATCGGGCATTTGCAACGCCAGCTTGCGGTCGGCGTTGATGACAAAACTGGCGCCATCGAAGACCAGCTCATCCTGGCCGCCGACGCGGTTGAGATAGACCAAAGGCAGGCCGGATTCGGTGACCCGCGCCACGGCAAGGCTCAACCGCCGGTCATCCTTGCCGGTTTCGAACGGCGAGCCGTTGGGAACGATGAGGATTTCGGCGCCGGTCTCGGTCAGGCATTCGGTGACATCGGGCGACCACATGTCCTCGCAGATCGGCACGCCGAGCCGGACACCGCGGAACGCCAATGGCCCGGGCAACGGTCCGGGGGTGAACACCCGCTTTTCATCAAAGGTGCCATAATTGGGCAGGTCATGCTTGCGGGTGATGCCGGCGATCTTGCCGCCATCGAGAAGGAACATGGCATTGTGCAGCTTGCCATGCTCGGCGACGGGCGCCCCGACCAGCAGCGCCGGGCCGCCATCGGCCGTGGCTGCGGCGAGGCGATGGACACGCTCCATCGCGGCGGAAACCAGCGCCGGTTTCAGCACCAGATCCTCGGGCGGATAGCCGATGACGCTCAGTTCCGGCGTCACCAGCAGGTCTGCCGCCGGCGCCTGCGCGCGCGCCGCCAGTATCGCATCGGCGTTGGCATCCAGCCCGCCGACCGAGGCATTCAACTGGGCAAGGGCGATGGCGAGCGTGGTGGTCATGCGGCAGGTTTAGGCGGCGGGGCGGAAGGGAGCAACCTGCGACGCCGGGGCGTCCTAGTCGGGGAACCCCACGAACCGGCTCGCGTCAGCAACCGACTTGCGGGTCGAAACCACGGCATTGGCCGGAAAGTCATGGTCCGGCCAACCAAGAGCAATGCTTTTCATGATGACCTGGTCATCGGCGATGCCAGCGTGTTCGCGCACCACCGGCGATTGCATGATGCCCTGGCTGTTGATGACCGCGCCCAGACCGCGCGACCAGGCGGCGTTGACCAGTGCCGTCGCAACGGCGCCGCAATCGAAGGGGGTATCGTCGCTGCCGTCGAGCACGCGGTCATAGGTGATGATGACGCAAACCGGCGCGTCGAACTGCCGGAAGCCGCGCAGCACCCAATCGAGGCGCTTTTCCTGATCATCACGGGCGATGCCCATGGCGGAGAACAGCTGTTTGGCGACGCCGATCTGGCGGTCGCGGTGTTGGCCGGCAAAGGCCTGGCCGATGCGGAATTCGCGGCTGTGGGGGACGCCGGCGAGGTTCCTCTCAGTATTGCCCTGGCGGATGCGGTCGAGCGGTTCGCCAGTCAGGATGGTGAAGTTCCACGGCTGTGTGTTCATCGACGAGGGCGCGCGCATGGCGAGACCGAGGATTTCCTCGATGAGGGCGCGGGGGACGGGATCGGGTTTATAGCCGCGGATGCTGCGGCGGCCGAGGATGACGTCGTCGAAGTGCATGCGGGGCTCCCGGAATAATCGGCTACCGGTAGCTGGTTGTCCGCACGACGCAAAGTGGCAGATGCGATTGCCTGTGCCGGCTTCTGTGGTAGCAACAGCGAGTGCAGCAATGGAGTCGTTGTGCCCGTCATCACGCCAGCCCAAATGATCTCCGAAGCCGATATCGATGACGGAAGGTGCGGCCCTAAACATGCCTTGTGGATCAGCGAGGCCGGCGGGCTGACACAGTTCGGCGCGTTCATCGAAACGCTGCCGTCCGGGTCGCAATCTGCAATCAAGCATTGGCACAGCGCCGAAGACGAATTGGTGCTGATGCTCGGCGGCACCGCGACGTTGGTTGAGGGCGAGGACGAGACCGTGCTGAAAGCCGGCGATGCTGCCACTTTCAAGGCCGGCGTGGCCGTGGGCCATTTTATCGAAAACCGCGGTAGTGCCGATGCGCGCTATCTTGTCGTCGGCACGCGCGCGATGGCCGACACAATTACCTATCCCGATGATGACCGCATCTGCCACCGCGACCGGTCGCTGCCCGACGATTTGTGGACCGACGCTCGAGGCCAGCCGGCCACAAGCCCCTATTGAGCTGATTTCTCGCGAGCGACTTGCGCTTCGACCGATTTGAGCAGGGCGGGGGCATCAAAGACGATGCCGTCCTTGATCGTCCAGCGGATGCCGCCAACGCGATCGGTTTTCTGGGTGGCTTCGTTCAGCCGTTCGAAGCCGGTGCCGTAGAGCGTTTTGAGGTTCTGCAGCGGGTTCTCGGGCGTGATGACAAGGTCGGCACGCTGGCCTATCCGCACCAGACCGAAATCGGGGGCCTGGCCCTTGGGTTCCATCAGGGTGGTGGCGCCGTTGATGGTGGCGGCCTGGATGACTTCCAATGGCGCGAACCCGGCCTCTGCAAGCATTTCCAGCTCGAGGATATAGCCGAAGCCGTAAAGCTGCCAGATGAAGCCGGAATCGCTGCCGGTGGTGACGCGGCCACCCATGTTCTTGTAATCATTTACCAGCCGCATGTAGCGGCTGTAGAAGTTGCGCCAGCTGGTTTCGCGCGCCGTGGTCCAGTCAAAGAAATAGCTGCCATGGTTTTCGCGGTTGGAAACGTAGAAGCTGGTCAACGACGGCAGCGTGTAGGCGGCGTGCCAATCGGCATTTTTGGCGCGCATCAGGTCGCGGCTGGCGCTGTAGATGTTGAAGGTCGGATCGAAGACGACGCCGGAAGCTTTCTGGGCCTTCAAATAATCAACCCATTCCGGGCCGCCGGGCTCATGGATCTGGTTCCAGATGTCAGCGATGCCGCCGAAGCGCATCTGCTCATCGTTGAAGTTATAATCGGCCGGCGTTTCCTGGACGCGGCGGTCCTTCAACAGCGACTCGAAATGGCCGTAGAAATGCGTGATGGTGCCAAGTCCGGCAGCGGCAGCATCGCGGGCGTTGAATTCGGCGATATTGGGCTGCGACAAATGCGCGACGGTGCCTAATCCAAGCTTCTTGGCTTCATCGATCGCGGCGCGGACGATCGCCGGCGTTTCATCGCCGCGGTTGAAGAATTTGATCCCGTCCACGCCGGCGCCGGCGGCCCAGCGCACCCAGGCCCGCGCCGCTTCGGGGGTCTGCACGCGGCCCTGCGACCAGCCGCTGCCCAGTGTCTGATAGACAAAAAGGCGCGGCGCGGTGATCTGGCCGGCGGCACTGCGGCGCTTGTCGTCAAGCGCATGAGCCACGTCATTGCCGAACAGCGGGACGCCGCGCGCCGTGGTGACGCCGTGCGCCAGCCAGAGGCGATAGGCATAGCTGGGGTCGGGCGATTTTTCCGGGTCGCCGTTGTGGGTGTGCATGTCGACAAAACCGGGGAGGACGAACATGCCGGTCGCATCGATCTCCCGTGCGGCGCCCTGGGGCGGCCGGTTGCCTGCCATCGGCAATCCGGGCGTGCCGGCGGGGCGGATGTCCGTGATGATGCCGCCCTTGATGGTGATGTCGGCGGGGCCATAGGGCGGGCCACCATTGCCGGTGATGATCGTCGCGCCGCGAATGACCAGCAGCGGATAGGGCCCGGCGGCTTCTGCGCCGCGCGGCGGCGTCGGCAACATGCCGGCGGCCAGCGCCGGGGCGGCAATCACCGCCGAAACGGCCGCGATCAGGAAGGTGCGGAATCCCATATGCTTGACGTGCCCCCGTGCTTGCCGGGCACAGCATAGGCGCAAGTGTCGGGCTTTCAAACGCCGCGCCGCATCGCTACCACTAACACATGGGGACTTCTTTCATCTGGATCATCGCCGGCTATCTGCTCGGCAGCATTCCGTTCGGGCTGTTGCTGACCCGGATGATCGGCGTCGACATCCGCCAGGTCGGTTCGGGCAACATCGGCACCACCAACGTGCTGCGCACCGGCAACAAGGGGCTGGCGGCCGCAACGCTGCTGCTCGACGGCGGCAAGGGCGCTGCTGCCCTGCTGCTGGCGCGGCATTTCGGCGGTGTCGAGGCGGGCATGCTGGCGGGTTTTGCCGCCTTTATCGGCCATTGTTACCCGGTCTGGCTGAAATTCCGCGGCGGCAAGGGCGTGGCGACGCTGCTCGGCGTGGCGCTTGCCGCGGTGCCGCTGGCCGGTCTCGCGGCGTTGCTGGCCTGGGCCGCCGGCGCGGTGGCGACAAAGCATTCATCGGTTGGCGGCATGGCGTCGGCGGTGGCGGCACCGCTTGCTGCCTGGGCGCTGGGCGCGCCGCACGCCGCCATCGCGCTGGCCGTGATGGCGGCGATCCTGGTCTGGAAGCACCGCGACAATATCGCCCGGCTGCGCGACGGCACCGAGAGCCGGATCGGAGCGAAGTGACTCCCGCCGACGCGGTCGCCCGCCTGCGCCTCATCCGCACCGACAGTATCGGCCCGATTACCTATCGCCAGTTGATCGCGCGTTTCGGCGATGCGGAAACGGCGTTGCGCGCCCTGCCCGACCTGGCACGCAAGGGCGGTCGCCAGCTCATCGTAACGCCCGCTGCCGCTGCCGAGGCGGAACTGGCAGCGCTGGATGCGCTGGGTGCGGTGATGATCTTCATCGGCACGCCCGCCTATCCGGCGCTGCTCGCCAACCTGGAATCGGCGCCGCCGGTGATGAGCGCGCGCGGCGATGTCTCGCTGCTCGAGCGCCCGGCCGTCGCCATTGTCGGCGCCCGCAACGCCAGCGCCGCCGGGGTGCGCTTTGCGCGACAACTCGCCAGCGATCTCGCCGCAGAGGACATGGTGGTGGTCTCCGGCCTGGCACGCGGCATCGACGCGGCGGCGCACCAGGGCGCCATGGCGGGCGGCACGATCGCGGTGGTCGCCGGCGGGGTGGACGTGGTTTACCCGCCGGAGAACGCCGCACTGATGGCCGAAATCGCCGAGAAAGGCCTGATCGTCGCCGAACAAATGCCCGGTGTTGAACCCCAGGCCCGGCATTTCCCGCGCCGCAACCGCATCATCGCCGGTTTGGCGGCAGGCACTCTGGTGGTGGAGGGCGCGCCCAAATCCGGCTCGCTGATCACTGCGCGGGTAGCAGCCGAGGCGGGCCGCGAGGTGATGGCCGTGCCAGGCTCGCCGCTCGATCCGCGCGCCCAGGGCTGCAACATCCTCATCCGCGAAGGCGCGACTCTGGTGCAGGGCGCGGCGGACGTGATCGAGGCGCTGTCCGCCTTCGGCCATGGCCCGCAAGTCGGGATGCGCTTCAAGGCCGCAGAATCAGCGCTCTTCTATGATGATGCGATCGTCGAAGCCGGTGATGCCGAACACGCCAGTGTCGCGGCGCTGCTGTCCCCGACCCCGGTATCCATCGACGAAGTGGTGCGACTGTCGGCGCTGCCCCCGGCCATCGTGGCGACGGTGCTGCTCGACCTGGAACTGGGCGGACAATTGGTGCGTCATGCCGGGGGGCGCGTCGCAGCCCGGTGATCGCAACCCCTTGCGCCCTACCCCGTTCTGCGCGTAGGGGCCGCGCCGCTGCTATAGAGACAGGACCCTCATGGACCTCGTGATCGTGGAATCGCCTGCCAAGGCCAAGACGATCAACAAATATCTGGGGTCGAACTATGAAGTTCTGGCCAGCTTCGGGCATATCCGTGACCTGCCACCCAAGGATGGGTCGGTCGATCCCGACAAGGACTTCGCCATGCTTTGGGAAGTCTCGGGAGACCGTGCCAAGCAGTTGAAGGCCATTTCCGACGCGGCAAAGCGCGCTGAAACCGTGATTCTCGCCACCGATCCCGATCGCGAGGGCGAGGCGATTTCCTGGCATCTGTACGAATGGCTGAAGGCGAAAAAGGCGCTGCCCAAGGGCGGTGTGCAGCGCGTCACCTTCAACGAGATCACCAAGACAACGATTCTCGCTGCGATGGGCCGCCCGCGTGAGATCGACCAGGACCTGGTCGATGCCTATCGCGCCCGGCGTGCGCTGGATTATCTCGTTGGCTTCACGCTTTCGCCGGTGCTGTGGCGCAAACTGCCGGGCGCCAAGAGTGCCGGGCGCGTCCAGTCGGTCGCTCTGCGCCTGATCGTCGAGCGCGAGCGCGACATCGAAGCGCATGATGCGCGCGAGTATTGGACGGTCGAAGCCGCAATGCAGGCCGCCGGCGCCGGCTTTCCGGCCCGCCTCAACTTCTGGCAGGGCAAGAAGCTCGATCGATTCGACCTGAACAACGAACAGACCGCGATGCGCGCCCGCCGCGATGTCGAAATGGGGCTGTTCAGCGTTCATGCCGTTGAAACCAAGCCGGCAATGCGCAACCCCTACCCACCATTCACCACCTCGACCCTGCAACAGGAAGCCGCGCGCAAGCTGGGCTTTACCGCCAGCCACACCATGCGCGTCGCGCAAGGCCTGTATGAGGACGGCCGCATCACCTATATGCGCACCGATGGCGTGCAGATCGGCAGCGAGGCGATCGCCGCGGTCCGCGATGTCATCGCCAAGGATTTCGGCAGCGGACCCGACGTGCTGCCGGACAAGCCGCGTCATTACGCCACCAAGGCCAAGAACGCCCAGGAAGCGCATGAAGCGATCCGCCCGACCGAACTGACCGCGCGGCCATCGAAAACCCCGATGGGCGACGCCGACAAGCTGTACGCCCTTGTCTGGAAGCGCACCGTCGCCAGCCAGATGGCCAGTGCGCGCCTGGAGCGCACCAGCATCGACCTGCTCGATGCCAGCCTGCAAACCGGGCTGCGCGCCACCGGCCAGGTTATCCTGTCGCCGGGCTTTCTCGCGGTCTACACCGAGAGCAACGAGGACCTGCCGTCGGACAGCGACGATGACGAAGGCCGCCGCCTGCCGCGCCTGAAACAGGGCGAAACCTGCACCGTCAAGGGCGTCGAGGCCAAGCAGCATTTCACCGAGCCACCCCCGCGCTTTTCCGAAGCCTCGCTGGTCAAGCGGCTCGAAGAACTCGGCATCGGCCGGCCGTCGACCTATGCCGCGATCCTGCAGACGCTGCGCGATCGGGCCTATGTCCGCGTCGAAAAAAACCGCTTCTGGGCGGAGGAGAAGGGCCGGTTGGTCACCGCGTTCCTCGAACGCTTTTTCGAGAAATATGTCGAATATGACTTCACCGCCGACCTGGAAACGCGGCTCGATAATGTCTCGGCCGGCGATCTCGATTATCTGAAGGTGCTGCGCGACTTCTGGGATGATTTTTCGCCCAAGACCAAGGAAATCCTCGATCTCAAACCGTCGGATGTCACAGTCGCGCTCGATGAATTTCTGGCGCCGACGCTCTTCCCGCCCAAGGCGGATGGCAGCGACCCACGCTTGTGCCCGACTTGTGGCACAGGGCGCCTGAGCCTGAAAACAGGCAAGTTCGGCGCATTCGTCGCCTGCTCCAACTATCCCGAATGCCGCTATACTCGGCAATTCGCCGGCGCAGGCGGCGCGCAGGAAAATGCCGGGCCACAATTGCTCGGCACCGACCCCGAAAGCGGCGAGCCGATCACCCTGCGCTCCGGCCGCTTCGGCGCCTATGTGCAACGCGGTGACGGTGAAAAGCCGCCCCGCGCATCCATCCCCAAAGACGCACCAGTCACTGGCCCGGATGATTTCGAACTGGCGCTGAAGCTGCTGTGCCTGCCGCGCACGATTGGCTCACATCCCGAAAGTGGCGAACCGATCACTGCCAGCATCGGCCGCTATGGACCTTATCTGGCGCACAGCGGCAAATATGCCAGGCTGACATCGACCGCCGAAGTCTTCGAAACCGGCATGAATACCGCAGTCGTCAAGCTTGCCGAAGCCGCAGCCGCCGGCCCCCGCGCCCGCGGCACCATGGCCCCGTTGCGCGAAATCGGCGCCCACCCGGTCACCGGCGGCATGATGAAGCTGATGGCCGGCCGGTTTGGCCAATACATCACCGATGGCACCACCAACGCCACCGTGCCGAAAAGCGAAGACGGGATGACGATCAGCCTGGAAGACGCCGCCGCGTTGATCGATGTGCGCGCAGCAATGCCGCCTAAGCCAGGCAAGAAACCCGTGAAAAAGCCCGTGAAAAAACCTTCGGCCAAAATGCCGGCAGCAAAGAAGGTTGTAAAGAAGAAGGTGTAGGAGGCGTTGACAAATTCATGCATCCACAGCCGGATTGAGACGAGGTGTATGA
>JBMOGO010000078.1:0-15493 GCA_049318305.1 Polymorphobacter sp.
TGTTCCAGAGCCGGGTGACCATCCATTCGGCGCATATCGCCACCTATGGCGAGCGGGCGACGGACACCTTCTACCTTACCGACCTGACCGGGCAGAAGATCGACAATGCCGCGCGGTTGAAGACGCTCGAAAAGCGCCTGATCGCGCTGGCGGGGGGCAATACCGGGCGGACGGAGACGCTGGAGGCGGCGGAGTAACCTCGCAGAATGTCATCCCGGGCTTGACCCGGGGCCCAGCTTTCTTCTGCACGCGCGCAACAAAGCTGCGTCCCGGGTCAAGCCCGGGATGACACCCTTGTGCCGCTATGCCGGCCCCGCCGCTGTCGTGGCGCCGTCCTGGGTCGCGGACGGCGCGACGATGAACACCCAGGCCATCGCCGCCACCGCCAGAGCCAGCGAGATCATCAGCACATAGCGCACGATATGCGGCGTCACGCCGGCGCGGGCCTCGGTCGTCGTCAGCACTTCGGGTTCATCGGCCATGGTGGTTCCTCGCGGGTTACTCGCCACTTCAACCACCCAGCGCCGCCGATGTTCCCGCCAGGTGATTGACGCACTGCCCCCAGCCGCGCTTATACGGCCACAGGAGACGATGTGATGACCAAGCCGAGCCTCGACGACTGGCAGAAAATGGCCGCCAAGGAGGTCAAGGGCGCCGATTTGACCTGGCCGACGCCGGAAGGCATCGATGTCAAGCCGCTCTATACCACCGATGATGTGGTGACCGATCCCGGCCTGCCCGGTTTTGCGCCGTTCACCCGCGGCGTGCGCGCCACCATGTATAGCGGCCGGCCCTGGACGATCCGCCAATATGCCGGATTCAGCACCGCCGAAGCGTCGAACGCCTTTTACCGCCGCAACCTCGCCGGCGGGCAAAAGGGCCTGTCGGTCGCCTTCGATCTCGCCACCCACCGCGGCTATGACAGCGACCATCCGCGCGTATCGGGCGATGTCGGCAAGGCCGGCGTGGCGATCGACAGTGTCGAGGATATGAAGCTGTTGTTCGATGGCATCCCCCTCGACCAGATGAGCGTTTCGATGACGATGAACGGCGCCGTGCTGCCGTGCCTCGCCTTCTATATCGTCGCGGCGGAAGAAGCCGGGGTGACCCAGGAGAAACTCGACGGGACCATCCAGAACGACATTCTGAAGGAGTTCATGGTCCGCAACACCTACATCTATCCGCCGGCGCCGAGCATGCGGATCGTTGCCGACATCATCGAATACACCGCCAGAAACATGCCGAAATTCAACAGCATCAGCATTTCGGGCTATCACATGCTCGAAGCCGGGGCGACGGCGGTGCAGGAACTGGCGTTCACGCTCGCCGACGGCAAGGAATATGTCCGCGCTGCGCTCGACAAGGGCCTCGCCGTCGATGAGTTCGCCGGACGATTGAGCTTCTTTTTCGGCATCGGCATGAACTTCTTCATGGAAATCGCCAAGCTGCGCGCCGCCCGCACGCTCTGGGCGACGATCATGGCCGATTTCGGCGCCTCCCCGCGCAGCCAGATGCTGCGCACCCATTGCCAGACCAGCGGCGTCAGCTTGCAGGAGCAGGACCCCTATAACAACGTGATCCGCACCACTGTCGAGGCGATGGCTGCGGCGCTTGGCGGCACCCAGTCACTGCACACCAACGCGCTTGATGAAGCGATTGCGCTGCCGACCGATTTTTCCGCGCGCATCGCCCGCAACACGCAACTCGTGCTGCAGGAAGAAACCGGCATCACCAAGGTCGTCGATCCGCTCGGCGGCAGCTATTACATCGAGGCGCTGACCGACAGCCTCGTCAAGGGCGCGCAGGCGCTGATCGACGAAGTCGAAGCGCTCGGCGGCATGACCCGCGCCGTCGAAAGCGGCATGCCCAAGCTTGAAATCGAAAAGGCCGCCGCCGCCAAGCAGGCGCGCGTCGACAAGGGCGAGGTCGTGATCGTCGGCGTCAACAAATACAAGCTCGAAGCGCAGGAAAAGCTCGACATTCTGAATGTCGATAACGTCGCGGTCCGCATCAGCCAGATCGAACGGCTCGAATCGATCCGCGCCAGCCGCGACCAGAACGCTGTCGATGCGGCGCTGGCGGCGCTGCGCGCCGGTGCCGCGGGCAGCGAAAACCTGCTCGGCCTCGCCGTCAACGCCGCGCGCGTCCGCGCCACGCTTGGCGAAATCAGCAGCGCCTTGGAGGATGTGTTCGGCCGTCACACCGCGGTGGTGAAGATGGTCAAGGGCATTTACGCCGACGCCTACAAGGGTGATCCGGCTTATGGCCGCGTCGCCGAGGGCGTCGAGGCGTTCGAACGCCGCAAGGGCCGCAAGCCCCGCGTGCTGATCGTCAAGATGGGCCAGGATGGCCATGATCGCGGCGCCAAGGTTGTCGGCACGGCGCTCGCCGACCTGGGGTTCGATGCCACCGTCGGGCCGCTGTTCCAGACGCCGGACGAAGCCTGCGCACTGGCGCTGAAACTCGATGTCGATATCGTCGCCGCCTCGTCGCTGGCGGCGGGCCACAAGACACTGGTGCCGGCGCTGATCACCGCCCTGAAGGACGCCGGCCACCCCGAAATCCGCGTCATCGCCGGCGGGGTCATCCCGGCGCAGGATTATGATTTCCTGAAGGGTATCGGCACCGCGGCGATCTTCGGCCCCGGCACCAACATCGTCGAATCGGCTGCCGAACTGCTGCGCCTGCTCGGCCATAACCTGCCACCGATGGGCCAGGACCTGGCGGCGGAATAAATGTTCGATATCGACGCCATTGAAGCGCATTTGCACGCCGCCGCGGCCGGGCGGCACGCGGTCAGCTACTCCGAATTGCTGCTCGCCTTCGACATGCGCTTCACCCGCCCCCGCATGCGCGCGCTGTGCAAGGTCCTCGACGAAATCGACCGGCGCGCCGAAGCCGCCGGCCAGCCCGAGCTCGCGGCACTGGTCGTGCGCGAGGCCGACGGCCTTCCCGGCCAGGGCTGGTGGACCACCCGCCACGACTATATCGGTCCTTGGGAAGGCGCCGCCGCCGGCGCCTATCTGCGCTCGGTTCAGCGGATTGCGTTCGACTACTGGAAATCCCGAATCGAACCGGCTTCCGATCTGCCCGCCTGATACGCCTCAGCGACGCGGCACCCGTCCACGTATCAGGTCGAACCCCGCCTTGATCGCGGCAAAGCGCTCGTCCACTCCGGGTTCGAACTGCGTGTCCGTAAAGATATAGGCCCAGTCGCCCTCGATGCCCTCGCGCACCAGTTCGCCGACGTATAGCGGGTCGATGCCCTGGGCTATGGCGGCGCTGGCGAGCTTGGCGAACTCGGAAACCTGGCCGTCCTCCGGCTGGGTCTCGATGGTGCCGGTCAACCGATCGGGGACGTTGCGCGTGGCTTCCATGATCCGCGTCCGGATGAATCCGGGGCACAGCACCGAAACGCCGATGCCCTTTTCGGCCAGCGGCGCGCGCAAGCCTTCCGACAGCGCGACCACCCCATATTTCGTCGCATTATAGGCCGGCGCGACCGCGGCGATCAGCCCGGCCATCGACGCGGTCGATACGATCTGCCCGCCTTCGCCATGGGCTTCGAGCAGCGGCCCGAAAATCTCGATGCCCCAGACGACGCTCATCAGATTGACGCCGATCGTCCAGTCCCAGGTCGCGTCATTCCATTCGCCATAGCCACCGCCGCCGCCAACGCCGGCATTGTTGACGAGAATATGGACCTTGCCATAGCGCGCGACGGTGGCGTCGGCGGCGGCCTGCAACTGCGCCTTCAACGACACATCGGCGATGACGCCCGCGACATCGGCATTGCTCGCCTGAAGCGCGGCAACGGCGGCATCGAGCGCTTCGGCCTCGATATCGCACATCATCACCTTCACCCCGGCCTGCGCCAGCGCGGTGGCGATGCCGAGCCCGATGCCCGATGCGGCACCGGTCACAAAGGCCGTCTTGCCGGCGAGATTGTCCATCATGTGTCCCCAGGAATTGCTTTGCCCGACCATGCGCCGACGCCGCCCCCGGTGCAACGCTTGCCAAAGCCGGCGCGCACGGCGATGGCGAGGGGCATGACGGACGCCCCGCCTCGCCATGGTTTTTCGGTTGCCGCGCTGGCGCCGTTTCGCGGCGGGCGCGGCGCGCTGCGGCTCGGGCTGGCGGCGCTCGCCGATGATCTGTGGCGCGATACCGGCCCGGGGCTGGCGCCGCGCGCGGCGGCGAAGGCGGCGGTGTTCGCCGCGGCGCCGGCCAGCCTGATCGTGCGGCCACAGGCGGCGGACGCGGTGGCGGAAGTCGCGGCGCTGCTCGGGTGCCCGGGGGGTGATCTGCGCGCCGCGGCGCTGGCGGCCTATGAGGATCTGCTCGTCCTGCTGCCCATGGGGGACGCGCATGTGCTGGCGGCGGGCGCCTTGGCCTTTCCGACCGACTGGCACCTGGCGGCCAAGATCGGCCGCCCGCTGGCAGCGATCCACGCGCCGATCCCGACCTACCAGGCGCGCCTGTCGGCCGGCGTCGACCATGTCTTTGCGACGCTGGCGCCCGGGCGGCTGCTCATCCGCAGCAACTGGAACGTGCTGGAAAGCGATTGCCTGCGCTACCTCCCCGACCGCCCGGCGCTGGCGCGCTTCGGCCATGTCAACGCCGCCAATGCCGGCGAAACCCTGTTCGTCCGCGTCGAGCGCCAGGTGCTGCGCCGCCTGCCGCAATCGGGCGCGGCGCTGTTCAGCATCGGCATCTATGTCGAACCGCTGGCGGCACTGCCACGCGATTTGCAGGCCGATCTGGCGGCGGCGGTGTGGCGCGTCCCCGAGGACGAAGCCCGGCGCCGCGGCACGCCCGCCTATCGCGACGCGCTGAGCGCCTTTGCGGGGCACCGGCCTTGCGGCTGACGACCCGGCGCGGCGGATTCCATCGCCGAGGCGGAGGGCGACGTTTACGATCTTTCAGATCAGCCGCCATTGGTAACAGAGTATTTACTTTTTTTGGCTAATGATTGACGTCGCTCTGGCGAGCAGAGTTTGCCAGCTCGCGTCGGCGGGCAAGTTACGTTCGACGGTCGTTTGTAAAAGTTTTTTCTTGACCGCCGGTCGATGGCGGCCAGTTGAACATATTCAGTAACGAAGGGGCGGACATGATCCATTCGGGCAAAGTCGCAGCGCTGGCGGCTATCGCTGGCGCGACCTTCGGGGCGGAACGGGCGGCGGCCTTGACGAAGGTCAACTTCAGCATCGCGGCAACGGACAGCTTGTCGGACGTTGTTCTGGGCGGCGGCCCGGCCCAGTATCAATATGGCGGCGCTACCTTCAAGACCGCGTCCACCCTGGTGCCGCTGGGCAATGCGCAGATCGGCAGCCTGTCGAGTATCGCCGGTATCGGCGCCAACGATGTTTATGATTCGAACGTGCGGGATATCCTGACTAACAGCAACGTCACGCTTCCAAACGACGTGTTCCTGCATTTGAAGTTCGATGTCGCCGGCCAGAATCAGTTTGGCTTTGCTGCATTCAACACCGCCGGCACCCTGACCAGCGTCAGCTACAAGCCGGCAAGCCAGGTTCCCGAACCGGCGGCCTGGGCGATGCTGATCACCGGCTTCGGTGCTGTCGGTGCCGCGCTGCGCCGGCGTCGCCGTGAGGCGCGGCTGGGGCTCGCCGCCTGAGGATCAGGCCGCGACCGGTCGGTGGCAACGCAGCCGGACCGGGATGTCGATTCCTTCCGCCCGGCGCAGGATATCGAAGGACGTCACCACCTGTTCCTCGCTCTGGAAATGCCCGGTGGCCAGGCCAGCATCAGCGGCTGCCTCTATGACATGGCGCATCATCATCTGGCTGATATGCTCGCCGCGCCACGCAACGGGAATGACCAGCGCTTCGACAACAAAGACGGAGCCGGCCCCGTGGCACAGTACCACCCCGGCAAACCGGCCATCGACCAGCGCCACATGCGGCGGCACCCGATTGTCGGCCGACATCAGCCCGCTGATCTTGGCCGCGGTCGCCCCCGGCCCGCCGCCCAGTTCAGCCGCCACCAGCCGGGCGGCACCAGCGATTTCGTCGTCAGCAAGCGGCCGGATCACGGCGCGGGCGGCCGCTGCCCCCGCGGCGCGCGCCGCATCGGTCTTCACGCGCAGCCGGGTGAGCGCGAATTCCAGCGGCGCCCCCAGAAGGAAGGTTTGGGCGCGCGGTTCGAACCCGCAGGCCAGCGCAAAGCGCAGCGCTGGCGAACCGCCATCGATCGGAACGGTCCACAGGCCCGCGGTCTCGCCGCGGACCAGGGTCGCCGCCGCGGTCACCAGCGCGCGGCCGACGCCGCAGCGCCGCTGCTCGGGCAGTACCATGATTTCGAGCAGGAAACCCGGCGGGTCCCCCGCGGTGTGCCACACCAGCGATGCCGCGCCGGCAAGGGCATCGTTACGGCGGGCGATCAGCAATTCGCTGCCGGTCTGTGCTGCCTGGGGGAGGAGCGCCAGGCCGGCTGCCGCTTCCTCGGGTCGCGCCAAACCGCATTCGATCATCATTTGTCCCCAACGACCAAGTCGGTAGCATGAACGAGACTGCACAGGCAAAACTGTTGTTCGTCGTTGCCGAGGGGTTGGACTGGGCAGCGTTTCAGGCAGCGGTGGGCGCGGGTATCATGCCGGGCCTCGCCGGTCTTGCCGCCTGCCCGCTGCACTGTTCCGCCCATATGGGGCCAGGGGGTGCGGCATCATTGCTGAGCGGCGTTCCCCCCGAAGCGCATGGATTGTGGTTGGAGGATGAAGCCTGGGCTGGCGGCACCCGGCCGCTGAGCCGCGCCAGCTGGCAGGTAGCGCCGCTGTGGTTGCGGCTTGCCGATGCCGGTATTGCCACGGCGTCGGTAGCAATGCCTGGCAGCACGCCGGGGGCGAGCTGGCCGGGTACGCATTTCGACAGCCGGCTCGGCGATCCCGATGGCAAGGACGCCGCCGATTGGTCGCTGCCGCTACGGGTGGCACCCGCCGCCGCGCGCGACGCGATTCGCGATCTGCGCGTCCACCCGACCGACATCGATCCGGCGCAGCTCGCCGGCCTGGTCAGCGACCTGTCGCTGGTCGACCAGTCGCGTGACTCCAGCCTCGCCGAGCTGGCGGTACTGCTGGCGCGTGCCGGCACCGTGCAGGCAGCCGCCACGTGGCTGCTTGCCGAAGGGGTGGCTGCCTTGTTCATCTGTTTTGACTGGACCGGCATGTTGCGCCATCGCTTCGGCGGAATCCGCACGCCGCCATTCGCCACGGTCGTCCCCGCCGGCTGGCAATTGCTCGACGCGATGCTGCGCGCGCTCGTTGCTGCCGCGCCGGCCGGCATGCGCCTCGTGTTTGCCGCGCCTGGCTGGGAAGGGCGACCCGGCGTGCTGGCGACCGACCTTGCCGCCTTGCCCGCCGCCGTGAACGATGTCGCGGTCGCGCCAATGGTGATGGCGCATTTCGGCCTGCCGTGGTCGCCGCCGGCGCCGCTGCCGGCCCCGCCGGCCGATGATGAGGCCTTGCTCGCCGCTGCGCTCGCCGGCGGCGGCACGCGAGCTGCCGGTGCATCGCCGCACTATCATGCCAACCGGCTGGCGGCGCTTGCCGTTATCGTGGCGCGCCGCGACCCGGCGCGCGCCATCCAGATCGCCGAAGCGGCGCTCGGGCATGAAGCCGGGCATGTCCGCGCGCTGCGCATACTGGCGTCGTGTCTGGCGCGATGCGACCGCCATGACGAACTGCCCGCCGTGGCGTCGCGGTTGCGCGCCGCCGCACCCACCCGGCCATGGGGGGCGCTCGCCGAAGCTGCCGCCCATCTCGACCGGCAGGACCGCAGTGCCGCCGCCCTTTGCCTGCGCGAAGTCACCGCCGACAATGATGCCGAGTCGCTGTTCATCGCCGCCCGATTATGGGTGCAGGCAGGACAGCCCGCGATGGCGGAAAAACTGCTCACGGGGCTGCTCGACAGTGACAGGTCCAGCCTGTCCGCGCGGCTCGGGCTGGCAGCAGCGGCGATCGCCGCCCGCGATTTTGCCACCGCCGAGATCTGGTTGACACAGCTTGTCCAGGCCGATCCCGGCAATGCCGCGGTTCATATCGAACATGCCCGGCTGTATCTGGCCACCGGCCGCGCTGCCCGCGCGCGGGCAGCGCTGGCAAAAGCGCGTGCGCTTGGCGGCGATCCCGACACGCTGGCACGGCTGGCAGCGGCAGGCGGGGAAGCGCCGTGACGCCGGGGACTTTCAGCGGTCCCGGCAAGGCCCCGTCAGATCTTGCGCGGCATCCGCCACGGCAGCATCCATTGCACCACTGGTGATCGGAACCGGTCCAGCGACAGGCTCTCGTGGACCGCGACGACATCCTGTCCGAACATCCGGCTGCTCAGCGCCGAGCGCGAATAGAAGGGCGTGTCTTCCCAGGTCGCGCGCAGCCGGGCGTCATGGCCGGTATCGGCGCGGGTCAGGCGGTCGACGTGCCAATTTGTGCGCGGCAGCACGATGGGCGCGGGCATTTCGCAGACTTCGGCGTTGCCATCATTGCCAATGCGCAGCGCCATGCCGAAATCATCGCCGCTGCGCAATTTGCCTTCATAGATCACCGCGGTTTCGCCGCCCGCGAGATGGGCGCGTGACCATTGCCAATCGGCAAAGCCGTCTTCGAGCGGCTCACTGCCATGGTTGGAATCGAGATAGCCCTGGCCGCTCCAGGCGATATCGGGGTCGGCAAAGGCGACATCGACCCGGGCGAGCGGCGCCAGCGGTGCCCAGATGTGGCGCCCCTGCGGATCGAGCCGGAAGCGGCGCTGGCCGAGCACCTGCGGGGTCAGGCGGATCTTGCCGCGCACCGGCAGCGGCAGCAGCGCGCCTTTCTCCTCGACATCGATGGTCAGTGCATTGCCATCCCAATGGACATGGCTCGGGCCGATCTTCAGCGTCGACCGATCGCGCCACAGCGCGCCCTGGCCGCGCTCGGTCATCGCCCAGCGGCGGCCGCGCGGGCCGTAGAGCGCGACGTTGAGCGAGACATGGTTTTCCGGGAAAAACCGCCCGCTGGCCTTGTAATAGGGGGAGAAAACCGAGCCGATGAAGGCAATGACGGTCAGGCCGTACTGGCCGTCGTCGCTTTCGGCGTCGAGATACCACCAGCTATAGCCATCGGCCGGGACGGCGCCGTCGAAGCGCGGGCCGAAAGGATCGCAGCGCTCGCCAAGCGGCCGGACAAGGCCGCCATCGGGACGCCCGCCCCCGGGTGCGCCGACCCCCCGGCCAACCACAGCCCCGGCAGGCCAGTGCGGCTGCCCGGCCGGCGGAAGCTGGCCCGCCATCCGTGCGATGCCCGACCATAAAGGGCTCCACCCGTCGAAGGGAAAAGAGCCTCGAACATCCCCGGATCCACCGGCACCTGGGTTCGCGGCGTCAGTGTCAGTCCGCAGCGTTCGAGGGCCGCGAAAGTCGCCGTCTGACATGCCGAAATCTCCCCTTGTGTTGGTGCGCGCCCGTCGCCGGTGGCGGGCGCATTGACGATAAGCTGAAAGCGTTCCGGGCCATCCGGCGGCGGCCCCAGCCCGCGATCCTGCGCACAGACATAGACGCTGGGCGCCGATGGCAGGCGCTGGCCCTTGAAGATTTCCCGGAATTCTCGTGCATAATCATCGGAAAAGAACACGTTATGCCGATCGAGATCGAACCCCGAGGCATCGGCGGTCATCATGGTGACCAGCGCCGACAGCGACCGGTCACGCGGCGCCGTGCCCTTGACGGCGCCCGCCGCCGCCGCGCCGAAACGCCCGTCGGCGATAGCGCTGGCGTCGCAATTGGCGAGCACATCGCCGGCCGGCAGCACCTCTCCGCCCGCCAGCACGACGCCGCAGGCGCGGCCGTTGCGCGTCTGGATTTCCTCGACATGTGTGCCGTAGCGAAACTCGGCGCCGCGCGCCGCCGCCAGCCCGGCTATCGCGCCGGCGACCTTGTGCATGCCGCCCTCGACCAGCCAGACGCCGCGGGCCTCCAGATGCGCGATGAGCATCAATGTGGCGGTCGCATCGAACGGCGACGCCCCGCAATAGGTGGCATAACGCCCGTAAAGCTGCCGCAACCGCGGGTCGCGGAAATGTTTGCCCAGCGCCTTCCACAGCGTTTCGAACGGGTTGATCGCCAGCATTTCGCCCATGCCGCCGAGCCCGAAGCGCATGGCGAGGCCGACCGGCGACGTCACCGGTGCCTCCATGTAGCGATGCTCGAGCGCATTCCAGATGCGCGCCGCCTCGGCGCGGAAACCGTCATAACCGCGCGCTTCGGCGGCGCCGGCAAAGGCGCCGATGGCATCGCGGCTGCGTTCCGGGTCCGCCCACAGGTCAAGCGCGCTGCCATCGCCCCAGGCGTGGCGCGCGAGCCGCTCGCTCTTCACGAGCGTCAGATGGTCCTCCAGCCGCTCCCCCAGGCTTTCGAACAGCGCTTCGAAAATCCAGCGCGCGGTGAACACCGTCGGCCCGGCATCGACCGCCGCGCCGCCGCAATCGACAGTGCGCAGCTTGCCGCCCGGTGTGGACATGCGCTCCACCACGGTCACCGGCACGCCGGCACCGGCGAGGCGCACGGCCGCGCACAGCCCGCCGATTCCCGCCCCGATGATCACCACCGCATCGCCCTGCGCCAAAACCGTCCCACTCCCCGCTTTGCAGCGATTTTGCCGCATCCAGTCGACTCCGCCTGGCACGGCATGATTGACCGCGCGAGGGCGACTGTCCAGAGTCCATGACACATGTCGTCAACACCGCCTGTCATCACCGCCCGCGAACGCTGGCTGTTGTTCCGCAATCGCTGGCTGGCGGACCAGCGGTTCCAGCGTTGGTCGATGCGGTTGCCGCTGCTGCGCGGCACCGCGCGGCACCACGCCAACGCCATGTTCGGCGTCATCACCGGCTTTGTGTACACCAAGACGCTGACTGCAGCTGTGGACCTGGGTGTCATCGCTGCATTGAGCAGGGCGCCCGAATCAACGGCGTCGCTGGCGGCGATGGCCGATCTCGATGAGGCTGCGATGGCGCGGTTGCTGGCGGCGGCGGCGGCGGTGGATCTGGTGGAAGCGCTGCCCGGCGACGACCGCTGGACCCTGGGGCAACGCGGCGCGGCGCTGTCCAACAACCAGGGCGCGTTGGCGATGATCGCGCACCACAAGCTGTTCTATGCCGATCTGGCCGACCCGGTGGCGATGCTGCGCCGCGGCCGCGGTGGCGGCGAGCTGGCGAAATTCTGGACCTATTCCGAGGCGGCCGGCCGCGGTGACCCGGCAAGCGCCGACGATCCCGGAACGCAGGCCTATTCGGCGTTGATGGCAGCATCGCAGCCGATGGTCGCCGAACAATTGCTCGATGCCTATGATTTCGGGCGCCACAAGCGGCTGCTCGATATTGGCGGTGGCCATGGTGCGTTTCTCGCCGAAGTGGCGACGCGGCATCCGCAGCTGGAGCTGGCGCTGTTCGACCTGCCGCCGGTGGCGGAGCGCGCGCGGGCAGTGCTGGCCCAGCGCGGCCTGTCACGAATCACGGCGCATGGCGGCAGTTTTCGCGACGATCCGCTGCCGGGCGCGGCGGACCTCGTCAGCCTGATACGCATCCTCCACGACCATGACGATGCCGTTGTCGCCGCGCTGCTGGCGAAGATCCATGCCGCGCTGCCGCCCGGTGGCACGCTACTGATCGGCGAACCGATGGCCGGCACGCCGGGGGCGGAGGCAATGGGGGACGCCTATTTCGGCCTGTATCTGTGGGCGATGGGATCCGGGCGCCCAAGGAGTGCGGAAACCTACCGCGCCATGCTGCGCGCGGCAGGCTTTGGCCGGGTGCGCGAACTGCGCACTGGGGTGCCGATGGTTGCCCGCCTGCTGGTGGCGACGCGCTGACTGGCCGGAAGCGGCGCATTGCGCCGGTCCAAAACCCGAGTGTCAAAACTATTTGACGCAAAAAGCGTCAAGCCAGCTTTACATCCGAATGCAATGAATTAGGATGACCTCAGAGAAGAGCGCGACTGTCATGTCGTCGTTCTCGGGGGTTTGCGATGGAAACATTGGCGGTGGTTGTGGAGGGTCCGGGGCAAGTCGCCCTGCGTCGCCTCGGCATGACCCCGCCAGAGGGTGACGATCTTGTCGTCGCCGTCGATTTCAGCGGCATCTCCATGGGCACCGAAAAGCTGATGTTCAACGGTTCCATGCCGGCCTTTCCGGGCATGGGCTATCCGTTGGTTCCCGGATATGAAGCCGTTGGCCGGGTGGTCGACGCTGGCCCGGATGGCAAGGGCCGCATCGGCGAAACCGTGTTCGTACCGGGGTCTTCCAAATTCATCGGCGCGCGCGGTCTGTTCGGCGGCTCGGCGAGCACGCTCATCACCGGCTCGGCGCGGGTGCTGCAAATTCCGGACGGGCTTGGCGATACGGCGGTGCTGATGTCGCTCGCCGCCACGGCGCAACACGCGCTTGCCGGCGGTGCGCTGCCCGATCTCATCATCGGCCACGGCGTCCTCGGGCGCTTGCTGGCGCGCATGGCGATTGCAGCCGGCGGTGCCGCGCCGACCGTGTGGGAAATCAATGCGGCGCGCATGGCCGGCGCCGATGGCTATGCGGTAACCACGCCGGACCAGGACGAACGCCGTCATTACATGAGCGTTTATGACGCCAGCGGCGATTCCGACATTCTCGATGCGGCAATCATCCGCACCGCGCGCGGCGGCGAAATCGTGCTGGCGGGGTTCTACGCCGAGCCGCTGCATTTCATGTTCGCCCCTGCTTTCAGGCGCGAAACGCGCATTCGTATTGCAACCGAATTCCTGCCCGCAGACCTCGCGGCAGTGATCGCCATGGTCGACAATGGGCAGTTGTCGCTGGGTGGGCTGGTGACCAACCGGGTGCCGGCAGCGCAAGCTGCGGCGGCCTATCCACAAGCCTTCAGCGACTCGACCTGTCTCAAGATGGTCTTTGATTGGAGAGACGCTGCATGAGTATCAATGCCCTTCTCGACGAAGCGCTCGCGCTGCGCGCGGAAGCCGATATCGAGCCGGATCCGGTCCATACCGGCGAAGTGACCAAGGAAACTCAGATCATCGCCATTTATGGCAAGGGCGGCAGCGGCAAGTCGTTCGCGCTGGCCAACCTCAGCTACATGATGGCCCAGCAGGGCAAGCGCGTGCTGCTCATCGGCTGCGACCCGAAGTCCGACACCACCTCGCTGCTGTTCGGCGGCAAGGCGACACCGACGATCATCGAAACCAGCGCCCGCAAGAAACTGGCTGGCGAGGAAATCAGCATCGAGGATGTCTGCTTCCAGCGCGATGGTGTCTTCGCGATGGAACTGGGCGGCCCGGAAGTCGGCCGTGGCTGCGGCGGCCGCGGCATCATCCACGGCTTCGAAACGCTGGAAAAGCTCGGCTTCCACGACTGGGGCTTCGATTACGTCCTGCTCGATTTCCTCGGCGACGTGGTCTGCGGCGGCTTCGGCCTGCCGATCGCCCGCGACATGTGCCAGAAGGTCATCGTCGTCGCGTCGAACGACCTGCAATCGCTCTATGTTGCCAACAATGTCTGCAAGGCGGTCGAATATTTCCGCAAGATGGGCGGCAATGTCGGCGTCGCCGGCATCCTCATCAACAAGGACGACGGCTCGGGTGAAGCCCAGGCCTTTGCCGATGCGGTTGGCATCCCGACGCTGATCTCGATCCCGGCGCATGAGGATATTCGCAAGAAATCCGCCAATTACCAGATCATCGGCACGTCGGAGAGCCAATGGGGCCCGCTGTTCGAAGAACTGGCCGAAAATGTCGCCACGGCGCCGCCGGTGCGCCCGACCCCGCTTGACCAGGATGGCCTTCTCGCGCTGTTCAAGCCCGAAGATACCGGCGGCAACTATCAGCTGAAACCGGCGTCCCAGTCCGACATGCGCGGCGGCGAATTCGTCATCAAGCCGACGCTCGAGGTCATCTACGACAATGTCTGACGGGCTCGATCTGGAAATCCCGGTGGCGCCTGTCGCTGAAGGTTCAGGCTGCCATGCCGGCGCCGAAACGATGCGTGATGCCGCCGCCAAGGCCGGCAAGTCGGATATTCTCGATCGCTATGCCGCCGACTATCCAAAGGGTCCGCACGACCAGCCGCAATCGATGTGCCCGGCGTTCGGCTCGCTGCGCGTCGGCCTCCGCATGCGCCGGACAGCGACGATCCTGTCGGGATCGGCCTGCTGCGTCTACGGGCTGACCTTCACTTCGCACTTCTACGGCGCCCGCCGCACCGTCGGCTATGTGCCGTTCAGTTCGGAAACCCTGGTTACAGGCAAGTTGTTCGAGGATATCCGCGAAGCCGTCTACAAGATGGCCGATCCGGACCTCTACGATACCATCGTCGTTACCAACCTGTGTGTGCCAACCGCGTCGGGTGTGCCGCTGCAACTCATCCCCGATGTCATCAATGGCGTCCGCGTCATCGGCATCGATGTGCCGGGCTTTGGCGTGCCGACCCATGCCGAGGCCAAGGATGTGCTCGCTGGCGCCATGCTGGCGTTCGCGCGCAAGGAAGTCATTGCCGGGCCGGTCGCGGCGCCATCGGTGCGGCAGGATCTGCCGACTATCACCTTGCTCGGCGAAATGTTCCCAGCCGATCCGGTCGGCATCTCGATGATGCTCGAACCTATGGGCCTTGCCGCCGGGCCGGTGGTGCCGACCCGCGAATGGCGTGAACTCTATGCGGCGCTCGATTGTGCGGCGGTTGCCGCCATCCACCCGTTCTACACCGCGTCGGTGCGCGAATTCGAAGCCGCGGGCCGCAAGGTCGTCGGCAGCGCCCCAGTTGGCCGCGACGGCACCGCCGCCTGGCTTGCCGCCATTGGCGACGCCTGCGGGATCAGCGCCGACAAGGTGGCCGCTGCGCAGAACAAGTTCCTGCCCGCCATCACCGCGGCGCTGGCCGCCAAGCCGATCAAGGGCCGCATCACCGTCTCGGGCTATGAAGGTTCCGAGCTGCTGGTGGCGCGCCTGCTGATCGAATCGGGCGCTGAAGTGCCCTATGTCGGCACCGCCTGCCCGCGCACCCCCTGGTCCGATGCCGACCGCGAATGGCTGGAGGCCAAGGGCACTCACATCCAGTACCGCGCCAGCCTGGAACAGGACATTGCGGCGGTGAACGAATTCCGCCCCGATCTCGCCATTGGCACGACGCCGGTGGTGCAGCACGCCAAGTCGCACGCCATTCCCGGGCTGTACTTCACCAACCTGATTTCCGCCCGCCCGCTGATGGGCCCAGCCGGCGCCGGCAGCCTCGCCCAGGTCATCAACGGCGCCTTGGGCAACAAGGCGCGGTTCGACACGATGAGCGAATTCTTCAAGGGTGTCGGCGAGGGCTTTTCGGCCGGCATCTGGGAAGACACGCCGACCGACCGCCCGGATTTCAAGAAGAAATATGCCGCCAAGATGATTGCCGCCGCCAAGGCCGAAGAGGCGATCGGCTCATGACGCTGATTCTCGATCATGATCGGGCCGGCGGCTATTGGGGCGC
>JBMOGO010000079.1:0-15009 GCA_049318305.1 Polymorphobacter sp.
CTTTTGCACGCCGATATGCCCTTCAAGTGGGTCCCGTTTGAACGCCGATTGACAGAGCGGATAGCCATAATAGGATGCATAGGCCTGCGCCCCCCAGGCCAGATAGCCGATGCATTTGAGGCATTCACTTTCGATGGCCTTTGGCATCGACGTCTGGCGCAGCTCATAGGGGCCGGCAACACCCACCGAGCCCTTCAGCCGGTAATCACGCAGCGGGTGCCGGTCAAGTTCACGGTGCAGGCCGGCGACGACCTGGCCACCTTGCGAAAAGCCCATCATGAACAGGTTCGGCGACCAGTCGCGTTGCTGATCTCTGGCAATCTGGCGGATCGCTTTCAGCATGTCGATCGCATCATCAACCAACGGCTTGGTGATGATATAGGGGTGCGGCTCGTGCGACACACCAAGACCGATATAATCGGGCAGGGCGACATAATACCCGTTCCCGCCAAATACCGCCGCTTCGGTATCGCCGTCAGCCCGGTCGGGTTGGGAGGGTGACAAGGACCGCGTGTTGGTCGTGCCGTGCAGATAGATCAGCACGCCCTTTGCCGGCGCGCCGCGATCGGGCGCCGCAAACAGGCCGGAGGCCTTGATCGGCTTGCCCTTGTATGTCGTCCAATAAGTGACCCGGAACAGTTCGACGCCCTGCTTGGCCGTAATTCCGCCTGGCAGATCGGCGGCGATGCTTTGCAGTTTGGACTGGTTGAGTTTGCCGAGCGTTTCGACGCTGATCACGGTGCCGCGCTGCTGGCTAGCTATTTCTGCGGTCGCATGGGCGGGTTTGGTGGCAACGCCGCTGGCGACGGTGGCGAAGGTGATGGCAAGTGCGATTGATACCGTTTTCATGTTGACAACTCCTGCTGGAAGAACCGTTCCCAACAGGCCCAAAACCCGGTGCCGCGTCCTACCAATGTCGAAGAATTTCGCCCAGTTTCGCAAATGGGGCGATGTTTTCAGTTTTGAGCAGCCGTTGTGATCGCCGTCGCCCGGAATTCCGTTGGTGTCTGGCCGACGACATCCTTGAAAACGCGGTTGAATGACTGCAGCGAGGCAAAACCGGATTCGTACGCGATGGCGAGAATGGTATCGCGCGCCCGATCAATGTCCGCCAACGCCGTCTTGGCATGGGCGAGGCGATAACCGTTGAGAAACGTCGCGAAGTTTCGAAACCCCATGCCGACGTTGATCAGATTGCGCAGTTGATGCGTCGGTGCCTTTAACAGGTCGGCGAGATCATCGATGCTCAGCCCAGGGCGACGATAGAGCTGATCCGCTTCGATCGCCTGCATCAACCGGCGGTGCAGGGCGGTGTCCTTGGGGTCGATCCGGGGTTGGTCGGCAACCGCTTTGACAACGGGTTTGAACTGCAGTTGTTCGGGACTGAGGTTCGTTAGCCAGAACAGCAACGCGAGCTGCACCGGTATGACGCCAAGCCCGTTACGCAGGATAGCCGCGAGATGCGCATTGTCCATCGATTCGGAGACGAGCGAAATGACCAGCGTTGCCAGGGGGGCGAACGCCATCCACAGGCGCACCGTACGACGATTTTCGACAAGGTCTGAATTGCGTTGCAACAGCGCGACCCAGATCACATGCCCGATCATGACAACCGGGGGGATACTGCCATAAGCATTCACTGTCGGGCTGAACGGCAGGCTGATGCCGGTGCTTTCAATGACGTAAAAGGCCGGGACACAGGTGAAGGCGACAAACCCAGCCCATTCCAGCCTGCCGATCTTGAAATCATCGCGTAGCAACGACAGGCAAAACCACCAGAGCAAGCCGAGATTGGACATGCCGATAGCTCTGGCAGATAGCAGTAGCGGCGACGGTAGCAGATTGGTGCCGGGTGCGAGGGTAAGCGCAAGGCAGGTCAGGCTGACCAAAAGCGCGATCAGTAACTGCCCCTGGATTATGCGCCGCGCATCACGGACCGCCAGAGCCGCGCCGATCATGAAAAGAGTAATGCTGCCGAAGGCCAGCATTGTATCGATCAGCGCAAGGCGGTTTGAGGCCATCGCCAAGGCGTTAGATTCGAGACCGAACGAGCGCAAGTGACAGGCCAGCCGCAAGGTTTCGGGCCGGCCCGCCCGAAACCTTAACCGCGCGGCGCGCCCGGATGTTCGCGCGGTGTCGCCACCAGCAAGCCCTTGGCGGCGGCATCATAGCGCTCGATCGATTCGACGATCAGCCGTTCGGCGGTCGCACGGCTTTGCCAGCCCATGAACTTGGTCCATTTGCCAGGTTCCAGGTCCTTGTAGTGCTTGAAGAAATGTTCGATCTGGTTGAGCAGGATCTCGGGCAGGTCGGTGTATTCATCGACCCCGTTATAATAGGGGTGAACCTTGTTGACCGACACGCAGAGCAGCTTGGCGTCGCCGCCGGCGTCATCTTCCATCATCATCACGCCGACCGGCCGCACGCGGCTGATGCAGCCCGGCACGAACGGCGTACGCGCCACGACTAGCGCGTCAATAGGGTCGCCGTCTTCGGCGAGCGTATGCGGGATGAAGCCGTAATTGGTCGGATAGCGCATGGCGGTGTGGAGGATGCGATCGACGAACAGCGCGCCCGATGCCTTGTCGAGCTCATATTTCACCGGCTCGCCGCCCAACGGACATTCGATGACGACGTTGACGTCGTGCGGCGGGTTCACGCCGATGGGGATTTGATCGATCCGCATGATAGTCTCCTCTTGCGCGGTGCCGGTTACGGCAGGCCCCGCGATTCGTCTATGGCAAGGATGTGAAGATGGCGTGGATGGCATTGATATTGGGCGGTCTGTTCGAAGTCGGCTTCACCACCTCGCTGCGGTTTGTCGATGGCTTTCGCAACTGGCCCTGGGTGGTGGCGTTCCTGGTGGCGGTGACGCTGAGCATGGGACTTCTCGAATATGCCGGACGGACGATCCCGCTCGGCACCGCCTATGCGATCTGGGCCGGGGTGGGAGCGGCAGGCACGGCGCTGGTAGGGGTGCTGTTTTTCGGGGAGAGTGTCAGCCCGGCGCGGCTTTTGCTGCTGGCCGGGTTGATCGGCTGCATCGTCGGGCTGAAGCTGGTCAAGGGCTGAAGCACCTCTTCCCAAAGGGAGAGGTTTTTCAACGCGGCATCAGCAACTTGTCGAGCGCGGTTGCACCCGTGCCGGTCTTTTCGAAGCGCGGGTACAGTAGCCCCTTGGTCCACGCCAGGTCGACGCTGCGCAGCCGGTCGCTCGTCTTGATAAGCAGCTTGATCGGCGCAGTGCCGCCTTTCGCCGCGGTGATTTCGGCCTTCAGCGCTTCGTCGCTGAACGGCTTGTCGGCGACACCGACGATATCATCCCCTACCACTATGCCGGCATCATAGGCGGCGCTGCCCCACCCGACCTGTTCGACCTTGCCATCCTTGCCGATGACCAGCCCGCCCGAATAGCTGAGATTGTTGACCTTGGCGGTGCGCATCTGGTCGTTGAATGTCGCGGTCGGCGTGTCGGTGTAGATGAGTTTATAGCCCGATGCGGTGAAGCCGTTCAGCGGCGCACCGGCGGCTTTTTCGGTCAGCCGCTGGCGCAGAAAGCCATCCCAGTCATGCGCGACAACGCCGTTCAATGTCTTCACGACGGCGGCGAAATCATAGGGCACTTCGCCCCAGTCGCCTTCGCCGGTGCCGAAGAAGGCGCGGGCGAAATCATCCATGCCGCGCGCGCCGGCGGTCTTGGCGCGGATGATCGAATCCGCCTCTAGCCAGATCAGCAAGCCTTCGTTGTAATAGTCCTCGCTGCGCTGCTCGCTGACCCAGGCCTTGGGCTGGCGCGACGAAATCACCGGATCGTTGGTGGTGTCGTCGAGCGAGCGCCAAGCCCGCGCCGGGCGCGTATCGAGCGACGCGGCGATGCCGGCCAGGCTGTCGAGCGTCTCCTGTTTGCTGAACAGGCCCGAGCGGGCGCCGAGCACATAGCCCCAGAACTGCGTCTGGCCTTCATAGACCCAGAGCAATGAATTGCGCAGCGGGGTCGAGAAGTCCGGCACGATCGAATCGGCGCCGCGGCGGTGCTTGCCGTTCCAGCTATGGGTGAATTCGTGCGGCAACAGGTTGCGGCGCCCCGGTCCCTTGTCCCATTCGGTGAAATAGCCGGTGTTGACGCCGTTTTCACTGCTGCGGTGATGTTCTAGCCCGATGCCGCCCAGATTGTCGGTCAGCAACAGCAGAAAGTCATAATGGTCGAACTGGCGGGTGCCGAACAGCTTCAGCGCCTGCTCGACAAGTCGCTTGTGTGCGTCGATCTGTTCGGGCTTGGTCTCGAGGAAACGCGGGTGGTCGGCGGCGACGTTCAGGCTGACATTGCTGCCCAGGTCCCATTGCCTGAACCAGCGGCCGGCGAGAAAGGGCGAATCCACCAGCGTCTCGTAATCGACCGTTTCATAGGTGATGGTGTCGCCGGCGCGCCCGGTGCTGCGCAGCGCGCCGCCGGCCTGCCAGCCCGTCGGCCAGGTGATGCTGGCGCTGACCGGGATCCGCCTTGTGAACCAACCGGCGGGGTAGAGCGAGACCTGGTTGGGTTGCAGGCTGATCATGTCGGCGGTGGCGACGATGCGGCCCTGGTTGCCGGTGGTCGGCGACAGGAAGTCAAAGTGTACATCGAGGCTGCGCACTCCGGCGGGCACCGTGATGTGAAAGGCGAACACGTCGATTTCGTCGCGTTTCCACATCAGTGGCTTGCCGCCGGCGGTGATAACCAGCCCGGCTAGTTTTGAAATCTCGCCGCGCGGGGCGTGGTTGCCGGGCAGCCATTTCGGGAACAGCAGGGTCATCGGCCCCGCCGTCGGCACCGGAATGGTCTGGTGCACCTTGAAGATGCCGCGTGTCACATCGGTGGCATCGACCTTCAATACCATTGTGCCGGGAAAGGCGACGTCGCGTGCTGCGGGGATCGTGTTGACGAAGGGCAGCGGTTGCGGCGCGGAGCGCGGGGCAGCGATGGCCGTAGTGGACAACAGGACCGAAAGGCCCAGCAAGCGCAGCGACTGGTACATGAATTCCCCTTTGATGCGACGATAATCCGCCGGCTGCATAGCTGTCCAGCGCGGTGCGGCGCTGGTGACAAGGTGCCGCCGTTCGCCTATCGGAGCCCGGATATGACAGTGAACCAACGCCCGCGCGGCACCCAGGACATGATCGGCGAACAGGCCGCCCGTTTCGACCATGTCGTCGAAACGTTCAACCGCGTCCGCAAGCTTTATGGTTTTGGCCGCATCGAAGTGCCGGTGTTCGAAGCAACGGCGGTGTTTTCGCGGTCGCTGGGTGAAACCACCGATGTCGTGTCCAAGGAGATGTATTCGTTCGAGGATCGCGGCGGGGATAGCCTGACGCTGCGGCCGGAATTCACCGCCGGCATTGCGCGCGCCTATATCGAAAATGGCTGGCAGCAGCTGAGCCCGTTGAAGGTCGCTGCCTGGGGTCCGCTGTTCCGCTATGAACGCCCGCAAAAGGGTCGTTTCCGGCAGTTTCACCAGCTGGATGCCGAAGTCATCGGCGCTGCCGAACCGGCCGCCGATGTCGAAGTGATCGCGCTGGCGCAGCAGCTGCTCGCCGAGCTGGGTGTTGCGGACCGGGTGGTGTTGCAACTCAACACCCTCGGTGATGCCGAAACGCGCGGCGCCTGGCGGACGGCGCTGGTGGCGCATTTTTCAGCGCATCTGGATGTGCTGAGCGTCGAAAGCCGCGAGCGGCTGGAAAAGAACCCGCTGCGCATTCTCGACAGCAAGGCCGAAGGCGACAAGGCGCTGGTTGCCGATGCGCCGCGCATCGATGCCTATATGAGCAGCGCGGCTGGTGCGTTTTTCGAAAGCGTGCAGCGCGGGCTGGAAGCGAGCAGCGTCGCGTTCGTGCGTGCGGATTCGCTGGTGCGCGGCTTTGATTATTACCGCCACACGGCGTTCGAATTCGTCACCGATGCGCTGGGGGCGCAGGGCACGGTGATCGGTGGCGGGCGCTATGATGGCCTGATCGGCAGCATGGGCGGCCCGGAAACTCCGGCGGTGGGCTGGGCCGGCGGGATCGAGCGGCTGGCAATGCTGGTGGCGGAACCGGCGCTGCCGCAGCCGGCGGTGGCGGTGGTTGCGATGGGCGCCGCGGCCGAGCCGGTGGCGCTGCGCCTGCTCGCCGGCTTGCGCCGTGCAGGTGTGTCGGCCGAGCAGGGCTGGCGCGGCAATGTGAAGAAAAAAATGGAGCGCGCCGGCAAATCGGGGGCGCTGCTGGCCGTGCTGATTGGTGATGACGAGGTTGCCGGCGGCACGGTTTCGGTGCGCGACATGGGCTCGGGCGAGCAATTGCCGTTTGCCTTTGACGAGGCCGTGCCGGCGGTTTTGGCGCGGCTGGCGGGCGGCGGGTTGAAAGGATGATCATTTCCCCCGAGCGCATTGCGCAGATCGAGCGGCGCCATGCCGATCTGGCGGCGCAGATGGGCAATCCGGCGCTGGCGGCGGACAAGTTCGTCCAATTGTCCAAGGACTATGCCGAACTGACCCCGGTGGTGACGGCGGCCGGGGCGTTGCGGGCGCTGCGCGACGAGGCGGAAGGCTTGAAGGCAATTCCGGCTGGCGACGAAATGTACGAGATGGCGCAGGAGGAAATGCGCGAAATCGAGGCGCAATTGTCCGCCGCCGAACGGGCTCTGGCGCTGAAGCTGCTGCCGCAGGACAAGGCCGATGCCAAGCCGGCGATGCTCGAAATCCGCGCCGGTACGGGCGGTGACGAGGCGGCGCTGTTCGCCGGCGACCTTTACCGTATGTACGAACGCTATGCCGCGACGCGCGGCTGGCGGGTCGAATTGATGTCGGCGTCGCCCGGCGAAATGGGCGGTTTCAAGGAAATCATCGCCAGCGTGACCGGCGATAGTGTGTTCGCCCGGTTGAAGTTCGAAAGCGGCGTGCACCGGGTGCAGCGCGTGCCGGCGACCGAAACGCAGGGGCGCATCCACACCAGCGCGGCGACTGTGGCGGTGCTGCCCGAAGCCGAGGAGGTGGATATCCAGATCGAGGACAAGGATTTGCGCATCGATATCTTCCGGTCCTCAGGGCCGGGAGGGCAGTCGGTCAACACCACCGATTCTGCGGTGCGTATCGTCCATATCCCGACCGGCCTGATGGTGCAGCAGCAGGATGAAAAGTCGCAGCACAAGAACAAGGCCAAGGCGATGAAGGTGCTGCGCTCGCGGCTGTACGACCTGGAACGCAGCAAGGTCGACCAGGCGCGATCGGCAGACCGCAAGGCGATGGTTGGCTCCGGCGACCGTTCGGAACGCATTCGCACCTATAATTTCCCGCAGGGGCGGGTGACCGACCATCGCATCAACCTGACGCTGCACCGCCTGCCCGAGATTATGGAAGGCGGCATGGAGGAGCTGATTTCAGCACTGATCGGCGAGGATGAAGCCAGCCGGCTGGCGGAATTGGGTTGAACGCCCGCGACGCGTTGCAAGCGGCGGCGACGCGGATCGATCGCTTTGATGCCGAGGTGCTGCTGGCGCATCTGCTCGCCATCGATCGCGGTACGCTCCTGCTGAATTCGGATCGCGTTATCAACGCGCAAGCCTTTGAAACACTGGTCCAGCGCCGCGCCGCGCATGAGCCGGTGGCCTATATCACCGGCACGCGCGAGTTCTGGTCGCTCGACCTGCGCGTGACGCCCGATGTGCTGATCCCGCGGCCCGACAGCGAAACGCTTATCGAGGCGGCGCTGGCGACGGGCATCACGCCGCGGATGATACTCGATCTTGGCACCGGCAGCGGTGCGTTGTTGTTGGCGGCGCTGACTGAATGGCCGGAAGCGACCGGCCTTGGCATTGACGCGTCACAGGCAGCGCTGGCGGTGGCGGCGGGCAATGCCGAACGGCTGGGACTTGGCGCGCGGGCGCAGTTTCAGCGCGGCGACTGGGGGCAGGGGCTGGACCCGCGGTTCGACCTTATCCTGTGCAACCCGCCCTATGTCGAAACCGGGGCCGAGCTGGCCCGCGATGTCCGCGACCACGAACCCGCCAGCGCCCTGTTCGCCGGAGTGGAGGGGCTGGACGATTATCGCCGACTGGTGCCGCAACTGCCGGACTTGCTGGCGGAGGATGGCATCGCGGTGCTGGAAATCGGCTGGACGCAGGCGGCGGCGGTGCTGGCCCTGGCTGCGGCAGCGGGGTTGCGCGGGCAGGTGGTGCGAGACCTTGCTGGTCGAGACCGCTGCTTGGTGCTGAAGCACTGAGCCCGGCCTACAGCCCTGCCTCCTCAGGAGAGGGGGCATACGGCGTACTGGGCCGTGGTTTGCAGCGCGGGCCTTCGCGTTACCCATCTCGCCGTTCATAAACCCGCCCCGACAGCATCGCGATCTGGGGCCGGCCCGCTACAAAGCCGCCAAAGCTGATGCGCTCGGGGGACCAGTCCGGTTCGGCGGCGCGCCAGATGTCGTTGCCGATGTCGATGATCGGGTCGGTGCCACCCAGGAACAGCGTGTCGCCGCGGGCGACCAGAGTAAAGCCGCCGAGCCAGGGGTCATCGCTTTGGTAATGGCCGGCGCGGGCGGCGTTACGGTCCGGCGTTGGTGGCAGCGGCGCAGCAACTCCGCCGCGCACAAAGCGGCGGGCGCCGTGGTCGATGGCGATGACGGTGCCGTTGGTGCGCACCACCACCAGCGGGAAATCGGCGAGCGCCGGGTGGTCGGTGAGCAATATGTCGGGCGCGGGCGTTTCGATCGGGCGGGTGATTCCGGCGAGCGTGACGCCTCGAGCTGCCAGTTCGAGTGTTTCACCGCCGCTGACATAGCGGCCCGGATAGTCCGCCGGCGTGTCCGCTGGCGGCGGGCCGAGAGCTGGCGGCGGCGGGATCGGTTTGCCGGCGGCGGCGAGGCGCATCACCTTGGCCGCATAGGCGGTGAGCAAGCGCGGGCGATAACCGGTGCCGCCGATGGCGCAGCTCGCAAAGGCGCCGGTGCCGGCCGCGGCATCGACATGGAAGGACGATGAAAAGCTGACCATGCCGCCGGTGTGGTGGAGCAGCGCCCGGCCATCATCGCTGCGGTGCATCAAGCCCAGGCCATAGGTTTCGGCCAGCTTGGCCGGGTCCTGCGCCACTGGTTTCGCCAGCCACAGCGCCGCCAGCGCATCGCTGAGCAGCGGAGCACCCTTGCTCTGGCCGACAGCGACCAGAAAGCGGAGATAGCGCGCCATGTCGGGCAGGGTGGAGGCCACCGATCCGGCGCCGATATTGACATCGACCCAGGGCGCCGGCGCCAGCGCATTGCGCTGCATGACCGGTCGGTCGGGGCGCAGCGTGCTGTAACTGGCGGTGTAACGGTCCCGGTCGCGCCAGGTGATGGCGCCGCGGGTGTCGGCCATGCCCAGCGGGCGGGCGATGCGTGCCTCGATGACCTGCGCCAGCACCTTGCCTTCGAGGCGCGCGATCATCGTGCCGAGCAGATCATAGGCAACATTGCTGTACGACCAGTGCATGCCGGCGGCGAAGCCGCGCCACAGCTTGCTACCGTCGGCTGGGAAACTGGGGTTGAAATCCGGCAGGCCGGTGGTGTGATCGAGCAAGGCACGGATGGTGAACGGGCCATCATCCGGCAGGGGTGCCTCGGGTAGGTAGCGCCGGATATCGGCTTCGAGATCGAGTTTAGCTTCGGCCGCCAGTTGCAGGCAGATCAGGGCGACAAAGGATTTGCTGATCGAACCGATCTGCCACATCTCTCTGCCGGCCAGCGGGGTTTTCTGGAGATAGTCACTGGTGCCCGACTGGATGATGGCGGTGAACGGCCCATCGACCACCACCAGGCCCATCGCCGGCAGCGCGAAATGGTTGCGATGCGCCTCCAGATAAGCGGCGATGGCGGCGAGTGCCGTGGTCTGCGCAGGCGTGGCGCCCGGGGCGCTGATGGCAGCGCGTGCGTTGTCGGGCAGGCCGGCAAGCGCGATTCCACCCAGAAACAGCCGACGATCAATGGACATGGCGCCTTCCCCCAGCAATGCCGACCAGAGTGGCGATGACCGCGTCATGCTGTCAAATGCCGCGCGCACCGCTTGCCAGGCGTGGCTTGCAAGGCAGGGCGATGCAGGCGAGAGAGCCGGGCAAGATGCTGACCGAATCCGCGCCCGCCAAGATCAACCTTGCGCTCCACCTGCGCCGGCGGCGCAGCGACGGCTATCACGAAATCGAGACAGTGTTCGCCTTCACCCGCTTTGGCGACACGCTGACGGTGGCGGCGGGCGATGGGTTGAGCCTGGTCGTCGAGGGTGAGTTTGCCGGGCCGGCGGGGCAGGGGGCGGACAATCTGGCGCTGCGTGCGGCGCGGGCATTGGCCGATGCGGCCGGAATTGCGCCCGATGCGGCGCTGCGACTCGAAAAGCGCATTCCGGTGGCGGCGGGGCTGGGCGGCGGTTCGGCCGATGCTGCAGCGGCACTGCGCCTGCTCGATCGGTTTTGGGGGCTGGACTGGCCGGAGGAACGTTTGTTGACAATAGCGGCGCGACTCGGGTCCGATGTGCCGGCCTGTGTCGTCTCGCGCACCTGTTTCGGCGCCGGGCGCGGCGAGGTGCTGGGGCCTTGGCCGACCGTGCTGACCGGGCGCCCGGTGCTGCTGGTCAACCCGGGCGTCGCAGTGTCGACGGGGCCGGTGTTCGCCGGTTGGGATCAGTTTGATTTGGGCGGTATCGTCGCCGGCGCCGAATTGGCAACGTTGCGCAACGACATGACCGCGGCCGCCGTAGCGATTGCGCCGGTGGTCGCCGAAGTGCTGGCCGTGCTGCAACAGGCCGGCGGCGCCGATCTGGTACGGATGAGCGGCTCCGGCGCCACCTGCCTGGCGCTGTTTCCGGATGCGGCCGCTTGCACGCGGGCGGCGGCGGTGGTGGCCAGGCGGGGCTGGTGGCAGACGGAAACCGAGTTGCTTTAAGCTTCGAACTCCCTTGAAGGGATGGGTGACTCTGCGCAGGCGAGCCGCTGGTCTGGCCTTTTTCGCATATTCCCAATGACATGACCTCGCGTTGTACAGGTTTTACCCACCTGCACCGACTATTTTGTGCAGCGCAGCATTTTCGCTTGACGTTAACGTAAAGCAGGTCGACAAAGTAGGTGTTGCATCGCAACAAGAAAAATTTTGACCGCCACTCAGTTTTTCGCTTGACCGAGTTTTGAGTGTGACTTAAAGCTCCACTCAGTTGAACTGAGTAACGCTCAACGAGGGCAGCCCCGCCCAAAGATTGATGCCAGAAGGAGAAGACCCATGAATAGCCGCTTCCTCATTGCCCCCATCGCTTTCGCCATCAGCGCCGCTTTCATCGGCGCCGCCGCCACCCCCGCCATGGCCGGTGGCACCAACGCTTGCGAAACCGCTCCGGCACAGATCCGCACCATTGCCGCCACGGCGCAGCCCGAACAGGCCCGCAAGGCGCTCGGCCTCGTCAATGTCGGCGAAAAGCTGTGTGAAGCCGGTGGCCGCAACGAAGCCGGCAAGAAGTTCGCCGCCGCTGCCAAGGCATTGGGCACCGACATGGCCGCGCTGAGCACCGCTGCGCCCACCGCCCAGTAAGACAGGAATCCTGACCCCAGGATGCCCTTGGGGCCCGGCGTTTCCCCCCCACGCCGGGCCCTTTTTCTTTGTGCCGGCGCCGGCCTCGCCTATGACAGGCGGTGGAACAGGGGGCCGCATTGACCAACCATCTTCGACTTGAAACCGCCGGCGGCATCGCCCGGCTGATGATCGACCGTCCCGCCAAGCGCAACGCCATGGACCAGGCGATGTGGGAAGCGTTCCCAGCGTTGGTCGATGCGGCGATGGCCGACCCGGCGGTGCGGGTCCTGATGGTCGGATCCGCCGCTCCGGGGCCGTTCTGTGCCGGCGCCGATATCGCGGAATTCGCTGTCTCGTCTGGCGATCCGGCGTGGCGGGCCCGTAATCAGGCGGCGATTCGCGCCACGCAGGTGACGCTGGCGCGGGCCGCCAAGCCGACCGTGGCGTTCATTGACGGCGACGCGGTGGGCGGCGGCTGCGGCATTGCGCTGGCCTGCGATGTGCGAATCGCCAGCCGTCAAGCGCGAATGGGTATCACGCCGGCGAAGCTGGGACTGGTCTATCCACTGCACGACACACGGCTGCTGGTCGATCTGGTCGGCCCGGCGCAGGCCAAGCGGCTGTTGTTTTCGGGCATGTTGATCGATGCGGCAGAAGCCTTGCGCATCGGGCTGGTGCAGGTCGTTGCCGACGATCTCGATGCCGAAGTGGCGGGCTTTGCCGCGGCAATGCTTGCCATGTCGCCCGTCAGCCAGCGTGCCACCAAGGCAATCATCCAGAGCATTACCGAAGGCGCGCACGATGATGACGCTGCTTCGTCCGCCGGGTTCGACGCGGCCTTTACCGGCGCCGATTTCCGCGAAGGCGTCAGCGCGTTCCTCGAAAAGCGCAAGCCCGTGTTCGGCGGATGACGATGCCGCGGCTGATTCCTGGCTCTGCGCCGCTGCTGATCATCGCTGATCACGCGGCGAACCTTGTGCCGCCGGGGATCGACCTGGGAATCGATCCGGCCTTGCTCGACACGCATATCGCCGTCGATATCGGCACAGAAGCGCTAAGCGAGGCGCTGGCGGCGCGGCTCGATGCGCCGGCCTTGATTGCCACCGTCAGCCGGCTTGCCATCGATCTGAACCGCGACCCGGCGGTGCGCGATGTGATTCCGGGGGCAAGCGACGGTCATGTCATCCCCGGCAATCTGCTGCTGTCGGCGACGGAGCGGGAATTGCGCATCGCGGCGATTCACGCGCCCTATCATGCCGCGATTGCGGCGCAGATCAGGGCAGGGTGCCCGGCGCTGATCGTTTCCGTGCACAGCTTTACGCCGGCGCGCGCCACCTTTCCCGATGAAGCGCGTCCTTGGCCGATCGGCATCCTCTACAATCTGGACGATGTGGCGGCGCGGATCGCCATGCGGGCGCTGCGGTTCCAAGGGCTGAATGTCGGCGACAACCAGCCCTATTCGGGGCGGGAACTGAACTACACGATGGACCGCCACGCCGAAATGGCCGGCATCCCTTATCTGGGGATCGAGGTGCGGCAGGACGGGCTGGCTACGCCGGCTGCGGTTGCCGGCTGGGTGGATGTGCTGGCGCCGGTCATCGCGACGACATTGGCGCAGGTGCTCGGTGGCTGACGCGATACAGCAAGAAAATGCCAATCCAGCGCCTTGACCGGCAAGCAAGTTACGCGCAACGAAGCGCCAACCGATGAATGGAGTGCCGTGTGAGCCGTTTCGACAAAACCAAGCTGCCCAGCCGCCACGTCTCCGTCGGCCCTGAACGCGCGCCGCACCGCAGCTATTACTACGCCATGGGGCTGACCGAGGAAGAGATTGGCCGGCCGTTTGTCGGCATCGCTTCGGCGGGCAATGATTCGGCGCCGTGCAACACCACGCTCGATGCCCAGGCCGATGTCTGCCGGCAGGGGGTGAACGCGGCCGGCGGGATGCCGCGGCGGTTCAACACCATCACCGTGACGGACGGCATCGCCATGGGCCATCAGGGCATGAAATCATCACTGGTCAGCCGCGAAGTGATTGCCGATTCGGTTGAACTTTCGGTCAGAGGTCATTGTTATGACGGGCTGATCGGCTTTGCTGGTTGCGACAAGTCGCTGCCCGGCATGATGATGTCGATGCTGCGGCTCAACGTGCCGAGCATCTTTGTCTATGGCGGATCGATCCTGCCCGGGACCTTTGAAAACAAGGACGTCACCGTTGTCGATGTGTTCGAAGCGGTGGGCGGATATTCGGCCGGCACCTGCCCGCTAGCGCGGTTGACCGCGCTGGAAAAGGTCGCGTGCCCCGGCCATGGCGCCTGCGGCGGCCAGTTCACCGCCAACACCATGGCGTGCGTGGGAGAGGCGATCGGGCTGTCGCTGCCGCATTCGAACATGGCGCCGGCGCCCTATGCCAGCCGCGCTGATATCGCCATTGCGGCGGGGCGGCAGATCATGACGCTGATAGAGCGCAATATCCGGCCGCGCGATATCTGCACCCGCCAGGCGTTCGAAAACGCCGCGCGGATTGTCGCGGCCACCGGCGGGTCGACCAATGCTGCGCTGCACCTGCCTGCTATGGCCAACGAAGCGGGCATCGATTTCGATCTCTTCGATGTCGCCGAGATATTCAAGACAACGCCTTACATCGCCGACTTGAAACCCGGTGGGAAGTATGTCGCCAAGGATATGTACGATGCCGGCGGCGTTTACATGTTGATGAAGACGCTGTTCGAAGCTGGCCTGCTGCACGGTGACTGCATGACGGTGACCGGCAAGACGCTGGCCGAGAACATCGACGAGATTACCTGGAACCCCGACCAGAAGGTTATCTACCCGGTCAGCAACCCGCTGTCGCCGACCGGCGGGGTAGTGGGACTGACCGGGTCGCTCGCCCCCGATGGCGCTATCGTCAAGGTGGCGGGCATGGCGCGGCTGCAATTCAGCGGCCCGGCTCAGGTGTTTGACTGCGAGGAGGATTGCTTTGCCGCAGTCGAGGCCCGGCAGATCCTGAAGGGCAGTGTCGTCGTCATCCGCTATGAAGGGCCAAAGGGCGGGCCGGGTATGCGCGAGATGCTGTCCACAACCGCAGCGCTGTACGGCCAGGGGCTGGGCGAGCATGTCGCGCTGATCACCGATGGCCGGTTTTCGGGAGCGACTCGCGGGTTCTGCATCGGCCATGTCGGGCCGGAAGCGGCGGAGGGTGGGCCGATCGCATTGGTCGAGGCTGGCGACGTGATCCACATCGACGCGGCAGCGGGAACGATCGATCTCGACGTCGCCGCCGATGTGCTGGCGGCGCGGCGGGCGGCGTGGGCGCCGCGGCGCAGTGATTACCAATCGGGGGCGATCTGGCGGTTCGGCCAGACGGTCGGTCCGGCGCGGGCAGGGGCGGTAACGCACCCTGGGGCGCGGGCGGAAACGCATGTTTATGCGGATATCTGACAGCAAGATTCTGAATAGAAAGGACCTCCGGCGG
>JBMOGO010000080.1:0-14835 GCA_049318305.1 Polymorphobacter sp.
GCCGCTGGTGGAGGTCGCCGGGCGCACCCTGCTCGACCGCGCGCTCGATCGGGTGGAGGCCTCCGGTATCGGGACGGCGGTGGTCAATGCGCATTATTTCGCCGACCAGATCGAGGCGGCGGTAGCGGCGCGGCCGGGTGGGCTCGATATTCGTGTTTCGGATGAACGCGCCCAGCTGCTGGAAACCGGCGGCGGTGTCGTCAAGGCCATGCCGCTGATCGACGCCGACCCGTTTTTCATCGTCAATGCCGATAACATGTGGATCGACGGGTCCGCCGACACGCTGCGCCTGATGGCACAGCGCTGGGACCCAAAGGCGATGGACGCGCTGCTGCTGCTGGTGCCGCTCGCCCGCGCCACCGGTTATGAAGGCCGCGGCGACTTTCATCTCGACCCCGATGGCGTCGTCACCCCGCGCGGCGAGGTGCGTGTCGCGCCGTTCGTCTATTCGGGGATCCAGCTGATTTCCAAGCATCTGTTCGACGGCGAGCCGGTCGAAGCCTTTTCGGTGTGGCGGCAGTGGCACAAGGCGCTGGCCGAAAAGCGGCTTTACGGTGCCGTCCACCAGGGCCTGTGGTTCCATGTCGGCACGCCGGCGAGCGTCGGCGAGACCGAAGGCCTGCTTGCGACAGTCTGAAATCTTCACCATCCCGCCGCACGTCGCGTTCGTCGACGCGCTGGCGCAGGGGCTGCTCGACCGCTCTGGCGGTGATCCGCTGGTGCTGGCACGCTGCCAGGTGCTGCTGCCCAACCGCCGCGCCGCCCGTGCGTTGACCGATGCATTCGTGCGACTGGCCGGCGGCGGCGGGTTGCTGTTGCCACGCCTGACTCCGGTGGGGGATCTGGGCGACGACAGTTTCGACCGCTTTGCCGGCGGCGAGGCGGCGCTGCTGCCGGCGATCCCACCGCTGCAACGCCGGCTGGAACTGGCGCGGCTGGTGCGCGCCATGCCAGGCGGGCGCGAGATCGGCCGCAGCGCGGTCGAGGCGTTGCGGCTGGGCGATGCGCTGGGCGAAACGCTCGATGCGCTGCTGGCGGAGGAAATCGACCCCGAACGGCTGCGCAGCGTCGTGGACGATGCCGACCTGGCGCAGCATTGGCAGGACACGCTGGTTTTTCTCGAGCTGGTCATCAGCCATTGGCCACCGGCGCGCGACGCGGCGGGCGGCAGCGATGGCGGCACCCGGGTGGCCGCAATGATCGATGCGCTGCTGGCGCGCTGGGCCGCGTCGCCCCCGCCAACGCTGGTGGTGGCGGCCGGGGTGACCGGCAGTTCGCCGCCGCTGGTGCGGCTGTTGGCGGGCGTACTGCGCCTGCCTGCCGGCATGGTGGTGCTGCCGGGGCTGGACAGCGACTTGTCGGAAGCTGGTGAGGACCGCTGGGCCGCAATTCGCTGCCGCGGCGTGGAAGGCTTTGACGGCCGCGAGAGCGAGGAACACCCGCAATTCGCGCTGAAGGCGCTGCTGGCGCGGCTCGGGCTGGAGCGCGCCGATGTGCGCGAATGGTCCGCCGTCAGCGCGCATGATGGCCCCGCCGCGCGCACGCCGCAGGTCATGGCAGCGATGGCGCCGGCGGATGCGGCGGATGGTTGGCACGGCGAACGCGCCACCAAGGGGTTCGAGAGCGTGCGCACTGCCGAAGCGGCGACCCCTGCGGAGGAAGCCCAGGTCATCGCGCTGGCGCTGCGCGAGGCGCTGACGACGCCGGGCAAGACCGCGGCGCTGGTCACCCCCGACCGTGCGTTGGCGCGGCGAGTGGCGGCGCATTGCCGGCGCTGGGGCGTGCTGGTCGATGATTCGGCCGGCACACCGCTGCGCATCACCCCGCCCGGCGCGCTGGCGCTGGCGCTGGTCGAGGCGATGGCGCAGGGCTTTGCCCCGGTGTCGCTGCTGGCGGTGATGAAGCATCCGCTGGTGCAGTCCGGCGACACGCGGCTGGCCTGGTTGCAATCGGTGCGCCTGCTCGACCGGGCGCTGCGCGGCGTGCGGCCGCCGCCGGGGCTGGATGCCATCGGAGAGGCGCTCGATCGTTGGCTCGCGGACACGCACCGCGACGATGCCCCGGCGCTGAACCACTGGTGGGAGGGGGCTGCCGCGCTGCTCGACCCGCTGGCGGTGCTGGCGGAACGGCGGGACATCGACCTGCCGCTGCTCGCCGGGGCGCTGCGCCAGGTCGGCACGGCGCTGTGCGGCGACCGGTTGTGGGCCGGCACCGATGGCCGCGCGCTGGCGGCGCTGGTCGAGGCGCTGGAGACCGGCGGCGCCAGCTTTGGAAAATTCCCGGTGGATGACGCACCGGCGCTGGTCGCAGCGCTGCTGTCCGACATTGCGGTGCGCCCGGCCTATGGCGGCCACCCGCGCATCGCCATCCTGGGTCCGCTGGAAGCGCGGTTGCAGCGCGCCGACCTGATGATCCTCGGCGGTCTCAGCGAAGGCATCTGGCCCGGACGGCCATCGCCCGACCCCTGGTTGGCGCCGGCAATCCGCTCGCGGCTCGGCCTGCCGGGGCTGGCGCGCGCCATCGGACTGGCAGCGCAGGATTTCACCGGCGCGCTGGGCGCCGCCGACGTGCTGATCACCCGCGCCCGGCGTGATGCCAGCGCACCGCTGGTGCCGTCGCGGTTCTGGCTGCGCCTGCAGGCCTTTGCCGGGCTGGCGCCCGATGACCGGCTGCTGCTGCTGGCGCGCCGGCTTGACAGCCGCGGCGGGCGCACCCGCATCGACCCACCGCGCCCGACCCCGCCGCTGGGGCGCCGCCCGCACCGGTTGAGCGTCACCGAAGTCGACACGCTGACCGCCGACCCCTTTGCCTTTTACGCCAAGCGGATGCTGCGGCTGTCGAAACTCGACCCGCTCGACCAGGACCCGACTGCGGCGACGCGCGGCACCCGCATGCACGATGTGCTGGAACAATGGATCAAGGGCGGCAGCGGCAGCCTCGCACGACTCGACCAGCTCGCCGAAGCGATGTTGCAGGCCGAAGGCGCGCTGTTCCCGCTGCTGCGCGCGCTCTGGGCCCCCAGGGCACGACGCGCGCTGCGCTGGGCTGGGGAGACGGTGCTGGCCCGCGAAGCGGACGGGTGGCACGCCGTGGCGGCCGAGGCCGGCGGCGTGCTGCGCCTGCCCAACGGCATCGAGCTGAAGGGCCGTGCCGACCGGATCGACCGGCATGACGATACCGGGCTGGCGGTGATCGACTACAAGACCGGCCGCACGCCGACAGCGGCGCAGGTGCAGGGCGGCTTTGCCAGCCAGCTGGGGTTGCTGCTGGCGATGGCGGCGGGCGGGGAATTGATGACCAGCCAGGGCGTTCGCGTCGCCACCGGCGTGCCGGGCGCGGTCGCCTATTGGAAGCTGTCGGGCGGAAAGGAGCCGGGCAAGATCGTCGATCCATTGGCGGGCAAGAGCGCGATGACGGCGGCGGAACTGGTCGATTTCGTGCTGAATCATGTCGAGGAACTGACCACCGCGCTGCTGCTGCGCGAAACGCCGCTACGTCCCAAGGTGGTGCCGGGGCTGGGCTGGGATGATTTCGACCATCTGGCGCGGGTGCGCGAGTGGCAGGACCGCCCGAGGCGGCGGCGATGAGCGCGGCAAAACCACTGCTGCCGCTGAAGCCGGCGCAGGCGCTGGGCGCGACGCCCGACCGGCACGCCTGGGTGGCGGCGTCGGCGGGCACCGGCAAGACGCAGGTGCTGTCCGCCCGGGTGCTGCGGCTGCTGCTGCTCGGCACGCCCCCGCACGCGATCTTGTGCCTGACCTTTACCAAGCTCGCGGCGGCGGAAATGCAGGCGCGAGTGCTCGATCGACTGGCGCGCTGGGCACGATGCACGGCCGACGAGCTGGTGTCCGACCTGCGCGCGCTGGAGGCGGACACCGATAGCGCCACCCAGGCGCGGGCGCGGCGGCTGTTTGCGCAGGTGCTCGATGCCCCGGCGGGGCTGGCCGTGCAGACCATCCACGCCTTTGCGCAAGGGCTGATCGCCAGTTTTCCGGTCGAATCGGGGGTGGCGCCGGGGTTTGCGACGCTGGACGATCGCGGCGGCATGGCGCTGCGGCGGCGGTTGCTGACCGAAGCCATCGAGGCAGCGGCGCGTGACGGGGATTCTGCGTTCCTCGATGATCTGGCCGAAATCAGCATTTCGGGCGGTGAACAGCAGCTGGCAGCGGTGGCGGCGCGGTTGATGGGGCACGGCGAGGCGCTGGCCGGGTTGGCGATGGCGGGCATCGAACCGATGCTGCGGCGCGGTTTCGGCCTGCCCACCGATGGCGATGGCGCGGCAGTGCTGGCGGCGCAGGTCGCGGCTTTCGACATGGCCGGGCTGGTGCGGCTGGCGAGCGCGCTGGAACAGGGCGGCAAGATCGCGCTGGGCAAGCGCACCAGGCTGCTCGCCTGGCTGGAAAGCACCGACAAGGCGGCAGCGTTCGAGACGCTGTGCGAGGTGTTCCTGACCACCACCGAGACGGTCAACAGCCAGGCCATCACCAAGGCGGTGGCGGCGCACGACCCGGTCGCGGCGGCCTTCTACCCGGAATTCGGCGCTGGATTGATTGCCATGCGCTGCGAACAGCGGCTGTATGCGGCCGCTGCGCACGCCGCGCGCCACCTGCGCGTCGGCAAGCGGCTGGCGGCGGACTGGACGCGCGCCAAGGCGCGGCTTGGCGTGATCGATTATGACGACATGATCGCGGCGGCGCAGCGGCTGCTGACGGCGCCCGGCGCTGCCGACTGGGTGCGTTACAAGCTGGACCAGCGCATCGACCATGTGCTGGTCGACGAGGCGCAGGACACGAATTTGCGGCAGTGGGAGATTGTCCGCGCCCTGATCGACGAGTTTTTTGCCGGCGACGGTGCGCGCGAGACGCGGCGGACGCTGTTCGTCGTCGGAGATTTCAAGCAATCGATCTTCGGCTTCCAGGGCGCCGACCCGGCGGTGTACCGCGACAAGCGCGACGGGTTCGCCGAATTGGCCAGCGACGCCGGCGACGTGCTGGAAACTATCGAGCTGACCACCAATTTCCGCTCCGTCGGCGCCGTGCTCGATGTTGTCGATGCGGTGATTGCCGAACTGGGGGCGCAGGCGTTCGACAAGGATGGCGTGCTGCCGCATGTGCCCGAGCGCAAGCCGCAGGCCGGGCGGGTGACGCTGTGGCCGCCGGTGCAACCCGCCGGCGATGCGGATGACGCGGAGGATGATGAGTCCGGCCCGGCCCCCAAGGCCGAAATCACCATGGCGCACAATGTCGCCGAAACCATTGCCGGCTGGCTCGACCCGGCCGACCCCATGCTGCTGCCATCAAAGGGCCGCCCCGTCGGCCCGCAGGACATATTGGTGCTGGTGCGCAGCCGCAGCGGCTTTTCCACCGCGCTGGTTGGGGCGCTGCACGAATATGGCGTGCCGGTCGCCGGTGTCGACCGGTTGAAGCTGACCGATCCGCTGGCGGTCGCCGACCTTTTGGCGTTGGCGCGGTTCGCGTTGCAGCCGGGCGATGACCTGACGCTGGCGGCGCTGCTGGTGTCGCCGTTCCTCGCGCTGGACCATGACCAGTTGTTCGCGCTCGCCGATGGTCGCAGCGGCGCGCTGTGGGACCGGGTGCGCGACAGCGGCGACCCGGCGGTGGTCGCGGCGGCGGCCTGGCTGGGCGATGTGCTCGGGCTGGCGGATTTTACCGCGCCGTATGAATTTTTCGAGCGCATCCTGTCGGGGCATCTGCAGGGCCGGCAAAAGCTGCTGGCGCGGCTGGGGGAGGAAGCGCGCGACGCCATCGACGCAGTGCTCGACCAGGCGCTGGCGTTCGAAAGCGCCAATGCACCGTCGCTGCAGGGCTTTCTCGCCTGGGTGGAGGGCGATGACATCGACATCAAGCGCGACCCCGATGCGCCGCTCGATGCGGTGCGGCTGATGACGGTGCATGGCGCCAAGGGCTTGCAGGCGCCCATCGTCATCCTCGCCGATACCGCCAAGGCGCGGCGGGCGGAGCGCGAGGCGCCGGTGCTGATGAGTTTTGACGGCGGGCTGCGGCTGCCGGTGTTCCTCGCCGATCGCAAGCGGCTGACCGGGCGGCTGGCGCAGGCGGTCGAGGATCAGGACCATGACGCCGAACGCGAGCATTGCCGGCTGCTTTATGTCGCGCTGACCCGCGCCGAGGACCTGTTGTTCGTCGGCGGCGCGCTGTCGGGCAAGGCGGCAGAAGCGCCGGAGGGCAGCTGGTATCGCCATATCGAAGCGGGGATGCTGGCGCTGGAGGCCGAAACCACCGACCTGCCGGTGTGGGAGGAGCCGTCGCTGGTCCACGCCACCGGCATCCCCGCGCCGGCGGTCGTGGTGGACACCGTCATCACCCCCGACGCTGCGCGCAGCCTGCCCGATTGGGCGGTGGCGCCGGCACCGCAGGAGGCGCGGCCACCGCGGCCGCTGTCGCCATCGGCCATCGCCGCCGATGACGTGAGCGCGCCGCCGTCCGGCGCGGCGGCAAAGGCAGCGGCACGGCGCGGCGCGGCGCTGCACGCATTGTTCGAGCGCCTGCCCGAGATTGCCGCTGACCGCCGCCGCGCCGCGGGCGAAGCCTGGTGCCGGATGAGCGCGCCGGAATTGGACGCCGAAGCGCTGACGGCGACGGTGCTCGCCATCATCGCGGACCCGCGCTTTGCGCCGGTATTTGCTACCGATGCGCTGGCGGAGGCGCCGATCGCCGCGGTGGTCGGCGGTACGGTCATTGCCGGCAAGGTCGACCGGCTGGTGGTCGGCGACACGGTACTGGTCGTCGATTTCAAGACCGGGCGGCGGGTGCCGGCCGATGCGGAGGCAGTGGAGCCCTATCACCTCAAGCAGATGGCCGCCTATGTCGCGGCGCTGGCGCTGGTGTTCCCCGGCAAGCCGGTGCGCGCCGCGCTGCTGTATACCGAAGGCCCGGCGCTGATCGAAATTCCCGATGCGATGATTGCGCTTCACCGCCCGAAAGGCGAAGTTGTGTTGAACCCGGGGGACGACACGCCTATCTCTCCGGCATAGCTTCCAAGGAGCCGATCATGGCCGCCAGACAGATTACCGATGCCTCGTTCCACACAGATGTAATCAACGCCGACAAGCCGGTGCTGGTCGATTTCTGGGCCGAATGGTGCGGCCCCTGCCGCCAGATCGGCCCGGCACTGGAGGAGATCAACAACGAGCTCGACGGCGTCGAGATCGTCAAGCTGAACATCGACGACAACCCCGACGCGCCGACGCGGTACGGCGTGCGCGGCATCCCGACGATGATCCTGTTCAAGAATGGCGCGCCGGTGGCGACCAAGGTCGGTGCCGCGCCGAAATCGCAGCTGAAAAGCTGGCTGGAAGGCGAACTCGGCTAAGCGCTTCCTCCCCGGAAAGAGGGAGGATTTTACGCCGGCAGCACCATCTGCCCCAGCCGCGGGAAGTGCACTGCGACATTCCCGCAGCGATTACCCGTCCGCAACACCGTGATCCCGGTCGGATCGAGCTGCGCCAGCGTGCCCGCCACCGGCTGATCGTGCGAGCCATCGGTGCGCACCTGCACTGCCTGGCCGGCCTTGAAATCACCGACGACCTGCCCGGCCACCGCTGCCGGTTCCGCCGCTGCCGCAACGGCGATGGCGTCGGTGCCGCTGATGACGGTCGGCGCGCCATGGCCGATGGCGGTGACGCGCGCGAACCAGGCCGCCAGCGCCGGCAGCGCCATGATCTCTGCCACTGTCGCCGCTGCGGTCGGCACCGAACGCACCATCCAGATGTTGCTGTAGAAGGCCAGATCGGCGTGGCCCGGCGCATCACCGCCGACAAAGGCGCGGCCATCGGCGAGCGTCGCATCGAGCCAGTGCGCCGCGGTCAGCGCCTGCGACTTCAGATGCGGTTCGGCACGCGCCAGCCCCGCCATGTCGAAGCCGAAACGCGCTTTGCGATCGGTGTAAAAGGCATCCGGCAGCGCGCCATCGGGCAGCGTGCCCATGGCGGCGCCGACATGGGCGAGGAACTGCGGCCCGCCGGCCCAGCTCGCCATCACCTTGTGCAGCGTGCCGAGCGGCGCCGGATAGAGGCTGGGTTCGGGTTGCAGATGCTCCAGCGCCAGCAGGATGGCGGCGGTGTCGCAATAGATATCGGCGCCGATTTGCAGCACCGGGGTGCGGCCGTAACCGCCGGTGAGCTCAGTCAGATCGGGTTTCGGCATGATGTTGGGGATGATGACCGAATGCCACGCCATGCCCTTGAGGCCGAGCGCCAGGCGCACCAGCTCGGCAAACGGCGAGGCCTGGTAGTGGTGGAGGATGGGGGTCATCGCGCTAGCTCCGGTAATCGGCGTTGATGCTGATGTAGCCATGCGTCAGGTCGCAGGTCCAAACGGTAGCGCGGCCGCTCCCGAGCCCGAGGTCGACGGCGATATCGACATCCTGGCCGGCCAGGTGTGCTGCAACGGGCGCCTCGTCATAACCCGGCACGACGGCGCCAGCGGCGGCGACCAGCGTGGTGCCGAAACGGATCGAGAGCAGGTCGCGTTCGGCGCGTTGTCCGGCCTTGCCGACCGCCATGACGATGCGGCCCCAATTGGCGTCGCCGCCGGCGATAGCGGTCTTGACCAGCGGCGAGTTGGCGATGCTGAGCGCGACAATGTGCGCAGCGCGGTCGTCGTCGGCACCGCTGACGGTGATGGCGATGAATTTGCTGGCGCCTTCCCCATCGCGAACGACGAGGTGCGCGAGCTGGCGGCACAGGTCGTGCAGCGCGGCGGCAAAAGCGTCGGCGCCCGGCGAATCCCAGCCCGACAGCGGCGCGTTGCCGGCAGCGCCGGTGGCAAAGACCAGCACCGTGTCCGACGTCGAAGTGTCTCCGTCGACGGTGATGCACGAAAAGCTGCGCGCATTGACGGCAGATAGAGCGGTCTGCAGGAACCCTGGCGACACGGCGGCATCGGTGAACAGGAAGCCCAGCATCGTCGCCATGTCGGGGGCGATCATCCCCGAACCCTTGATGATGCCGGTCAGCGTGACGCGCACATCGCCGATCAGTGCCGATACGGTGGCCGCCTTGGCGAAGGTATCGGTAGTGCCGATGGCGAGTGTCGCTGCGTGAAAGTCGCCGTTGCCGAGCGCCGCATGGGCGGCCGTCGCTCCCGCCACCGCCTCGTCCTGCGGCAACGGCACGCCAATGACGCCGGTGGAGGCGGCGAACACCTGCGCCGCATCGCAACCGATGAGCGCCGCGACCGCGGCGGATTGCGCCTGCGCCGCGGCGCGGCCCGCTGCGCCGGTGAAGGCGTTGCTGTTGCCGGCGTTGACGACCAGCGCCCGCGCCGTGCCGCCGGGCAGGCGCTGGCGGCAGAGTTCAACTTCGGGTGAGGGGCAACGCGAACTGGTGGTGACGCCGGCGACCGCCGTGCCGGGGGCGAGTTCGACCAACAGAACATCGGCGCGCGTCCAGGCCTTGTAGCCCGCCGTGGCGGTGCCGATGCGGACGCCGGCAATCGGCGCAAGGTCGGGGAACGGGCGGGCGAGCGGCGAAACGGTCATGCCGGTGTCTTGGCGGCAGGGGGCGGGCTTGTCGAGGCCGGACTCCATTCCCAGTGCCATGGTTCGAAAACATAATTCTGAAAGCCGAAGCGCGCCGCATTGGTGACCAGCCAGCGATAGGCCAGCGTGCGTACCATGGCGCGGCGGTTGACGTCGTCGGACGAATCGGGGCCAAGCCCCGGCGCATGGCCGACATGCAGGTCAATGGCGAGGCCGGTGCGGTGCGCCGAGCAGGTGGCGCGGACGATACCATTGCAATTGCCGTCGGTCTGGCAGCGCAGGTCATCGGCGTCCGGCGCGCGAAAGCCGGAAAAGATGCGGAACCAGCCGGGGTCGGTAATGGCCAGTTCGCGCCCGGCCGCTGCCCGCAGGCTGCGATAGGCGGCGAGCGCGTCGCTGCGCAGCGCGATGGTCTTGCCGCCAAAGCTTTCGTCCGGCGCGGCGATGGCAAGCGTATCGGCGGCGGGCGGCAGCGGGCAGGCACCGCCGCGAGTGGCCAGCACGAAGGGCCGCGCCAGCGTCCATCTGGCGTTCATCACCGCAAAGCCCGGGATATCGACGACTCCCGTCGCCGGCAGCCGCTGTGCCGCCTGCCACTGCGCCAGCGCCGCAGCGAAGCCCGGCGTATCGGCAGGGCAGCGGGTGCCGATTTCCGCAGCGATCTTCACGGCATAGATTGCCCAGCCCAGTTCCGGCCGGCGAAACGGCGCCCATTCGAGCGTTTCCAGCGACGCGGCGTTGGTGGTGGCAGCATCGACCGGGCCAAGCGTGCAGTCGGCCGCCTGCGCCGCGCCCGGTAGGGACATCGCCAACATCAGCGCGAACCGCCTCATTCGTATCCTTTCTGCCGCGATGGAACTTTGCCGCGCGCCCGGCGCTTCAACGTCTGTTGCTTACCCAATGTTGCAAACTCCGGGGTCAAAAATCATGTCGCGCCTGCTCGTTGCACTGTCGTTCTTCACGGTTTCGCTGCCGGCATTGGCCCAGGCCCCAACGCCGCCGGTGGCGCAGGTCTCGTTGACCGACCTGATCAACAACCAGGGCATGGCGCCGGCCGGCGACCGCGGCGCCATCAAGCGGCAGCTGATCCGTGCACAGGTCATCCTCGACCGGCGGCATTTTTCACCCGGCGTCATCGATGGCGCGCCGGGGTCGAACATGCGACTGGCGCTGCGGGCGTTTCAGGCGGCCGAGGGCTTGCCGGTCAATGGCAAGCTGGATGCGGCGACATGGAATAAGCTGGTCGCCGGCGACCCGGCACCGGTGGTCCGCGACTATACCATCGTCGTTGCCGACATCGCCGGGCCGTTCGCCGCCCCGGTCAGCCCCGGTGATTATGCCCAGATGGCGGCGCGCCCGAACATGACGTGGACTTCGGTTCGCGAGGCGCTGGCCGAACGCGCCCATATGGACGAGGCGTTGTTGCTGGCGATGAACCCCGGCGCCGTTTTCGGGGTGGCGGGCACCGTCCTGCGCGTGACGGACACCGGGCGCAGCGAGCTTGCGGCCGTGGCCGAGATCCGCGTCGACAAGACCCGCAACGAACTGACCGCGCTGGATGCCGCCGGCAAGGTGCTCGCGGTCTATCCGGCGACCGTCGGCAGCAGCGAGCGCCCGGCGCCGGCCGGCACCTGGGCGGTGCGCACCGTCGCGCCGGCGCCGAGCTATACATTCGACCCGAGCCGCCTGACCTTCAAGGCCAAGAGCGGCAAGTCGGAAAAGCTGACCATCCAGCCCGGCCCTAACAACCCGGTCGGATCGACATGGAGCGACTTGACGCGCGATACCTATGGCATTCATGGTAGCCCCGACCCGCGGCTGATCGGCAAGGTGGCCAGCCATGGCTGCGTGCGCCTGACCAATTGGGACGCGCGCGAACTGGCGGCGGCGGTGAAGGCCGGCACCAAGGTGGTATTCAGCGGGTCGGCGCGGAGCTAGGTTTACAGCCAAGCGCATTGACTCTGTCGGCGTCTGCCCTTATGCGCCGCGACTTGAATTTTCGGTCGGGGCGCGTCCCGGTCGACCCCACAGGAATTTCGAAATGAAGCGTACCTATCAGCCTTCGAAGCTCGTCCGCGCTCGTCGCCACGGCTTCCGCGCTCGCATGGCGACCCCGGGTGGCCGCAACGTCATTCGCAACCGCCGCGCGCAGGGCCGCAAGAAGCTGTCCGCCTAAAGCCCGCGATGCTGCCGGAAACCATCCGGCTGCGGCGCGATTTTCTGGCCGCCAACAAGGCCCGGCGTGTTGTCATGCCGGGCTTTATCCTGTTGGTCCGCCCGCGGGGTGATGGCGATGCCAAAATCCGCGCGGGCTATACGGTTACCAAGAAGATCGGCAACGCCGTGGTGCGCAACCGCATGAAGCGGCGGTTGCGCGCGCTGGCACAGGCGCTGTTTCCCGCCCAAGGCCTGGCCGGTGCCGACCATGTGCTGATCGGCCGCGAGGCTGGGGTCGAGCGCGATTTCGCCGGGATGCGCGCCGAGCTGGAAAAAGCGCTGGTCAAGGCGCTGCGGTGAAGCTGGTTTCTCGCCTCCTGATCGTGCCGATCCGGCTTTGGCAGGTGACGTTTTCAGTGATTTTGCCGCCGTCGTGCCGGTTTTCGCCCTCTTGTTCGCATTATGCGATCGAGGCAATCAGCCGCCACGGTCCCATCAAGGGTGGCTGGCTGGCGGCGCGGCGAATCGGTCGCTGTCACCCCTGGGGGTCATCGGGCTATGACCCGGTGCCCTGACACGCTATAGGGCGCCGCAGCCCCTGCCCCGCGCCCCCGTTTGAAGAAGAGTCTTTTGTGACCCAAGACACCCGCAACATGATCGTTGCCGTCCTTTTGTCGGCGATGGTGCTGATCGGCTGGACCTTCATCAGCGAGAAGTATTTTCCGGCACCAAAGCCGGCCAAGCCGGCGGTGACGACGGCGGCAAACCCCGCAGCGGCCCCGGCGCCCAGCATCGTCGACAGCGCCATCGCGGTGGTGACCGGCGGCAGCGTGCCCGGCGTCGCGCCGGCGCCGATCGTCGCCGACCGTGGCCGCGTGCTGGCAGCGACTCCGCGCGTCATCATCACCACGCCGCGGCTGTCGGGCTCGATCAATCTGAAGGGCGCGCGCTTCGACGACCTGGTGCTGCCGACCTATCGCGTCGCGCTCGCCAAGGATTCGCCGCCGATCCGCCTGCTCAGCCCGTCGGGCACCGCCGATGCCTATTTCGGCCAGTTCGGCTGGACCGGCGGCGGCGCACCGCCCGCCGATGCGCTGTGGACGGCCAGCGCGCCGACCTTGACCACCGCAGCGCCGGTCACCCTGTCGTGGACATCGCCGACCGGCGCGGTGTTCGAACAGGTGATCAGCGTTGACAAGGATTTCCTGTTCACTATCCGCCAGCGGGTGCGTAACCTGGGCGCGGCGCCGATCGCCGTGCAACCCTGGGGGCTGGTGTCGCGGCTGGGCGAGGGCAAGGAAACCAACGCCTATAATCTGCACGTCGGGCCCTTGGGCGTGATGGACGGCACGCTGCGCGACAGCGACGTCAATTACGAAACACTGAAGGACGAAGGCCCCAAGACCTACACCACCACCGGCGGCTGGCTGGGGATTACTGAAAAATACTGGCTGGCAGCCTTGGTGCCCGATCAAAAGGCCAAGGTGCAGGCGCGTTTTGCCGCCGCCCCCGGCAACCAGTTCCAGACCGATTATCTGGCGCCGGGCATTGCCATCGCGCCCGGTGCGACCGCCGAAACCAGCGCGCGGTTTTTCGCCGGCGCCAAGGATGTCGGCCTGCTCGATCGCTACATGAAGACGCTGGGCATCCCGCACTTCGACCTGGCGGTGAGCTGGGGCTGGTTCATCGTCATCGCCCAGCCGATTTTCTGGCTGCTCGACTGGCTGTTCAAGCTGACCGGCAATTTCGGCGTCGCCATCATAGGGCTGACGCTGGTGGTGCGCGCCGCGCTGTTCCCGATCGCCAACAAGCAATATGAATCCATGGCGAAAATGCGCATCGTCGCGCCGCGGATGAAGGCGATCCAGGAAAAGCACAGGGACGACAAGGTCAAGGCGCAGCAGGAGATCATGGCGCTGTACAAGACCGAAAAGGTCAACCCCATCGCCGGCTGCCTGCCGCTGGTGTTGCAGATCCCGATCTTCTATGCGCTCTACAAGACGCTGCTGGTCTCCATCGAGATGCGCCACCAGCCGTTTGCGCTCTGGATCAAGGATCTGTCCGCCCCCGACCCGCTGACCCCGCTCAACCTGTTCGGGCTGATCCCCTGGCAGCCGCCGGCACTGATCGCGCTCGGTATCTTCCCGATCCTGCTCGGCGTGACGATGTGGCTGCAACAGCGGATGAACCCGACGCCGATGGACCCGGTGCAAAAGCAGGTGTTCGCCATCATGCCGTGGATGTTCATGTTCATCATGGCGCCGTTTGCCGCCGGCTTGCAGCTGTACTGGATCATTAACAACCTGATCTCGATCGGCCAGCAATGGTGGATGTTGAAGAAATATCCGATGCCCGCCACCCCGCCGGCCGCCGAGACGGTGACCGTCAAGCCGGTACGGGCACCCAAATGAGCGATGATACGCCTGTGGAAATGTTCGATCCGGTCGAGGTCGCCAAGGCCGAAAAGGCCCGCACCTGGCTGATCGAGGATGCGCGCCGGCTGTTCACCGGGCCGATCGAGTTCAAGCTGTCGGCACCGGCGCTGGAGTTTCTGCCACCACCCGATGTGGCGGAAATCGCCTTTGCCGGGCGCTCCAATGTCGGCAAGTCGACGCTGCTCAACGCACTGACCGGTCGCCATGGCCTGGCCCGCGCGTCGAACACGCCGGGGCGCACGCAGGAATTGAACTTCTTCGATGTCGGCGAGCCGCGGGTGATGCGCCTCGTCGACATGCCGGGCTATGGCTATGCCGAAGCGCCCAAGGACCTGGTGGCGCGCTGGAAACGCCTGATCTTCGACTATCTGCGCGGCCGCGCGGTGTTGAAGCGCGTGCTGGTGCTGATCGATGCGCGCCACGGGTTGAAGGCAGTCGACCTGGAGATTCTGACGATGCTCGACAAGGCGGCGGTCAGCTATCAGATCGTGCTGACCAAGGGCGACAAGATCAAGCCGACCGAACTGGCGAAAACGCTGGCCGGAGTGGAAGCCATCGCGCGGACGCATGTGGCGGCGTTTCCGGAAGTGCTGGCGACATCGGCGGAAACCGGGGTGGGCATCCCGGAGTTGCGCGCGGCGATCATGGCGGCGGCGAAGAGCTGAACGCGTCCTTCTGCCCCCTCCCCCCACGTGAGCGCAGCGAACATAGGGTGGGGAGGGTA
>JBMOGO010000081.1:0-14661 GCA_049318305.1 Polymorphobacter sp.
CGCAAAAGGCGTGGAACAGCTTGATGATGCCTTCGCAGTGCAGCGATTCATCGCGGACCGACCAGGTGACGATCTGGCCCATGCCCTTCATCTTGTTGAAGCGCGGGAAGTTCATCAGCATGGCGAAGCTGGCGAACAGCTGCAGCCCTTCGGTGAAGCCGCCGAACATAGCGAGCGTGCGGGCGATGTCCGCATCATTCTCCACGCCGAAATCGGCCATATACTCATGCTTGTCGCGCATTTCCTTGTAGTTGAGGAAGGCGCTGTATTCGCTTTCGGGCATGCCGATCGTGTCGAGCAGATGGCTGTAGGCGGCGATGTGCACCGTCTCCATGTTGCTGAACGCCGCCAGCATCATCTTGATTTCGGTCGGCTTGAACACCCGGCCGTATTTTTCGTGATAGCAATCCTGCACCTCGACATCGGCCTGGGTGAAGAAGCGGAAGATCTGCGTCAGCAGGTTGCGCTCCTGCTCGGTCAGTTTCTGCGCCCAGTCGCGGCAATCCTCACCCAGAGGCACTTCCTCGGGCATCCAGTGGATCTGCTGCTGGCGTTTCCAGAAATCATAGGCCCAGGGATATTCGAAGGGCTTGTACGACTTGGAGGCTTTGAGGAGCGACATGTGTGTATTCCTTTGAAGAAGGAGCCTCCGGCGGCCGGGGCCTTAGGCCCCAGACCCCATTTGACGAGGACCGGAACGCGAAAATTGTACACCAGATTGAACGTGTGGGGTCTGGGGCCAATGGCCCCAGCCGCCGGAGGCTTTCATGCCCGTCGCGGTTGGGAGGGGGCCGTGGCGCGAAGTCGTGGAAGTCCACGCCGCGGCCCCCTCACCGGCCGGGCCGGCGGGTGCCGGTCCGGTGCCGGAGGCGAACCTCCGGTCATGCCCTACTGACAGGCAAGGCATTCGTCATAATCCTTCATTTCCATCCGCATGATCGGCGCTTCGGCGGTGTTGTCCGCCTCGACACCGCCGGCGAAACCGGCGCGCTGGATGCTCATGGAACGCAGGTAATAGAGCGATTTGATGCCGAGTTCCCAGGCGCGGTAGTGGAGCATGAGCAGGTCCCATTTTTCCACGTCCGCAGGGATGAACAGGTTGAGCGATTGCGCCTGGTCGATGAACGGCGTGCGGTCGCCAGCGAGCTCGAGCAGCCAGCGCTGATCGATTTCGAAGGCGGTGCGGAAGACGGCTTTCTCATCCGGCGTGAGGAAATCGAGATGGCCGACCGAGCCGCCCTGTTCGAGGATGGAATTCCAGACGGCGTCGCTGTTCTTCGATTTCGCGATGAGCAGTTTTTCGAGATAGGGGTTGCGGATCGAAAAGCTGCCCGACAGCGTCTTGTGGGTGTAGATGTTGGCGGGGATCGGTTCGACGCACGCCGAGGTGCCGCCGGCGATGATGGAGATGCTGGCGGTCGGGGCGATCGCCATCTTGCAGCTGAACCGCTCCATGACGCCCATGTCGGCGGCATCGGGGCACGGGCCGCGTTCGGCAGCCAGCGCCATCGACGCCTGGTCGACCTGGGACCGGATGTGCTTGAACATCTTCAGGTTCCACGACTTGGCCATGGCGCCTTCGAAGGCGATGCCGCGCGCCTGGAAGAAGCTGTGCAGGCCCATGACGCCGAGGCCCACGGAACGCTCGCGTTCGGCGGCATATTTGGCGCGCGCCATTTCGGGTTCGGCGCGGTCGATGTAGTCCTGAAGGACGTTATCGAGGAAGCGCATGCAGTCTTCGATGAAGTTGGGATCGGTGTTCCACTGGTCCCAGGTTTCGAGGTTCAATGACGACAGGCAGCAGACCGCGGTGCGATCATTGCCGAGATGGTCCGGCCCGGTGGGCAGGGTGATTTCGGAACACAGGTTCGACGTCGATACCTTCAGCCCCAGGTCGCGCTGGTGCTTGGGCATGGTGCGGTTCACTTCATCGACGAAGATGATGTAGGGCTCGCCGGTCGCCAGCCGGGTTTCGACAAGCTTGGTGAACAGGTTGCGGGCATCGACTTCGGCGCGCTTTTCGCCGGTTTTCGGGCTGACCAGGTCAAAGCTGGTGCCATCGCGCACGGCGTGCATGAAGGCATCGGTGATCAGGACGCCGTGGTGAAGGTTCAAGGCCTTGCGGTTGAAATCTCCCGACGGCTTGCGGATTTCAAGGAACTCCTCGATCTCGGGGTGCGAGACGTCGAGATAGACGGCGGCCGACCCGCGGCGCAGCGAACCCTGCGAGATGGCGAGGGTCAGCGAGTCCATGACGCGGACGAACGGGATGATGCCGCTGGTCTTGCCGTTGAGGCCGACAGGTTCGCCGATGCCGCGGACGCGGCCCCAATAGGTGCCGATGCCGCCGCCGCGCGAGGCGAGCCAGACATTCTCGTTCCAGGTGTTGACGATGCCATCGAGGCTGTCGCTGACCGAATTGAGGTAGCAGGAGATCGGCAGGCCGCGCCCGGTGCCGCCGTTCGACAGGACGGGGGTGGCGGGCATGAACCACAGCTGCGAGATATGGTCGTACAGGCGCTGGGCGTGCGGCGCATCATCGGCATAGGCGGCGGCGACGCGGGCGAACAGGTCCTGATAGGATTCGCCGGGCAGCAGATAGCGGTCATCGAGCGTGTCACGCCCGAAATCGGTGAGCAGCGCGTCGCGCGACCGATCGACGGTGATCGGGAATTTCCACGCCATGATCTCGTTGCTGGCGCGCTTTGCAGCCTTTTCCGGCGCCTTGGGCGCGGTTGCCGTCACTGTATCGAGCATCAGCATGTCTCCGTCCATGGCGGCACCGCCCTCGCCTGCCGTGTTTCGAAACTCGCTCACCTGTTCACTCCTGAAATCTATCCGCCCCGGAGCCAGCATAGAAGGAGAACAAATCAGGGTCACGCACCGAATCCAGCCCGGCAGGCTTATCCCCGATATCCACAGCCGGCGATGCACCGGCAACTGGCCTCCCGCATCCGCAACCACCACAACTTGTGTGGTGGCGTTGGTTCCAAGCTACAGATTGTGCCTAAACCTGCGGTTAAGACAAGCGGATTTCTTGTCTCATGTGGGAATTTTGCGCTGGACAAACAAGGACAGGCACTTGGCACGCTCTATTGAAACACGATGTGGACCCAAGGTCGCAGGCGGCGTATTCCTGAACGCACAAAACCGAAACCCGGGGGGAGCAACGCCATGACGCTGATCAAACAGGAAGATGTCATCGAATCGGTTGCCGATGCGTTGCAGTACATCAGCTATTTCCACCCGATGGATTACATTCGCGCGCTTGGCCGTGCCTATGACGCGGAGCAAGGCCCCGCCGCCAAGGACGCCATCGCGCAGATCCTCACCAATAGCCGCATGTGCGCCGAAGGGCATCGGCCGATCTGCCAGGACACCGGTATCGTCGTGGCGTTCGTGAAAGTCGGTATGAACGTTCGCTGGCAAGCCACTATGACACTTGAAGAAATGATCAACGAAGGCGTGCGCCGCGCCTATCTGCACCCGGAAAATCGCCTGCGTGCCTCGATCGTTGCCGATCCGGCGTTTGCGCGAACGAACACCAAGGACAACACGCCGGCGGTCACCCATGTCGAGCTGGTCGCCGGAGACCATGTCGAGATCACCGTCGCGGCCAAGGGCGGCGGCAGCGAGAACAAGACCAAGTTCGCCATGCTCAACCCGAGCGACTCGATCCGCGACTGGGTGGTCAACACCGTGCCGTTGATGGGCGCCGGCTGGTGCCCGCCGGGGATGCTCGGCATCGGCATCGGTGGCTCGGCGGAAAAGGCCATGCTGCTCGCCAAGGAATCGTTGATGCTGCCGATCGACATGGCAGAGCTGAAGCAACGCGGCCCGAACTCGAAGATCGAGGAGCTGCGGATCGAGCTTTATGACGCCGTCAACGACCTGGGCATTGGTGCGCAGGGGCTGGGCGGGCTATCGACGATCCTCGATGTGAAGATCCTCGATACGCCGACGCACGCCGCGTCGAAACCGATCGCGATGATCCCCAATTGCGCCGCGACGCGGCATGCGCATTTCACGCTCGATGGCTCCGGCCCGGCCTATCTGGAGGCGCCCAACCTCGCTGAATGGCCCAAGGTCGAATGGAAGCCGTCGAAGGACGCGATTCCGGTCGATCTCGACACGCTGACGCCGGCGATCGTCGCGTCGTGGAAGCCCGGCGACCGGCTGCTGCTGAATGGCAAGATGCTGACCGGCCGCGACGCCGCGCACAAGCGGATGGTGGACATGCTGGCCCGCGGCGAAAAGCTGCCGGTCGATTTCACCAACCGCGTCATCTATTATGTCGGCCCGGTCGATCCGGTCGCGGGCGAAGTCGTCGGCCCCGCCGGCCCGACCACCGCCACCCGCATGGACAAGTTCACCGAAACGATGCTGGCGGAAACCGGACTGATCGCCATGGTCGGCAAGGCCGAGCGCGGCCCGACGGCGATCGCTGCAATCCAGAAGCACAAGGCGGCCTATTTGATGGCGGTCGGCGGCGCCGCCTATCTGGTGTCGAAAGCCATCAAGGCGTCGAAGGTGCTGGCGTTCGAGGATATCGGGATGGAGGCGATCTACGAATTCACCGTCCAGGACATGCCGGTGACAGTGGCGGTCGATGCGACCGGCGAGAGCGTGCACGCCACCGGGCCGCTGGTGTGGCGCGAGAAGATAGCGAAAATGAAGGCGCTGGAGGGAGCCTGAAGGCGCAAGGCAGAGCCTCCGGTAGATGCTGTTTGGCGTATCGGATCTGGACGTACTTTGATTCGTAGCGGAGGGAATTGTACGCGCTATCGCTTCAAGTCCCACCGCCAGATTAGACACCACCCTCTTCTTCGATAAGCCGATCAAATATTCTATCAAGCTCAGCACTCGCCTCTTCATCCAGTCGAGCGGCTTCCTGGCGTAGCTCGATAACTCGACTCACCCGCTGTTGGACATTTGCGAGTCGTGCGGCATCCCGAGGCAGAGGAATAGGAATGTCTTTTACATCATCAGGTTCAATATGATCTTGATTCGTGCCATATACGTTTCGGGAAAGTAGCACCTGACCAATCGTAGACCGCAGAAATTGATAAACATACGCGCGACGAGCCGGGTCTTCTATGACAATGCGAATCATATTATTATTGCCAATAGTTCCATCGTGCTGAGTGGTAGTCATGCCAACACGACCAAGGAGCTTACCTGCGGTCTCACTATCTACAACTAGTATATAGCCCGGTCGAAGCGTTAGAACATCAAGCTGCCGTAACTGTGTTGCGGTTGCTCGGTTAAAGTCCAATAATTTTGCGCTTTCGCCGCGTTCCTCAAAGAATGCTTTCGGGGTATACATCCTGACTATGCCTTCGCCAGAACTGACCCCTTCATCAGCGAATGGGCGCTTGAATCTAGGTCCGTTGAATACTTGCGCGAAATCGCCCAAGCGCTCAATCATCCACTCGTCTGAATCCGCAAGTTCGAGCACGCCGGCGAGCGCTCTTTCAGCAGCAGGTGCGTAGCGCACAGGATTAAGGCGCATATCGGGTGAAGCGAGAATGGTCGAAAGCGGTGTCGCCCAAGCGCCATCGTATGAGATCTCTCGACGCTGCCGATGATCTATCCATGCTTTTGAAATATCATTGAGGTCGTGGTCAAGCACAGCCTGACCGTTTTCGAGCACCAAATCTCCATTGTCATTAGTACGAAAAATTTCTCTTCCCATCGTGTCCTGACCAACCCTCTGGCTTACGGCCATGAAGACGGGGTAGTCGTCGCTACTTGAAAGCGAGGGAACTTCTTTTTTTTCGACAAAAAGAATAGCCGCCTTGGTTCCGTTGAAAGGAGCAAATGTGTTTGGATGGCAGTTGATAACTGCCAGTAGGCGCGTATGGCGAAGCATGTACTGACGCGCAGCAAGGGCATCCCTGTTATCGAGAACGCCCCGCGCGATAACGATTGCAAGCCGGCCGCCTGGCGCAAGCATGGAGATGCAGCGTTCCAGAAATAAGATCTCGGGAGGAACGCCTTCTCCCGTATTTAGCTCGTCAGTTCTTTCCAGGTAACCATCAGAGCCAGTCTGCCAAACATGGCCGAGATCAAAGCCACGAAGGATATCACGATTCCTTTCACGAAGATCGTGACTTGCGCCAAACGGCGGATTGCTGAGAATCCTTGTGGGGCGCAGGTAAGGTTGTGCATTTGGCTTGAGTGGGAAAGACTCCTCAATCTCTCTCAAGTCACGCAGGGCGTTCGCCTGAACGATACCTCCGTGTCCGTCACCGTTTAGTATCATGTTCGTTTTGGCCACGCGGACGAGTCGGGGCGCGATGTCAGTGCCAAAAAGCCGTTGACTCGTCGTTCGCATTTCCCGCTGTTTGGCAGCTGGCGTCCTTTGCGACTGGAGAATTTTGTGTCGAACATATCTCAGTACCGCAATCAGGAACCCGCCCGATCCGCATGCGGGATCGTAAACGACATCTCCTTCACCGGGATCGAGGATTTCAACCATCATGTTTACGACGAGACGGTTGGTGAAGAACTGGCCACGCGCTCCTTTCAAATGTGCTGAAACATAAACTTCAAAAGCAATACCAATCACATCGTAGACTTGTTCCACTTCGTCGTCGGCGAGGAAGCGAAACGGTTGAAGCTCATTGATTACAATCGCTAAATTTCGATCTCCGATAGTAATTTCTTCGCTTGATGGAAATACATCTGCGTGATCATTCCGGACTTGGGTAAACAGATTGCGTACGCGTATCGCTGCATCTCTTCGTCCTTCGGAAGTCGCAAACTCATCAGGGGTGCATCGGAACTGGCAACGCTCACCCTCATTTTGTTCGTCCCGGTACTTGGCCAAGATTATTCTGACCATATCCAAGGCGACGTCCTCGGAATCAAGGCCGGCCCGATAAATTGCGTTATGACAACGCTGAAAGACGTGCTTGAGGTCACGCGGTGGGCGAAGGTCAGATTTTCGATAATGACCGACTGTATCCCAAGTCTCCCCTCGTCTCGGAATGTTTGTCCAGTCTTGGAGCTCAAGTCTTGGTCGCTCTATGCGCCGAAAGTAGCCAATTTCTTCGCCATTAAACCATACGCCACCAGATGCAGAGCTTGAACAAATATACGATACGAGCTGCCGTCTACCATCGGTAACAGTTGGCTGTTTCACTTCAACGATGAGCCAGATTTGTCCTTGATCTTTTGAGACCGCAGCTTCGGGCGAATTGTAGACCACAATATCCGCAAAACGCGTTTCCGAGCCAATACTGATTGGCGCCTCAAACGCCATGTTCGCACGCTCGAAGCCGTAATCCTCCACCAAGGTCCGAGCATAGAATTGTCGCACCCGCTCCTCAGGGCCGTCGAGGCGCGTGATATCCGGGCGAAGGAAATCTATGATGCGGCCGGCAGGAGTGAGATCGACCGAAAGGTCGCTAATCAGGTCGAGTCTTGATCGCACATCGGCTGTAGTGGACATTTGGTTCCTGTCACGACGGGAGTTTGACGGCATCGATACAAATCAGACGCCCAGATGCCCACCCCCAATCGGGAATTTTGATAACAGCGCACTCAATCAGCCCATGTTTTCCGGGCATATCGTACGAGTCACTACCTAGACGATCGCGGTCTAGGGCCTGAAGTCCCAGCCGCGGCAGGCTCTCTACCCTACAACCGCTTCAACCGCAGCCACGCGAGGTCCCACGCCCATGTCCGGCGCAGCGCCGCGGGCGCCGCGCAAAAGCCGCTTGCATCGGTGTAACCTTGGCGTTACTTTGTAACCCTTGGGTTACAGGAAGGACGTTTCATCATGGCGGATTCGGACGATATCATTCTCGCCGACCATCTGACGCGGCGGCGGGCGCGAGTCTCGACCGTGATGGCGGTGCTGTTCATGGGCAGCATGGCAACCAGCTTCGGCATCGAAACCGCGCCCAACCGGCCGCAGACGCTGCACCTCGCGGCGTGGATCGTCTGGGCGGCGGTGCTGGTGATGCTGCTGGCGGTGGGCGGCGGCCTGGGGCGCAGCCGGTCGGTGCGCGGCTTGCTGAATGATGAAACGACGCGGGTCAACCGGCGCGAGGCGATGGCGGCGGGGTTCTGGGCGGCGATCTTTTCGGGCTTCGGCCTGTATGCGCTCAACCTGTTCGTGCCGTTGACCGCGGCGGAATCGATCCGGTTGGCGCTGACTGCGACGGTGGCAACAGCGCTTTTGTGGTTCGGCAAGCTGGAGCGCGAGTCGCTGCGCGATGACTGATGCGCTGACCTGCCATCTGAAGGCGGCGCGCACGGCGAGGGGCTGGACACAGGGCGAACTGGCGGAGCGTGTCGGGGTCAGCCGCAAGACGATCAACACGGTGGAAAATGGCGTGTTCGTGCCATCGACAGTGCTGGCGCTGAAGCTGGCGCGGGCACTCGAGTGTGGAGTGGAGGCCTTGTTTGTGCTGGCCGAATAGCCGCCCTGTGGTCAGTATCGGGGGCTGATTCGGTCGGGCACGCGATTGCCCGCACGACTGGCCGATAAACGGAGGACTGCATGACCGATATCGCCCCGATCAAGGCCGAACTGCTGGCGGCGATTGCCTGCGCCCGGCCCGATGGCAGCTATGACGATGCGGATTTCGATCGCATCCATGCCGCCATTGCCGCGTTGACGCCGTTGACGCCGACGCCGGATTGCCTGGTTGCGCAGGATTTTGTCGCCTCGCCGTGGCGCTCGCTTTACTCGCAATTCGGGCCGCGCCACACGGCGGGCAAGCCGACCCGCCACCAGACGACGATGAACCTGCAAAGTTTCAACAAATTCCCGGCGGTCGACATGTTCGTGCATGATATCGACCAGGAAATCCGGGTCGCCGACGCCCATTACAACAATGTCGTCAGCATCCAGACGCTCGATGGTGCGCACAAGGCGGAAATGATCGTCTGGGGGACCTACAGCATCGATGCCGCGACGCCGCAGCGCTATTCGGTCAATTTCTACGCGGTCGAGCTGCGCCCGCCGGCCGGCGTCTCGGAAGCCGATGTACGCGCACAGTTCGGGCTGCCCGCCGATCACCCGCTCAAATCGGAACTGAAGCCGATGAAGCTGCATTCCGATGTCGTCTATTGTGACGACAACATGCGGATCAATTTCGGCAGCATGGGCGGCGTTTACGTGCTGAAGCGCCTGAAAACGCCCGGCAAATCGGTGGCGTTCGGATAAGCAGACCCGCCGCAGCAGTTGCGCCAAATCATGGATATGGGGTGCAGGGGACGAGTCCCCTGCCCGCTGGAGGCTCTTGACTTGGCCGGGCCGCGGCAAAGCCGCGGCTGACGTCGGACGGGTTCGCCGGGCCTGATGCCCGGCGCCCCGCCGTCCGGCGTTGCGTCTGTCGGCGCGCGGCCCGCGCGCGCGCGGCGCTACCGCGTCAGCTTCTTGTACGTCAGCGCGTGCGGCCGGTCCGCGGCGTCACCCAGGCGGCGGCGCTTGTCTTCCTCATAGGCTTCGAAATTGCCTTCGAACCATTCGACATGGCTATTGCCTTCAAACGCCAGGATGTGCGTTGCCAGCCGATCGAGGAAGAAGCGATCATGGCTGATGACCACGGCGCAACCGGCAAAGCTTTCCAGCGCCTCTTCGAGCGCGCGCAGCGTTTCGACATCGAGATCGTTGGTCGGTTCATCGAGCAGCAGGACGTTGCCGCCCTTGACCAGCATTTTCGCCATATGGACTCGGTTGCGTTCCCCGCCCGACAGCTGGCCGACCTTTTTCTGCTGGTCGGCACCCTTGAAGTTGAACGCCCCGACATAGGCGCGGGTCAGCACCTCGTTCTTGCCGAAGTAGAATTTCTCGTTGCCCTGCGAAATTTCTTCCCAGACATTCTTGTTGGCCGCCAGCGCGTCGCGGCTCTGGTCGACATAGGCGAGTTTCACCGTGTCGCCGATGCGGATGCTGCCTTCGTCGGGGGTTTCCTGCCCGGTGATCATGCGGAACAGCGTGGTCTTGCCGGCGCCATTGGGGCCGATGATGCCGACGATGCCGCCCGGCGGCAGGCTGAAGCTGAGGTTTTCGAACAGCAGCTTGTCGCCGTATGACTTGGTGAGGTTCTTGGCCTCGATGACGGTATTGCCCAGCCGCTCCGGAATCTGGATGAGGATCTGCGCGCTGCCCAGCCGGCGGTTTGCCTGCTTTTCGACCAGTTCATCGAACGCCTTGATACGCGCCTTGGACTTGGTCTGGCGCGCCTTGGCCGATGAGCGGATCCACTGGAGTTCGTCGGTGATCGCCTTTTGCCGGCTTTTGTCCTCGCGCTCTTCCTGGTCCATACGCTTGGCCTTGGCCTCCAGCCAATCCGAATAATTGCCTTCGAACGGAATCGCCTGGCCGCGGTCGAGTTCGAGAACCCATTTGACGACATTGTCGAGGAAGTAGCGATCGTGGGTGACCATGATGGCCATCCCCTTGTATTCCTTCAGGTGATTTTCCAGCCACTGGACGCTTTCGGCGTCAAGATGGTTGGTCGGTTCATCGAGCAACAGGATATCGGGCTTTTCAAGCAGCAGCTTGCACAGCGCAACGCGGCGCTTTTCACCGCCCGACAGATTGTCGACCTTGGCATCGGCCGGCGGGCAGCGCAGCGCGTCCATGGCGATTTCGAGCTGGTTGTCGAGCGTCCAGCCATCGACGGTATCGATCTTTTCCTGAAGGGTGCCCATTTCCTCCATCAGCTTGTCGAAATCGGTGTCGTCTTGCGGGTCGGCCATTTCGGCGGAAATCGCGTTGAAACGGTCCATCATCTCGGCGACCGGGCGCACGCCGTCCATGACGTTGCCGCGGACGTCCTTGGTCGGGTCGAGCTGCGGTTCCTGCGGCAGATAGCCAACGGTGATGCCTTCGCCGGCCCAGGCTTCGCCGATGAAATCCTTGTCGATGCCGGCGATGACTTTCATCAGCGTCGATTTGCCGGCGCCGTTGGGGCCGATGATGGCGATCTTGGCGCCGGGCAGGAAGCTGAGCGTGATGTCCTTGAACGCCGGCTTGGGGGCGCCGGGATAGGTCTTGGACAGACCCTTCATCACATATGCGTATTGATAGGCCACGGGCGGGGGCTTTCGAATTCGGGTGGGGTGGAAACTGCGTTGCAGCCTCTAGCAGGCGCGGCGCGGCAGTTCAAACCGGCTCATTGCGGACAGGTGGCGCGTAGCACAATCGTCGCTTCCGCCGCCTGCCCCGGCACGGCGATGCGCAGCCGCAGTTGCGGTGCCGCAGCGGCGGTAACCGTCAGTTTGACCAGCCGGCAGGCAAAGGCGAAACAGCGTTGCAGCACCGGGTTTTCGGCTTCGGCAGCATCGCTGGCCGACAGGGTGACCAGCGTCACGCCTTCGGGCGGCGACACGCTGACCACCGCATCCGACCAGCCGACATTGGCTCCATCGATGTGCACGATGCTGTCGATGCGCGGCACCGGGCACGACCGGGTGGGCCGGTGGCGATCGGCGATGGCGGCGATCGGCCCGACGGGCATCGCGGCATGACAGGCAGCACGCGGGTTGCCATCGACGACGCGGATCCCCGGCCGGACACAGCGCGGCAGCCGCGCCGCCAGGTCGAGCCGGAAATCATCGGGACAAGCAAGTTTGCGGTCAGGGGTCGGCCGGGCGGGCACGACCACATCGGGACCGGGGGCGGCAACCTTGCCGGTTTCGGGCAAGGCGGCGCAGGCACTGGCCGGCGGCACCGCAGCAGGCGGCGATGCGGCGGGCTGGCCCGCTGCCGCTGCGGCCAGCAGCAATGCTGTCGCGAGGCCGGCGAGTTTCCAGGGCTGAGCCATGATGTTCCTCATCGCCCGGACCGGGGCAGGCAACGCAGTCTAGCGCCGCGTGGTCGCCGTGTCGCCGGCTTGCGCACCGCCGATGGCGGGTTATGACAGGTCATGATCGCCGCAGCCTGCGGCGAGGTGAAGGGATGCCACCGCCGATGCTTCGTTCGATCACGCTCGCCCTGTTGCTTGCCACCACCGCGCCAACGCTCGCCGCGCCGTCTCGCACCGAACAGGCCGCCGCTATTCGCGACAGCGCGCTGGCGGCATCGGCGGCGTATCCGCTGCTGGAAGACCTGACGACGACGGTGGGCCAGCGGCTGGCCGGCACCCCGGCAGAAGCCCGCGGCCGCGACTGGGCGGTCAAGGCGATGACAGCGGCGGGGCTGACCAACATCAAGGTCGAACCCTTCCCCCTGGCGGTGTGGACGCGCGGCACCGAAAGCGCCGAAATCATCGGCACCGGGCAAAAACTCGCCATCGCGGCGCTGGGTTACAGCGGCGCCACGCCGCCTGAAGGCATTACCGCGCCGGTGGTGCATTTCGCCGATTACCAGGCGCTGGTCGACGCCGCGCCCGGCAGCCTCGCCGGCAAGATCGCCTTTATCGACCACCGCATGATGCGCGCCCAGGACGGCAGCAGCTATGGCACCAACGGCGCCGTGCGCCGCGCCGGGCCGGCGCTGGCGGCATCGAAGGGCGCGCTGGCGGTGCTGATCGGCAGCCTGGGCACCGATTATCACCGCAACCCGCACACCGGATCGACCGTGGCGGCACCGGGAACTGTGCCGATCCCGTCGGCGGCGCTGTCGCTGCCCGATGCCGAACTGCTGGCGCGGCTGGCGGCACGCGGGCCGGTGTCGGTCAGGCTGGTGTCGACGCCGCGCACCGACCCGAACGGCCAATCGGCCAATGTCTCGGGCGAGATTGCCGGCAGCGGTGATGAGATCATCGTCATCGGCGGCCATCTCGACAGCTGGGATATCGGCCAGGGCGTCATCGACGATGGCGCCGGCATGGCGATCACGCTGGCGGCGGCCAAGGCGGTCAAGGCCGCCGGCGTGAAGCCGCGCCGCACCATCCGCGTGGTGTTCTGGGGGGCAGAGGAAGTCGGCATCATCGGCGGCCGCGCCTATGCCGAAGCGCACAAGGCCGACAAGATCGTGCTGGCCGGTGAAAGCGATTTCGGCGCCGATCGCGTCTATCGCCTGTCGACAAAGGTGGCGGAGACCGGCCTGCCGCTGGTCGCCGAAATGCAGCGCGTGCTGGCGCCGCTGGGCATTGCGCCGACGCGTGACAATGCCGCCGGCGGCGGTGCGGATGTCGCGCCGCTGGGGGCGCTGGGCGCGGGCATTCTCGATCTGGAACAGGACGGCACGCGCTATTTCGATCTCCACCACACGCCCGACGACACGCTCGACAAAGTCGACCGCGCGCAGCTCGACCAGAATGTCGCGGCGTGGGCGGCGGCGGTCTGGTTGGCGGCGAGCGACGACCGGGCGTTGCGGACGAAATAGCGCGTTCAATGTCATCCCGGGCTTTACCCTGGACCCAGTTTTCTTGGGCAGGCTTGCGATAGAAAGCTGGGTCCCGGGTCAAGCCCGGGATGACAGGTTAGTTTGACACGCGGCTCTGCAACCAGCCGGCAAAACGGTCCATCGCGTCGGCGGCTTCGGCTTCTGACACCGCGAACGAAAACCGCACGAAGCGGTGGCCGTCGACCGGATCGAAATCCACCCCCGGCGCGATGGCGACGCCGGTGGCGTTCAGAAGTTCATAACAAAAGGCCATGCTGTCGTTGGTGAAGGCGCCGACATCCGCCCAGATGTAAAAGGCACCATCGGGCGGCGCGATCCGTCCCAGGCCGAGCGCCGGCAGGCGTTCGAGCAGCAGCGCGCGGTTGCGGCGGTAGGTGTCGTGATAGCCCTCCAGCACAGCGGTTTCGTCCATCGCCACCAGCGCTGCGTGTTGCGACAGGCTGGGCGGAGTGAGGAACAGGCTGCCGATATAGGCGCGCAGCAGGTCGGCGCTGCCCTCGGGCGCCACCAGCCAGCCGAGCCGCCAGCCGGGCATCGACTGATATTTCGAAAAACTGTTGACGACGATCGCATCGGCATCGAATTCCAGCATCGAATGCGCCGCCTCGCCATAGGTCAGGCCATGGTAGATCTCGTCCGAAATCAGCCGGATGCCGCGCGCCCGGGCAGCATCGGCGATGGCGGCCATTTCGGCGGGCGCGATCATCGTGCCGGTCGGGTTGGCCGGGCTGGCGAGGATGATGCCGGCCGGCGCCGGATCGAGCGCAGCAACATGCGCCGCCGAAAGCTGGAAACGCGTTGTCGCATCGGCGGCGATTTCCACCGGCACCCGGCCCAGCGCCAGCACGGCGTTGCGGTAGGCGACATAGCCGGGGCGGACGAAGGCGATGCGGTCGACGGGCGAAAACAGCGCCGCCAGCGCCAGGGTGAGCGCCGGGCTGGCGCCGCAGGTCAGGATAATCCGGTCAGGGTCGATATCGAGGCCGTGGCGATCAGCATACAGCCGGGCGATGCGAGCGCACAGCGGCGCGCTGGTCCAGTAACCGCCGGTTTCGCTGTCCAGCCGCGCATGCGCCGCGGCGATGGCAGCCGGCGGCGCGCCGGTGGAGGGCTGGCCGAATTCCATGTGGATGATCGACCGCCCCGCCGCCTTGAGGCGATGGGCGAGCACGGACAGGCCCATGGCACGGAAGGGTTCGACATCGGCAGGGTTCATGCCAAAGGCGATAGCGCAGGACTGCGGCAAAATGAAAGGCCGCCGACCCGAGCGGGATCGACGGCCTTGGAAGCCATGGTGGGCACGACAAGGATTGAACTTGTGACCCCTGCGATGTCAACAGCCGATT
>JBMOGO010000082.1:0-14600 GCA_049318305.1 Polymorphobacter sp.
TGGCACCACCGGCTCTGGCGCCTTCACCAACTGGACGAAGACCAACACGCCGGATTTCAACCCGTCGCAGGATCAGGCCGCCAGCGTCATCGACTACAACAGCACCGAGCAATATCCCGTCGGTGCCTATGGCGAGCCGGTAACGCCGGACAATGCGGTTTCGCACAGCCCGGATGCCGTCGGCACGCACGGCGCCTATTTCGTCGGTGATTTCTCGGTTGATGAAAGCATTTCGCAGTTGACCTATCTCGGCGTCGGCAACTACCGCGTCGGCTTCAGTTACTATCTGACCGCCAACGGCCTCGCCAATGTCGGCAACAGCAGCTTTGATGGCACCATCATCGGTATTCCGGTGGCCTTCACCATGATTGATGGGAGTTCGACCGCGCAGTCCTGGCGCTATGCCACCGGCGTCGCCAACATCTCGCGCGCCGGCTATTATCGCACGGCGTTCGAGTTCAATTCGAACATGTTCCCGTCGAAGGATATCGTGATCGACCGGGTGTTCGCCATCGCCACCACCGATGCCCCGACCGTCTTCATCCCGCCGACGCCGACTGCGGTGCCGGAACCTTCGACCTGGGCGATGCTGCTGGCCGGCTTCGGTCTGGTTGGATTTGCTGCCCGCCGCCGCCAGACGGCGGTCGCTGCCTGATCCGGCGCCGGGAGAGATTGCCAACTGGCAATCTCTCCCGGCGGCGAATTGTAAAATTATTGTGTTCCGTAGCAACGGGTTAACTTGCCGGTAACCGGATTCGTCGGTTTTTCTTACATCCGGCCAATGTGGCGAGATGTTAACGCTTTGATTCAACGTGCGTAACGAACTTGGCACGATCGTTGCAAGGCTGTCTGCAAGCATTTGTCACAAGGCAAGTGCGGCAACCAGTTTTGAAAGGGTCATCATGTTCAAGCTTCGCACCATCGCTACCGCGGCCGCGCTCGCTGCCGTTGCGGTTCCGGCTCAGGCTGTCATCACTGTCGGCACCCTGACCGGCGGCAACCAGTTCACTCGCGGCGGCACCTTCGTGCTCATCCCGGGCGGCACTGTCGCGCTCAACGCCTTCAACACGGACAATATCTATGGCCTGAACGAGAAGCAGAACGTCGTACTCGCGTCGGACCTCGTTGTGCAGATCGGCGATTCGCCGATCCTCGCTGGCACCGGCGTCAACAGCCACCTGATCTTCGCCGATCCGGCGGCCGCCGGTACTAACATCGCGAGCGGCAGCATCACCTTCCGCACCAAGATCCGGGGCGTCATCCTGCTGCGCAGCAACCTGCTGGCGTCGAACGCGACGTTCAACAACGGCCTGACCACCTATGGCACGATGCAGGGCACCGAAGCCAGCGACATCCTCAGCTTCAACGGCAATGTCCTCAACTACAGCTTCTTCAACTCGGCCGCGACCACCGACATGATCCGCGTGCTCACCGCGGTTCCGGAACCGCAGACCTGGGCGATGCTGGTCGCCGGTTTCGGCCTGATCGGTGTCGCCGCGCGCCGCCGGAAGTCGGCCATCACCGCCTGATCGCTCGATTATTGACGAACATGACGCCGCGGCCTGAAACGGTCGCGGCGTTTTGCTGTGCGTAATGGACAGCGTTACTTGAGCGCCTGTGGATCACATTGTGTCGGCATTTTTTACACTTTGTTTTGTCAAAATTCGTTAAGTTGTTGATCCGTAATGAGCGGCAATTTTGGCATGGCTCTTGCATTGCCAAAGGCAGTAGGCGCTGGGAAGTTCCATTGCCGCTTGAAGGGAAACTGACGATGATGATGAAGTCGATTATCGCCGTTGCGGCAATCGCCGCCGTCTCGGTCGCGGCGCCTGCCGCAGCCGTGACCACCATTGCCTACAACTTTGCTGGCGGCGCCAATGCGAACCTGGCTTCGCTGGCGATCACCAACAGTGGCATCACCGTCACCGCCACCGGACAGACGTTTGCCACGGCGCCGGGCCTGTTGACGAACATCAGCGATCTGACGACCGTCAACTTGCGCCGCACGGCACCAGGCATCGGCGTGACCGGCGGTTCCGCCGCCGGCCAGATCGATACCAATACGGCAGCCCGGGAAGGCATGCTGATCACGGTCAGCCAGTTCGTCAGCCTGTCCGCCCTGACGCTGAACAGCATCGACAATAATGATACGCTCAGCGTCTATGGTGTCGGCAGCGGCGGCGCGCTGCAGCTCATCGGTTATGGCGGTACCATCAAAGCCGGTCTGGCCGGAGCCGCCAATTTCACCAATATCGCAGTCAATGGCGGCACAACCGTGCTGACGTTCCTGTCGCAGAGCAGCTCGTACAAGCAATTCTTCTTCACCACCCGCACCGATGGTTCCGCCACCCCGGCGCAGTCCTATCGCATCGAAAACCTGACCGTTGCGGTGCCGGAACCGCAGACCTGGGCCTTGATGATCGTCGGCTTCGGCCTCGTCGGTGTCGCTGCCCGCCGCAAACAGGCTGTTGTCGCCGCCTGAACCCGGCGCACCGTTCGAACCTGTCAAACGGCGGCCAGCAACGGCCGCCGTTTGTTTGCCAGATGCAGTCTTGCTGCCCGCTGTGGTCGCTGAACTGGCGTCATTGCTCGAAAGGTTCTTTTATCGCACGAAAATTGCGCAAAAACCGGTTGACCTGATAATATCCGTGTCCTAATCCCCCCTCCACAGTGTGGAATAAAGGGCGCGGCGATGAGCGCAAGAGTGGCAAACGAGCTGACCGGAGCGGAAATCGTCGTCCAGGCGCTGACCGATCTCGGCGTCGAAGTGATCTTCGGCTATCCCGGCGGCGCCGTCCTGCCGATCTATGACGCGATTTTTGCGCAAGGCCGCATTCGCCACATTCTGGTGCGCCACGAACAAGCTGCCGTCCATGCCGCCGAAGGCTATGCGCGGTCATCGGGCAAGGTCGGCGTCGTGCTGGTCACCTCGGGCCCCGGCGCCACCAATGCCGTCACCGGCATTACCGACGCGCTGATGGATTCGGTGCCGCTGGTCGTGCTGACCGGGCAGGTGCCGACGCATCTGATCGGCACCGATGCCTTTCAGGAATGCGATACCGTCGGCATCACCCGGCATTGTTCGAAGCATAATTACCTCGTCAAGGACACGGCGCGGCTCGGCCCGGTGCTGCACGAAGCGTTCTATATCGCGCGCTCGGGTCGCCCCGGCCCGGTGGTCATCGATATCCCCAAGGACGTGCAGATCCAGCGCGCCCGCTATGAAAAGCCGGGCGTGACCGGGCACAAGACCTACAAGCCGCAATTGAAGGGCGATCGCGCCGCCATTGAAGCGGCGGTTGAGATGATCGCGGCCGCCGAACGCCCGATTTTCTATACCGGCGGCGGCATCATCAATTCCGGCCCCGTGGCCAGCCAGTTGCTGCGCGACCTGGCGCGGTTGACCGGGGCGCCCGTCACCAGCACGCTGATGGGGCTGGGCACGATGCCGAACGAGCATCCGCAGTTCCTCGGCATGCTGGGGATGCACGGCAGCTACGAAGCCAATATGGCGATGAACCGCTGCGACCTGATGGTGTGCCTGGGCGCGCGCTTCGATGACCGGGTGACCGGGCGGCTCGATGCGTTTTCGCCGGATTCCAGGAAGATCCATGTCGATATCGACCGGTCTTCGGTCAACAAGACAGTGCGCGTCGACCTGCCCATTATCGGCGATGTCGGCGGCGTGCTGGAAGACATGATCAAGCTGTGGCGGGCGCGCGGTCACAAGCCGGCGGACCTGGAGCAATGGTGGTCGGATATCGCCGGCTGGCGGGCGCGTGACAGCTTCGGTTTCCAGCAGAAGGGCAAGGATTTGCTGCCGCAGCACGCCATCAAGCGGCTGTACGAACTGACGCGCGATAAAAAGCCGATCATTTCCACCGAAGTCGGCCAGCACCAGATGTGGGCGGCGCAGCATTTCGGTTTCGATGCACCGAACAAATGGCTGACCAGCGGCGGGCTCGGCACGATGGGCTATGGCCTGCCGGCGGCGATCGGCGCGCAGATCGCGCATCCCGGCGCGCTGTGCATCGATATCGCCGGCGAGGCGAGCATCCAGATGAACATCCAGGAACTGGGCACGGCGACGCAGTATCGGCTGCCGGTGAAGATCTTCATCATCAACAATGAATATATGGGGATGGTCCGCCAGTGGCAGGAGCTCAACCATGGCGGGCGGTACAGCGAGAGTTATTCGGACTCGCTGCCCGACTTCGTCAAGCTGGCCGAGGCCTATGGCTGGAAGGGCATCACCATCGAGGGGCCGGACGATCTCGATGCCGGGATTGCGGCGATGCTGGACCATGACGGCCCGGTGATGGTCGATTGCCGGGTGACCAAGTTGGCCAACTGCTTCCCGATGATTCCGTCAGGCGCGGCGCATACCGACATGATCTTGGATGCGCGGGATGCGCAGGGTGAACGCGACGAAGACGCAAAGTCGCTGGTGTGAAGCATCTCCCATCGGAGCGGCACACGCTCTCCATTCTCGTCGACAATGAAGCCGGCGTGCTCGCCCGCATCGTCGGGCTGTTTTCGGCGCGGGGCTATAATATCGACTCGCTGACGGTGGCCGATGTGTCGAACGACCATGCGGTCAGCCGGATTACCGTGGTGACGTCGGGGCCGCCGCCGGTGATCGACCAGATCATGGCGCAGCTCGATCGCATCGTGCCGGTGCACCGGGTCATCGACCTGACCGACCATGGCCCGCATGTCGAACGCGAGATGGCGCTGGTGAAAGTGGCGGGCAAGGGGGCACTGCGCGATGAGGCGCTGCGCATTGCCGATATCTTCCGGGCGCGGCCGGTGGATACGACGACGGGGTCGTTTGTTTTCGAGGTATCGGGGCCGACGTCGAAGGTCGACCAGTTTATTGCGCTGATGCGCGAGGTCGGGCTTATCGAGGTGGCACGCACCGGGGTGGTGGCGATCGCGCGCGGGGCGGAGGCGGTTTAAGGTTTCAGGTCAATCTCACCGGTCATCCCGGGCTTGACCCGGGACCCAGCTTTTCTATTCGCATTTCGAAACAGGAAGCTGGGTCCCGGGTCGAGCCCGGGATGACAGAATGCAAGGAATGAAGAATGCGCGTTTATTATGATGCCGATGCCGATGTCGGCCTGATCAAGGGCAAGAAGGTCGCGATCGTGGGTTATGGCTCGCAGGGCCACGCCCATGCGCAGAATCTGCGCGACTCCGGCGTTGCCGAAGTCGGCGTCGCGCTGCGCAAGGGCTCCGCCACCGCCGCCAAGGTGGAGGCCGCCGGCTTCAAGGTGCTGAGCAACGCCGAAGCCGCCGCCTGGGCCGATGTCATCATGGTGCTGGCGCCCGACGAGCACCAGGCCGCCATCTATGCCGAAGACCTGGGGCCGAACATGAAGCCCGGCGCCGCGCTGGCGTTCGCCCATGGCCTCAACGTGCATTTTCAGCTGATCGAGCCGCGCGCCGATATCGATGTGTTCATGATTGCACCGAAGGGCCCCGGCCATACCGTGCGCAGCGAATATGCCCGCGGCGGCGGCGTGCCGTGCCTGATCGCCATCCACCAGGATGCGACCGGCAACGCCCATGACGTGGCTTTGTCCTATGCCTCGGCGATCGGTGGCGGGCGCTCCGGCGTCATCGAAACGACGTTCCGCGAGGAATGCGAGACCGATCTGTTCGGCGAGCAGGCGGTGCTGTGCGGCGGGCTGACCCACCTCATCCAGGCCGGGTTCGAAACACTGACGGAGGCCGGCTATGCGCCGGAAATGGCCTATTTCGAGTGCCTGCACGAAGTGAAGCTGATCGTTGACCTGATGTACGAAGGCGGCATCGCCAACATGCGCTATTCGATCAGCAACACTGCCGAATATGGCGACATCACCACTGGGCCGCGGATCATCACGCCCGATACCAAGGCGGAAATGAAGCGCGTGCTCGCCGATATCCAGGGCGGGCGGTTCGTGAAGAACTTCATCCTAGACAACCGCGCCGGCCAGCCGGAACTGAAGGCGGCGCGGATCGCGGCGAAGGCGCATCCGATCGAGGAGGTCGGTGCGAAGTTGCGGGCGATGATGCCGTGGATTTCGAAGAATGCGTTGGTGGATAAAGCCAAGAATTGAGCGACGACCAACGCGCAGCGTTGGACGCGACTCAATTCGGCCGGCCAGCGAGGCGGTCGGCTACGCCGACCGAACTCGTCTGACGTCAGCATGGGCTTTGCCCATGCCCTTGCTTCCGCTTTTCTTGAACCCCGGGACCCACCCCCAGCTCATAAAAGCCCAAAGAAAACTGGGCCCCGGGTCAAGCCCGGGATGTCAGTCGCTTTGGACAATCAGCCCCTCAAGGCTCCGCGCCATATTCATGCGCGTCCCAGAACGCCTCGGCCTTGGCGATGTTGCCCGGCCTGTCGGCGAGCCATTTCGCATCGGCGTCCTTGCTGCAATTCAGGTATAGCTTGCCATCGACGATGTGCCAGATCGTCGGGTCCGGCCCGGCCAGCCGGCCCTGTGACGCTGCCCAGGCGCAGTAACCGCCGAATTGCGGGGCATATTTTTCCGGGTTGGCGATGAAGGCGGCACGGTTGGCGACGCTGGCGAAGCGGTAGGTGGCGCCTTCGAAGACATGGCTCAGTGCCGCATCCCCAACCGCCGGTGCGCCGGCGAAATAGGCGACCGGGTCATAGCCGCTAACGGCGGGCTGGTCGCCCTTGGCGCCGGTCCAAGTCGCGGCCACGGCAGGAGAAGCGGCCGGCGCCAGCGCTGCGAATGCCAGGCCCATCGCCATCAAAAATGCCTTCAACATGACAATCCTTTCGCAACAATCATGCCATATCGCCGCGGATCAGCGCGGCCTTGACCCGCACCGACCTGAGCGCAATCTGGACTTCATAAAGGAAAAACAACAGCCCAGTGATGAGCAGCGCCATGCCGGCAATGAACAGCGGCGCCACGACACTGCTTGCCGAAATCGGGAAGACTTCACCTAGGAACAAGATGGCGATGACGATGCAGACGCACAGCGCCGCCAGCGTGCACATGATGATCGCCCAGTTGGCGCTCGCCATGCGGCGGTCGAGCACCTGCAATTCGGCCTGCGCCTCGCGCCATTTTTCCGGGCAGGCGCGGGCATCGACGGCGACGATTTCAACCTCCAGCCGGCGGGCGCGATCGACGACCCGGCCGATGCGCGCCGCCAGCACACCGAGGATCGAGCCGATGCCGGTGAGCAGGAACACCGGCGCCACTGCCAGCTGGATATTGGCGGCGATCGATTCGACGGGCAGGGGGATCGGCATGGCGTTTGATGCGGGATTTGCGCGAGCGCTGCAACGGCCTTAGTCGAAGGCCATGACGACGCTCAATCCCGGCTGGTCGGTGGTGATCGCCTATTACAACGAAGCGGCGTTCCTGGGCGCCACGCTCGATTCGCTGGCGGCGCAGACGCTGCGGCCATTGACACTGGTGCTGGTCGATAATGGCTCGGGCGATGCTGGGCCGGCGCTGGCGCGCGATTGGGCGGCGGCGCACCCCGATGTCGATGTCGATTTGCGCTGCGAAACCACGCCGGGCCAGGTTCATGCGCTGGCGCACGGCATTGCCGCGGTCACCACGGCGCTGGTGGCGATCGGCGATGCGGACACGATCTACCCGCCGGACTATCTCGCCAAGGCCGAGGCCGTGTTTGCCGCCGATCCCGGCATCGTCGCGGTGTTTGCGCATGCTTCGGCGGGGGCACCGCATTCGCTGCGGGAACGCCTTGTCCGCGCCGCCCGTGATGCGCTGCTGATCGGTCTGGCCCGAGGCCAGACCTATGCCGGCGGCTATGCCCATCTGTACCGCACCGCGGCGCTGCGTGCGGCGGGCGGCTATTCCCCGGCGCTATGGCCCTATGTGTTGAAGGACCATGAACTGGTCAACCGGGTGGCGAAGCAGGGGCGGTTCGGCCGCACGCCGGACTTGTGGTGCCTGCCGTCGGACCGGCGGCCCGATCGCGGCGGGGTGCGCTGGTCGCTGTTCGAACGCATCCTGTATCACGCGACGCCGTTTGCCGCGAAGGACTGGTTCTTTTACCGGTTTTTCGGGCCGCGGCTGGCGGCGCGAGGCATGCGCGACACCGTGCTGCGAAAGCGAGGCTGGGAAGCGGTCACTTCCCCAGATCGACCCAATTGATATCACCCTTGGCCACCAGGCCGGGAATGTCCTTTTCCCACTTCACCTGCACGTCCTTGTTGTAGTTGAGGTAAAGCTTGCCATCGACGATTTTCCAGACTTTCGGGTCGCCGGCGAAGCGATAGTTGTTGGCTGCGGCCCAGGCGCAATGGCCGCCATATTGCGGGGCATAGCGCGCCGGGTTGGCCTTGAAGGTGGCAAGGTTGGCGGCGCTGGCGAACTTGAAGGTGGCGCCCTTGTAGAGGGTGGTGAACTTGTCGCTGCCGGGGGTGGGCTTGCCGGTGAAATAGGACACGCTGTCATAGCCGCCGACCGCGGCCGATGTGCCCAGGATGCCGGTCCACACCGGCGCCGCGAGCAGCGGTGATACGGCCAGTGGGGCCGATAAAGCGGCAAAAGCGGCGATAATGGCGGCAATCTTGCGATTCATGATGATTTCCCGGCTTCCAAAAGGCGTGCTGAATGGGTATTCGCAGCGCACTGGGATTGGTTACAGGCCAATTCGGGTCCGGCCCTGTGGCTGGATCGGTGTTCGTAACAAATGCGTAACACTGCCGGTCTAGCGAAGCACAGACACCCTCTACGGGTTGAGGTTTGGAAACAGATGGCCGGCTTATTGCTCCCCAGTGAGCACGCAACGACCACCGCGGCCAGGCCCGACCTGGACCGCGGGCCGGGACGTTTCGGTGTGCTGCTGTTCATGGCATTGCTCATCGGCGGCGTGCTGTTCACCCTTTACAGCCTGAACCGCGACATCACCGCCGCGCATGTGCCGGTCATCGCGACCACGGCGATCGTGCTGCTCGGAGTGGCGCTGTTGACGGCGCTGGCGTTCGAATTCGTCAACGGGTTTCACGATACTGCCAACGCCGTGGCGACGGTCATCTATACCCATGCCTTGCCGCCGACGATTGCCGTCGTCTGGTCCGGGCTGTGGAATTTCCTCGGCGTGTTGACCGCATCGGGCGCGGTGGCGTTCGGCATCATCTCGTTGCTGCCCGTCGAACTGATCCTGCAGGTCGATTCCGGCGCGGGGTTCGCCATGGTGTTCGCGCTGCTGATCGCCGCGATCATCTGGAACCTGGGGACCTGGTTTCTCGGGCTGCCATCGTCATCGTCGCATACGCTGATCGGTTCGATCATCGGCGTCGGCGTCGCCAACCAGTTGATGAACGCCTCCACCGGCACATCGGGGGTGGATTGGGGCAAGGCGCGCGAAATCGGGCTTTCGCTGCTGGTGTCGCCGATCATGGGGTTCGCGCTGGCGGCGCTGCTGCTGCTGGTGCTGAAACGGGTGATCAAGAACCCGGCGCTGTACCGCGAACCCGAAGGCCAGACGCCGCCGCCGCTGCTGATCCGCGGGCTGCTGATCCTGACCTGCACGCTGGTGTCGTTCTTCCACGGCTCCAACGACGGGCAGAAGGGCATGGGGCTGATCATGCTCATCCTCATCGGCACCGTGCCGACCGCCTATGCGCTCAACCGTGCCATGCCCGATGAAGCGGTGGCGGCGTTCGCGCAAAGCGCGGTGCGCGCCGAAACCGTGCTGACCGGGCTGGCCAAGGGCGTGCCGGCGCCGGTGGACAGCCGGCAGGAGGTCAAATCCTATCTGCAGACCCGTCATCTCGAGCCCGAAACCGTGCCGGCGCTGGCCAGGCTCGCCGGGCAGATCGGAAGCGATGCGCGTGAATATGGCTCGCTGGCGCGGGTGCCGGCCGAAGCAGTCGGCAATATCCGCAGCGACATGTACATGATTTCGGAAACGCTGCGGGTGATGGACAAGAGCGGCGATGTCGCCTTCGACGATAATGCCAAGGCGGTGATCAAGGATTTCAAATCGGGCGTCGATGCCTCGACGCGCTTCATCCCGACGTGGGTTAAAGTCGCGATTGCCATTGCGCTGGGTTTGGGCACCATGGTCGGCTGGAAACGCATCGTCATCACGGTGGGGGAAAAGATCGGCAAGACGCACCTGACCTATGCGCAGGGCGCCTCGGCGGAACTGGTGGCAGCGGGCATGATCGGCGTTGCCGACGGGCTGGGCCTGCCGGTATCGACGACGCATGTGCTGTCGTCGGGCGTTGCCGGTACCATGGCGGCCAATGGCTCGGGGTTGCAGATGTCGACATTGCGCAACCTGGGCATCGCCTGGGTGCTGACGCTGCCGGCGTCGATCTGCCTGTCGGGCTTCTTGTTCTTCGTGTTTTCAAAATTCGTCTGAGGCGCGTGTTGCCCGGGGGCTGGACTTCGCCGCCGCGTTCGGGTTATCCAATCAGCATGAGCATTCGCCGCCTGCCGCTGCTTCGACTTACGCGCCCTTAGGCGCGTTGTTTCCGCTCACCCTGATGGGTTCGAGCTGCTGCGCCTGAGGGACCTTTCCGCTTTTCCACCGGAACCCGATTTCAGACAGGCTTTTATCATGACCGATCATATCCGAATTTTCGACACGACGTTGCGCGATGGCGAGCAATCGCCGGGCTGTTCGATGAATCTCGAGGAAAAACTGAAAGTCGCAGCGCAACTGGAGGCGCTGGGCGTCGATGTCATCGAAGCCGGCTTTGCGATCGCCAGCGAAGGCGATTTCGAAGCGGTGACCGCCGTTGCCAAACAGTGCGAGACCGCGATCGTCGCAAGCCTGGCGCGCGCTGCCATGCCCGATATCGATCGCGCCTGGGCGGCGGTGCGCCATGCCCGGCGGCCGCGCATCCACACCTTCATCGCCACATCGCCGCTGCACATGCGCGCGAAGCTGAACAAGACGCCGGAGGAAGTGCTCGACGCGATTGCAGCCTCGGTCGGCCATGCCCGAAATTTGTGCGAGGATGTCGAATGGTCGGCGGAGGATGCGACGCGGTCCGACCCGGATTTCTTGGTGCGCGCCGTCGAAGTGGCGATCCGCGCCGGGGCGACGACGATCAACCTGCCCGACACGGTGGGCTATGCGACGCCGGAAACCTATGGCGCTATGTTCCGTGATGTCATCGGCCGGGTGCCCGATGCCGACAAGGTGATCTTCTCGACGCATTGCCATAACGACCTGGGGCTGGCGGTGGCCAATACGCTCGCCGCCATCATGGCGGGAGCGCGGCAGTGCGAAGCGACAGTGAACGGCATTGGCGAGCGCGCCGGCAATGCAGCGGTGGAGGAAATCGCCATGGCGATCCGCGTGCGCCACGATGTGCTGCCGGTGCGCACCGGCATCGTGACGACCGAGATCACCAAGGCGTCGCGGCTGGTCAGCGGCATCACCGGCATGGCGGTACAGGCCAACAAGGCGATCGTTGGCGCCAACGCCTTTGCGCATGAAAGCGGTATTCACCAGGACGGGATGCTCAAGGATTCGAGCACCTATGAAATCATGACGCCGGAAAGCGTCGGGCAGGGGGCGACCAATCTGGTGCTCGGCAAGCATTCCGGGCGCGCGGCCTTCAGGCAGAAGCTCGGCGAGATGGGCTATGACCTGACCGACAATGAGTTCGGCGATGCCTTCAAGCGCTTCAAGGATCTGGCGGATGCCAAGAAGCAGGTGTTCGACGAGGATATCGTCGCGCTGGTCGACGACCAGGTGCTGCGCGGCCACGACCGGATCCAGGTCGTCGAGGTCGAGGTTTATTGCGGGTCGAACGGGCCGCAACGGGCGATCCTGACGCTGAGCATCGACGGCGAGGAGCAGACGGCGGCGGTGCGCGGCAATGGCCCGGTCGATGCGCTGTTCAACGCGGTCAGGAAGCTGGTGCCGCATGACGGCGCGACGTTGCAGCTGTACCAGGTCCACGCGGTGACGGCGGGGACCGATGCGCAGGCGGAGGTTTCGGTGACGCTCTCCGAAGATGGCCGCACGGCGCGCGGATCGGGCGCACACACCGACACGCTGGTGGCAAGCGCCCGCGCCTATGTGAACGCGCTCAACAAGCTGGTGGTCAAGCGCGGACGGAGTGCGCTGGCCGCGGCGGGGTAGGGCGGGGGCGGGCAAATGGCGACGGCGCACTTTACGCGGGCGTGCAAATGCCCTTGAGCGCCGCCCAATCCTGATCGCTCAGTGCCGGCTCGGTCCCTGACCTTGCCGCGGCGGCGAAGCGGTTGGCACGCGCTGCGTCGGACGGATGGCTGGTGTTGAAGGCTTCGCCGCCTTGCGCCGCCGCGCGCTTGAAGAAATCGGCAGCACCCCGGGTCGACACGTCCGCCGCGGCAAGCAAGGCTATGGCGCCGGTATCGGCCTCGGCTTCGGCAGCCTTGTCCCCGCTTTTCAGCACGGTCAGATCCGCCATTTTGGCATCGGTGCTGCCCAGCGTGCGGGCGATCACCGCCGGGCCGCTGTCGCGCAGGATGCTCTGGTTGGGGTGCTGATAGGCGATATGTTCGATTTCATGGGCCAGCGTCGCGGCGATTTCGTCCGCCGATACCGCCTGTTCGACGAGGCCGCGGAACAGCGCGACATGGCCGCCAGGCAGGGCCACGGCATTGACTTCGGGATTGTCGACAATTGTCACCGAGATCGGTTCGGGCAATGTGGTCGGCAGCAAGCGGGCCGTCAGCCGGACCAGCGCCGCATTGCCGGCGCCGGTGTCGCACGGCCGCCCCATTTCGGCGAGATAGGCGCGGCCGATCGGATCGGTGACGCTATGCGGCAACAAGGGTGCGGCGGCGGCGATGATGTCGTCGCGTGCCGCCCATGATCCCACACAGACCAGCGCCGCGACACCGACCACCAGCGCCGCCAGACGCACCGGAAAGCGCGATTGGGGGGCGATATCGGCGACCCAGCTGTCGGGCGCGACGTTCTCGACGACCAGGCTCCAGTCGCGCTGGTCGGTGCGATACAGCGTCGGCCGCTCGGCAATGGTGGCATCGCGGCGCAGTCGCTTGATCGGCACGCCTGTGACGTCGGTATCGCCGCGCACGACAACCCGGTCGCCATAAGGCGCGACGACAACAGGCGCCGCGCCGGCGTCACCGTCGCGCAGCGTGCCCGTGAGCGGTTGCATGTTGCGGGGAGGCCTGGCCATGCCCGTCAATTGCAGTGAATGCCCTCGGGATTCAAGGCCATCCGTTCGGGAGATGGCGTCGATCGATGTGCAGATACTGGGTCAGTCGCCGAAGGTCAGGCTGCTGAACACCGTGTCGAACTCGGCGCGGGGGTGGGTGATCGCCTGAGTCCACACCACATTGGCGCGCCAGCGGCCAGGAGTGGGAGCCGGAAAACGCGCCTGCCCCTGCGCGTCGGTGATGACCGGGGTGCCGTGCGCGGCCTTGCCGTCCAGGGGTTCGAGCACGACGCTGGCGCCGGGCAGCGGCTGGCCATGCCAATCGACGCGCAGCACCAGTGGCTGTCCGGGTTTCAGCGCATAAGGGTTGGTTTCGGGGGTGATTTCGAGCGTCAGGCCGATGGCTTTGATCGCATTCACGGTTGGTGCCGTGCCGACCTGCACCAGCGCCTTGGCGCGGCGGGAGTAAGTTTCGCGGCCGCGCGTGCCCTCAAGCCCTGCCGCCTTGCGCGCCTTTAACGCTGGCGTCAGGCCTTCGTGTGCGGCGTATTCGTTGAATTCATCGGCCGCGATGTCGTTTTCGGCGAGCGCGCTTTCAAAGGCGATGACATGGGTGCCGGCGCCGGCCAGCGTCACCACGGCGCCGCCGGGATCGGTGGGGGTCAGCGGCCGGATACCGGCTTGCAGGTCGCGGATTCCGGCGGGGCCGTAATCGCGCAGCGAAATCACCTTGCGCCACTGGGTGTCCCAAGGTTCGATGGCGCCAAGGTCGCCGATCAGGAAGCGCAGCTTGACTTGTGCACCGTCGGCAACGCGGTGGCTGGCCAGATCGATCCAGAAATCATGTGCCGCCGCCGGGGCGGCGACGATCATAAGCGCGGCAAGGGCAGATAGCGTCTTCATGGCTTTAGGGCCTTCGTCATCGCACTGACCAACTGGCCGCGCTGGGCACTGGCGCGGCGGTTGAGCGCCATGCGGTAGAGCGCATCGAGATAGGCCTTGTCCCACGCCGTCGGCAGCATGTCGGCATCGGTGGGCGGCGCCGCGAACAGGCCGAGGACGCTGGGCACGGCCGGCGCTGCGACATTCAGCGGGATCGCCGCCAGCGTCACCATCGCCACATAGCTGGCGACGGCATCGAGCGAACGGCCCGTCGTCAACGGAATGTCGACGGCGGCGGCGGCATAGACAATGCCGACGCTGAGATGGGTATCGATCAGGCTGGATGAATAGCTGGCGGTCGAATCGGTCTGTGGGCCGCCGACGCCGGTGCCGCTGCCGTCGTTACCGATGAATTGCGCCGTTGCCGTGGCGCTGGCGGTGCGGGTCATGCCGGTGCCGTCGCTGCTGCCGGCCTGGATGGTGTGCCACCAGCGCACCGGCAACGGTGCCGCCAGCAGGCGCTTGCGATCGTCGGCGCTGACGTCTTTGGCGCTGAGCGGTTTCCTGGCGAGAATGGCGC
>JBMOGO010000083.1:0-14532 GCA_049318305.1 Polymorphobacter sp.
TACGCCGCAAACCCCCACCCCGACCCTCCCCACTCTACCGCCTGCGGCGGTGGGGGTAGGGAGAAGAAGGGTTGCCACACCTTTGCTTCCTTTGTTGCGAAGTGAATTTCTTGACCTGGACAGCTGGCGATGCAGTTTAGCCGAATGAATCCTCACCTCGCCCTGTTGCAGAAACTGGAGCAACACCCTGAACTGCTCCACAGCGAGACCCCAGGGCGCTTGCGTATCGAACCGATGGCTCCAAATGGCTTCGCTGTCGAACTTCACGGCAATGGCAACAAGTGGGCGGTGCACCTCGGAGAGGCCGGCTTCCACGAAATCTTTTTATCTGCGGATGAAGTCCTGAACTTCATTTCGTGGTGCTATTCTGGCGACGTTCGAATTCGTGAACTTTGGCGCGGCGCAACCCCTCAGACGGCTATTTTGGAAGCCGTTGAAGATGGCGAGTGGCGCGAAGTGTCTCGCACAGGCAATTTTTTCGTACCGTTCTGGCAACAGCAGCGTGAGGTTTTGCTGAGGAACCCGAACTTGCTACGAAATCTAACCTGACAGCAGTTCCGTTCATTGGCCTCCCACCCGATGTTGCCAGATGAAACACGCCCTACCGCACATCCGGATACAATTTCCCCAGCGTCTTCAACCGCAACCCCAACCCCCAGCGGAACCCGACCTTCAGATAGACCCAGTTCGCCCGCCATTCGCCCCAGGCGGCGATGCGGCGGTCCGATGTGGTGACGGTGCGGCTGAGCAGGCGGGTGCGGCCCAAGGGCACAATGCGGACGCACAGATCGGCTTCTTCCATCACCGCGAGCGCTTCGTCGAAACCGCCGATCGCGTCGAAGGCGCTGCGCCGCACGAACATGGCATGGTCACCGAACAGCAGCCGCCCGCCGCGTACGAACAGCCAGGGGCGGAACAGCGCCGGGGCGTACCAGGTTTTCAGCCAGTTGTGCGCCGTCGTCACCCAGCGGGTTTTCTCCGGCCCGGCGAGAATCGCGGTGAAGCCGGCGAGCACCGTGTACGCGTCGGCCATCGTCGCCGCCGCCACCGCCACGCCGTCATCGGGCAGCCAGGTATCGGCGTGGAGGAACAGGATGATCGGCGCGGTGGTCACAGCGGCGCCGGCGTTGCATTGCCGGCCGCGGCCGCGCGGCGCGGTGATGACCGACAGGCCGAGGCCTTGCGCCACCGCGACGCTGTCATCCGCGCTGCCGCCATCGACGCACAGGATTTCTGCCGGGCGCGGCTCGAGCGCCGCCAGGCAGCGCGCGAGGCGTGGCAGGGCGACGGCCTCGTTGAGCATGGGGATGACGATGGCGACGTTCACAGGCCGGGCCAGTGTGCCAGGTCTTCGGGTGTATCGAGGTCCGAGAGTGTTTCGAGGCGCGGCGTGTCCACCGGCAAGCGGGCGAGCGTCGCCGCCAGCACGGCATCCGTCCCCCAGGCGATATCAGTGAACAGTTGCGGCATCGGCACCGCCAGCCCGAGCAGCCAGTAACCGTCATCCGCCGCCGGTCCGATGACGGCGGGCGCGGTGGCGAGTGCAGCGGCGGCGGCGGCCAGGTGGTGCGGCGCCAGCCCCGGAATATCGGCGCCGAGGAGCAGCACCGGCAGGCTTTCGGCGGTGCGGGCGAGCCGTTCGCCAAGGTCGCCCTCGCCCTGATCGACGGCGCTTTCCACCCCCAGCCAGTCGCGGAACCGCGCCGGGTCGGCGCCGGTGCTGCGGATTTCCAGTGGCAGGCCGGCGGCGCGCACGGTGGCGACGGTGCGCTCGGTCAGGCGACGGTGCAGGTCGGCGGCGCCTTGCGCTCCCAGCGCCGGGATCAGGCGCGTCTTGGCCTTGCCGGCTTCGGGCCAGCGGGTGAACAGCGCTACCCGCACGCTATGATACGGCCATTTTCGACGCGGATCGTCGGCGCCGGGGCCAGCCGCAGCGACCGGCCCTCGGCGCTGCGCCCGGTGGCGGCATCGAAGCGGTAACCATGCCACGGGCAGGTCAGGCAGCCATCGCCATCGGGCGGCGTGTCGAGCGGCCCCAGCCAATGCGGGCAGATGCGGCTGTGCGCCAGCAGCGCGTCGTTGTGGCGGATGAGTCGGAAGCGGCCGCTGCCGAGATCGAAATCGAGCGGCAACGACAGCGCGGTTTCAGGGCCGAGATCGACGCGGTCGGGCGCGCGCGGGCGGGGTGCGAGCGCGGCTTCGCGGGCCTGCATCATCGCCTCGTCCTCGTCCCACAGCCGTTCATAGATGGCGACAAAGCCGTTGCCGATCATCGCCAGCACGTCCGGGTCGGCGATGGGGACGTGATAGTCCACCACGACATGACAGGCGTGCGGGCCGGTTTCGGCGACGCGGACGCGGATTTCGCTGCTCGCGCCGGGGCCGGCCTCGGTGACGACGCGATACTGGCTGGTGTCGGGCGCGATGAACAGTTTCAGCGTCTGCGCCGGGCCGCCGCCGGCTGCGGTCAACCGCACCCGCCAGCCATCACTATCTTCATCGACCAGTTCGCAGGCGGCAAAGCTGCTGGCGTGCAGCGCCGGCAGATGTTCCCAATCGAGCACATTTTCGCGGATGCGCGCCAGACTGGCGGCGACATCACGGACATAGGTGCCGGCAAGGTGAAGGGCAGTCATCGCCGCCAGTGATGACGGGGAAGCGTCGGGCCGACAAGCGCCAGTTGACCGCAGCGCGCCAGCGGCGATATTTTGCAGGCATGCCCATTCCGGGGCTGGCGGGTCGGCATGGACCAGGAGAACCTCCATGCGCCTCAACCATGTCACCCTGCCCGCCGATGACCTGGCCGCCTCAATCGCCTTTTACGAAGCTTTGGGCCTGCAGCTGATCGTCCGCGCCGAGCCCCGCTACGCCCGTTTCGCCGTCGATGACGCCAGCACTCTGTCGATCGAAGTCACCACCGATGGCCGTGCCGGCACCGCCGAAGTGTTCCTGCACTGCGATAATGTCGATGATGATGTGGCAGCGGCAATGGCGCGCGGGCTGGTGTTCGACGCGCCGCCCGCCGACCAGAGCTATTTGTGGCGGACGGCGGCGATCCGCGATCCGGCGGGCAATCGCATCGTGTTGTTCACCGCCGGGGCGAACCAGCAGTTCCCGCCATGGCGGCTGGACGGCCGCACGGCGTGATGCGCCTCAAGTCGCCAGCCGCAGCAACGTCTCCACCCGGTCCGCCTCATGTGCCGGCTTGTCGGTGCGGATGCGCGAAATGCGCGGAAACCGCATCGCCAGCCCGGATTTATGGCGTTTCGAGACATGGATCGAATCGAACGCCACTTCGAGCACTAGCGCCTTTTCGACTTCGCGCACCGGGCCGAACTTGCCAATCGTATGCCCGCGCACCCATTTGTCGAGAAAGGCCAGCTCGGCATCGGTAAAGCCCGAATAGGCCTTGCCGACCGGCAGCAATTCGCCCGCCGCATTCCAGCAGCCGAAGGTATAGTCGCTGTAGAAACTCGATCGTTTGCCATGACCGCGCTGGGCATACATCAGCACGCAATCGGCGTTCAGCGGCTGGCGCTTCCATTTGTACCACAGCCCGCCCCGGCGCCCGGCGACATAGGCGCTGTCACGGTGTTTCAGCATCAGCCCTTCGATGGCGGCATCGCGGGCGCCGTCGCGAATCGCCTGCAGCGCGGCAAAGTCCGCCGCCTCGACCAGCGCCGACAGGTCGAAGCGCGCGCCGTCGAGCCCCGGCACCAGCGCCTCCAATCGTGTCCGCCGTTCTGTCCAGGGCAGTGCGCGCAGATCCTCCCCGCCGATGACCAGCGCATCGTACAGCCGCACGAACGCCGGAAATTCCGCCATCAGCTTCGCCGCCGGGACCTTGCGTCCCAGTCGCTGTTGCAGCGCGTTGAAGCTCGCCGCCTCCCCGCCCTGCACATCGCCGCGCACCAGCAATTCGCCGTCCAGCGTGGCGGTGGTGGCAAACGCAGCCGCCACATCGGGAAAGCTGCCGGTGATGTCGTCGCCGGTGCGGCTGAACAGCCGCGTTGCCCCCGCAGCATGGACAATTTGCACCCGGATGCCATCCCATTTCCATTCGGCGACGTAATCGGCCAGGTTGATCGCTTCGTCTTCCAGCGGGTGCGCCAGCATGAACGGCCGGAACACCGGCACATCGCCTGCGGTGGGCGCCGGCGCGTACCCCTCCGCCCAGGCGAACAGCGGCGCATAGGGTGGAGTCAGCCCGTGCCAGACCTCCTCCACCGCCTCGACATCCAGGCCGAACGCCTGCGCAAACGCCGTCTTGGCCAGCCGCGCCGACACGCCGATGCGCAGCGCCCCGGTCGACAGCTTGAGCAGCGCATACCGCCCCTGCGGATCCAGGCTGTCGAGCAGCGCCGCCACCACCGCCGGCGCCTCGGCGCGCGACAGCGCAGCGAGCTGCGTGACCACAGCATCCAGCCCCGGCGCTGGCGGGCGCGCGCCGGGCGGATCGGGCCATAGCAGCGACACGGTTTCGGCCATGTCGCCAACGAAATCATGGCTCATGGCGAACAGCACCGGGTCGGTGCGCGCCGAAATCAGCTCGCGGATCAGCTTGGGCTGCACCGCTTTCAGGTTGAGGCCGCCGGTCAGCGCCGCCAGCGCCCAGCCGCGATCCGGGTCGGGCGTTGTGCGTAGGTAATCGCCGATCAACCGCAGCTTGGCATTGCGTGCCGTCGTGTAGAGCAGCGCATCGAGCAGGGCGGCAAAGGCTTGCATCGTGAACGGCTTATCATCACGATGACAGCAATAAAACGAAAAGCCGTTGTGGCTTTGCGCATATCCTCACTCCGCACAACGTGCTATCGACCCGAATCGGGGAAAAACAAGGATAGCCGCACGCAATGCGGATGCGAGAACTTGAAAAGGTAAGCGGCGTCGGGCGGGAAACCATCCGTTACTATATCCGCGAAGGCTTGCTGCCCGAACCCGATCGCGCCAGTCGCAATTCGGCCTTTTACAGTGACGAGCATATCCAGCGTTTGCGCGCCATAAAGCGGCTGCAGGAGGAACGTTTCCTCCCGCTCGCTGTCATCCGCTCGCTGCTCGAAGCCGAAGATGGCGAACGCTGGCTGGCGCCCGCAGCCTTTCCGATGCTCGATGCGCTGCTGGCCGCGCGGCTTGGCGAAGGCGCGGCGCCGGTGCCGGTCGCGGTGCTCGCGGCGCAACTGCACAAGGGCGATGATTCGATCGCCGAGCTGACCGCCAATGGCATGATTGCGGTGGCCGCCGATGGCAGCGTGTCGGCGCGCGATGCCGCCATTGCCCATTCGATCAACGAACTCGCTGAAATCGGCTTTACCGAAGAACTCGGCTTTGACGGCAGCCAGATGCGTTTCTACCTCGATTTTATCGAATGGGTCACCACCCAGGAAATGCGGCTGTTTTTCGAACGCACCGCCGGCCAGGTCGGCGAGGCGCGGGCGCTCGACATGGCCGAACGCGGTGTGTCGGTGGTCAACGACCTGTTGTCGCAACTGCGCACCCGCGCCCTTTTGCGCAAACTGGGCGAGCGCCGCCGCATCGCCAACGACAACCAGGATTTTTCCAGCTAGCCGGGGAGGGCTAGGCCCCCCCTCACGCCGCGGCGTCAGGGGGGGCCGATTTCCCGGGCCAAGCCCGGGATGACCGCAATCAATACCCCGCCGAAATCGTCACCGCCGGGCCGCTGCCGGGCAGTGCATTGCCCGCCAGTCGGAACCGCCAGTCTGCCGACAATTCGAAATTCGCCCGGCCGATCGGCGCGCGGGCGATCAGGCTGGGGCCAAGGTCGAACCGGCTGACAGTGATGCCGCCGGTCTGCACGCTGCCCCAGGCGCCGGCACCGGCGAGCAGCGACAGTTTTCCCAGCCGCAGCACCGGCACGCCGGCACGCGCCTGAACGCCTGCGAACACATCGCCATTGCCGATGATGCCGGCCTCGCCATAGCTGCTCCAGCCGATCCGCCCGCGCTTGCCGTCGGCGCCCGCTGCCAGGCGCAACGCCCAGTCATCGCGGGCGAATTCGCCCAGCGATACCAGCCGTTCGGCGCTGATGTTCACCCCTTTCAGCGCCGTCCAGCGCACCCCGATGGCGCCTTGCGCCGTGCTGTTATCGATGGCGCCGTTGCTGGCGCTGGCGGCGTTGACGCGGGCTACGATGGCGAAAGGGCGCCGCGCCAGCGGGTCGGGGCTCCAGGCGATGCTGCCGCCGGATTGGCCACCCCCCAGCACCGGGCTCGCCGCCGGGCCACCGGCCGGGCCATCGCGGAACAGGCTATAGAAATCCCCCGTCAAGCGCCGCCCCAGCCGCCGGCGTTCGGCGGTCCAGGCCGCCCGGCGTGGCTCGCTGACCGGCGCAGCGGCAATGGCGGCATCGAACAGCCCGGCGGCGGCGCGGCGGTCGCCCGCGGCCAGGCGCGCATAGGCCTGTGTGGCGAGGTCGGCATCTGCTGCAACACCGGCGCTCGCCGCCGGAGGTTGTGGCGAGGGCGCTTGTGACGCGAGTTGTGGCAGTGGCGATTCCGCCGGCGGTTGCGGCATCGGCGAGACCGCCGCGTGATATGAGTGCTGCGCTACCGCCGGGTGTCCGCGCCAGAGCGACGCCTGTGAACCCGCCGCCGGCAGAGCGGCGACCGGGACGGGCGCTGCCAAGCCGGGTGCGGCCGGTGCCGCCATCCCGGAACGCAGGCGCAGCAGCGCCAACCGCGCTCGCGCGACGTTGAGCTCGGCCTCGGCGACCGCGAGTTCGGCGGCGGCGACGTCGGCGTTCGCAGACGGGCTTGCGCTGGTGTTGGCGGCGACTGTCACTATCCCGGCCGGCGCCGCCGCTTGCCGCGTTGCGCCAGGTGCCCCTGCCACCGCCTGTGCAGCCGCATCGTGCAGCCCCGGCAGGCGCAGCACCGCCCACACGCCGAGTCCCAGCCCCAGCACCGCCACCGCGCGCAGCGGCCGGCCGGTCCTGGTATCAACCGGCATGTTGACCGTTCGGACTGGCCGGAAAGCGATGCACCGTCTTGTCCCACGCCGGTGGCATGCCGCTGCGCAGGCTGACCCGGTACCGGCGCAGCGCGGCGATTGCGGCGGCGGCGTTGATGGCGTTGCTGGCGAGGGTGCGCGGCACGGCGCGCACCCCCTCGGCGGCGCCATAGGCATGGGTGGTAAAGCCGGCGCGCAGCACCACACGCCACGCCAGCAGCGCCGCATTGCCCCACAATAGCGCCGTCAGCGCCGGGGTCAGCAGCGGCGGCAGCGCCACCGGTATTGTTGCCTCCAGGGCGTCGACGGCCAGCATATCGACCAGCATCAGTGCCCCCGCCGCATAGGCCGCCAGCGTCAGCAGCGCCGCTAGTATCGCCTTGCGGTCGCGCAGCAGCATGTAGCGGTCGGCCCAGCCGCGCGGCCAGCCGACCCGGTCCCACCCCGACAGGCCGATTCCGGTCAGCCATCGGGCCTTTTGCCGCACGGCGGCATCGAAACTGGCGGGGAAATGTTCGCGCGTTGCCACCACCACGCGTTCGTCGCGGCTGCGGATGCGGACCAGCGCGCCGCGGCCGCCCAGCGCCTTGATGCGGTGGCCCAGTTCATAATCCTCGGTCAGGCAGGCGGCATCGAACGGCGCGCCGGTGCTGGCGATGGCGCCGATGACGCGGCGATCGATGCCGCACGCGACCCCGGCCGACGGCACTGCCGCGCCCAGTGCCTCGCGCACCACCATGTCCTTGGCGTGGTTTTCGGCGAATTCATCGGCATAATGCCCGCTTATCCAGCGCGAACCCGGATCGGGCAGCGGCAGCACCGGTAGCTGCACCATCGCCAGCCGCGGGATCAGCGCATCGAAAATCCACAGTTCCTGCGCGTGCACCACATCTTCGGCATCGTGGAGGACGATAGCCTTGAAAACCATGCGCCGGGCGGTTTCATGCGCGACCACCGCATCCCACAGCTGGTTCAGGCAATCCGCCTTGGTCGTTGGCCCCGGGCGGGCGCAGGTGATGGCGGTGATGCGCGCGTCGGCAACCGCTGCAACCGCGGCGGCGCCGGCGGGATCATTGGGGTACAGCCCGACAAACACCCGGTAATCCGGATAGTCGATGCGGGCGAGCAGGTCGCGCAGCATCGCCCCGATGACGGCGGCTTCGTCCCAGGCCGGCACCAGGATCGCCATCGGCGCCGGCCAAAGCGAGCGCAGCGATTCGGTGGTGGCGCGGGAATGGCGCGAATAGATGCGGATGCGCCGCCACAGCGTGCGGGCAAAGAATAACAGGTCGATGAACAGGTCGTCCAGTCCCGAAAGCGCGATGCCGATGGCGATGACCAGGATGACCTCGCGCAGCGCCAGGTGAAAGACCGCAAATGCGGCAACCGCCAGGTCGGTCACCGGTGCGTGATGGTGAAATATGGGCGCCCCGAAGCGATCGGAAGGAGGCAGACGGGGAGGGCCGTTTGCATCTTCGGTTCGATCGCCCGGGGCGCCCTCGGCAGCTGACGGACATGACGCAGGGTCAAAACGCCTCGTCCGTGAGCGCCGATGGGGTGATGTCGAACCACAGGACCGGTTCGACGAAATTCCATTGGGTTTGCAGCCGCAGCAGCGTGGCGGCATCGACATCGATGCGCAGCGCGCCGACCGCAACGCCGTCCATGGTCTGCGGCATGCCGAGCGGCTCACAATCCCAGCCGACAGCGATCACCGCCGACAGGAACACCATGTGCGTCATCATGGTGAATGACTGCACGCCGTTCGCCAGCGCGAACTCGACGATGGCGAGCGACAGCTTGCGCCGCACGGTTTCGGCGGCGGCGCGCGACAGGCCGGGGCTGGTGACCATGCGGGTGATTTCATAGATGTCGGCGCCGCGCGGCACGCCATCGGCACAGAGCCCGGGGAATTTGTCGCCGAGCAGGTGCGGGCCATCGGTCGGCAGCAACCGCACCGAGCCGAGGTGGCCGCCGGTTTCGGGATCGACGACGAGCAGATAGATCGCGGCTTCGCTGTCATAATCGTCGATCTCGAACGCGCCGTCCGTCACCGCGAGATCCCATTTCAGCTGGTCGATGAAGACCTGCTTGCGCGCTGCATGCATTTCATGGAGCTGCGGCCTGAAAATGTCGCGGTTGTGGCGGCTGATCATCCGCGCAGATGGCCTGCTCCCACTGGCGGGCACGAGTTGCAGGAGTGCAGGAGTTGCCATTTTCGCGCCTTTCGCTCGCTGGAGGGCCATGGATGCTGTTTGCGGCAGTTGATTCCAGAGGGCGATATCCCCGATAGGGGGTAATGACCGGCGAAGCCCAATATCTCGACCTGTTGCGCCGTGCCTGGGACAGCGGCGTGGTGCGCGGTGACCGCACCGGCACCGGCACCCGCGCGCTTTTCGGCGAAACCATGCGGTTCGATCTGTCGGACGGCAGCGTGCCGATTTTGACGACAAAGCGGGTGTTCTGGAAATCGGCAGTGCGCGAGCTGATCTGGTTCCTGTCCGGCGATCGCAACATCCGGCCGCTGGTCGAACAGGGCGTGCACATCTGGACCGACTGGCCGCAGGCGCGCTTCAACGCCGCGACCGGGGCGGGGCTGGACCGCGACGCCTTTGAAGCGCGCATCCTCGCCGATGCGGAGTTTGCTGCGGAATGGGGCGACCTTGGCCCGGTTTACGGTGCGCAGTGGCGGCACTGGCCGAAATACACGCCGGCGGGCAACGGCCTGTTCGCGCGCGATGGTGCCGGCATCGACCAGATCGCCGCGCTGGTCGACGGCCTGCGCCGCAACCCGGCGAGCCGCCGCCATATCTTCACTGGCTGGAACGTGGCGGAACTGGACGGAATGGCGCTGCCGCCGTGCCATATGACCTATCAGTATTTCGTCGCGGATGGCCGGCTTTCCGGCATCCTCTACCAGCGGTCGTGCGACCTCGGGCTGGGCTTCGCCTTCAACATTTTCGAAGCGGCGCTGCTGCTGCGCATGCTGGCACAGCAGTGTGACCTGCTGCCCGGCGAAATCGTCTGGATGGGCGCCGATTGCCATGTCTATGCCAACCACGAGCATCTGGTGACCGAGCAGTTGTCGCGGACACCCCGGCCGTTCCCGCGGCTCAACATCGTGCGCCGGCCGGATGACATTTTCGGCTATCGTTTCGAGGATTTCGCGGTGACCGGCTATGATCCGCACCCGGCCATCGCCGCGCCGGTGGCGGTCTGATGGAGCTGGTGTTAGTGGTGGCGCGCGCCCGCAACGGCGTCATCGGGCGTGATGGCGCCCTGCCGTGGCACCTGCCGGACGATCTCAAACGCTTCAAGCGGATGACCGTCGGCAAGCCGGTGATCATGGGCCGCAAGACCTTTGAATCGATCGGCAAGCCGCTCCCCGGACGCCAGAACATTGTGCTGACGCGGGACCCGGCCTGGCAGGCGGCGGGCGTCAGCGTCGTGCCCAATCTTGCCGAGGCGGTGGCAGCGGCCGGGCTCGACCCGCGCGCCCGCGCCGATGGCATCATGGTCATCGGCGGCGCGCAAATCTATGCCGAGGCACTGCCCAGCGCGACGCGCATCGAACTTACCGAAGTCGATGCGGAGCCGGACGGCGACACGGTGCTGCCGGCGTTCGACCCGGCCCGCTGGCGCGAAATCGCGCGCGAAGCGCATCCGGCGCAGGGCGACCAGCCGGGGTTCGCCTTTGTCACGCTGGTGCGCGCCTGACCGATATTGTGGGGAACCCAGCCATGCGCAAATTTCTGATCGGGCTGCTCGTGCTGCTTATCGTCGCCGCAGCGGCGTTCTTTGCGCTCGCGCCGCGCCTCGCCGACCAGTCGATGAACAAGATCGAAGGCAGCGGCGAGTGGCCGGTCTCGGCAGCGGCCAAGGCGCTGCACAAGCAACTCGTCATCGCCGACATGCACGGCGACACGTTGCTGTGGCAGCGCCATCTCGATGAACCGGCGACGCGCGGCCATATCGACTTGCCACGGCTGGAGGCCGGTAATGTCGCCCTGCAGATCTTTTCCAGCGTGACCAAGACCCCCAAGGGCCAGAATTACGAAGCGAACAGCGACAAGACCGACAATATCACGCTGCTCGCCATCGGCCAGTTGCAGCCGGTGCGCTCCTGGGCGTCGTTGCTCGAACGCTCGCTGTGGCATGCTGAAAAGTTGCACCGCGCCGAAACAGCGGCGCAGGGCCGGCTGCGGATCGTCCGCACGCCGGCGGAACTCGCCGCGCTGCTCGCCGATCGCGCGGCTGGCAAGCGCGTTACCGGCGCGCTGCTGTCGACCGAAGGTGCGCAGAATCTCGAAGGCCAGGCGGCGAATCTCGGCGTGCTGTACGCCGCCGGCTTCCGCATGATGGGGCTGGCGCATTTCTTCGACAATGACCTCGCCGGCTCGATGCATGGCGAAAAAAAGGGTGGTCTCACCCCCTTCGGCCGCGAGATGGTGCGCGCCATGGAGGACAAGGGCATCATCGTCGATGTGGCGCACAGCAGCCACGCCGCCTTTGCCGAGGTGCTGGCGATGGCGCGCCGCCCGGTGGTGGTCAGCCATGGCGGGGTGAAGGGCACCTGCGACACCAACCGTAACCTGACCGATGCCGAACTGCGCGCGCTCGCCGCCAATGGCGGGGTCATCGGTATCGGTTACTGGGATGCAGCGGTCTGCGCCGCCACCCCGGCGGCGACCGCCAAGGCGATCCTTTACGCCGTGCAGATCGCCGGCATCGATCATGTCGGGCTCGGGTCGGATTTCGATGGGTCGACCACCACCGGCTTCGACACCGCGCATATCGATGCGGTCACCTCGGCGCTGCTTGATGCCGGCATGGCGCCCGCCGATATCTCCAAGGTGATGGGCGGCAACACGCTGCGGCTGCTCGCGACGGGGCTAGCGCCGCTTGCCCCCGGCCCGCTGCCGTCATAAGCCCGCCGCCATGGATCGAGTGACAGGCGGGGCGATACTGCCCCTGACAATGCGCGGCGGTGTCGTCGCGCTCGGCAATTTCGATGGGTTCCACCTCGGGCACCAGGCGGTGGTCGGCCGCGCGCTGGCGCTTGCGCGCGAACGCGGCGTGCCGGCGCTGGTCGCCAGCTTCGATCCGCACCCGGCACGGCTGTTCAAGCCCGACCTGCCGCCGTTCGCGCTGACAACGGTCAAGCAGCGGCTCGACCTGTTGGAAGCTTTCGGCGTCGATGCCGCGGTGATGATCCCCTTTACCCGCGAACTGGCGGCGCTGTCGGCGGAAGATTTCGTCGCGCAATGGCTGGTGCGCCGGCTCGGCGTGTCGGGCGTGGTGACGGGGGGGGATTTCACCTTCGGATCGGCGCGCAGCGGCGATACGGCGCAACTGGCGGAGCTGGGCGCGGCGCACGGCTTTACCGCCGAAGTGGTGGCGCCGGTCTCCGATGGCACCGGCATCCTGTCGTCAAGCCGGGTGCGCTCGTTTCTGCGCGCCGCCGATCCGGAGGCGGCGGCGGCGCTGCTGACCCGGCCGTTCACCATTTCGGGCATTGTCGAACACGGCGCCAAACTGGGCCGCACGCTGGGCTTTCCCACCGCCAACATGCGGCTGGGGGATTATCAGCGCCCGGCTTACGGCGTTTATGCGGTAATCGCGGTGTTGCCCGATGGCCGCCGCGTGCCCGGCGTCGCCAATCTCGGCATCCGGCCGATGATCTCGCCACCGGTGGAATTGCTCGAAACCTGGCTGCTCGACTGGAGCGGCGACCTCTACGGCCAGACGCTGGGCATCGAACTGCACGCCTTTTTGCGGCCGGAATACAAGCTTGACGGGCTGGAGGCGTTGAAGGCGCAGATCGCTCGCGACGCCGATGCCGCCCGGGCGGCGCTCACCGCAGCCGGGTCAACCCCGTGAACGACAACGGCCCCGAGGCGATTCGCACCTTGTGCAGCCGTGGTGACCCCTACGGGAATCGAACCCGTGCTTTCGCCGTGAGAGGGCGACGTCCTGACCGCTAGACGAAGGGGCCGTGCGGGATGCGGGCTTTGAACCCCGCGCGGCGGCGAGTCAAACTTTAGGCAGCGCGAGCCGGAGTTTGTGATGCGCCGGCCTTCGCCGGCGGTTGCGGTGCGCCGGCCTTCGCCGGTTGGGCCTCGCGTTCCGCCTTCAAGGCTTCGGCGATCAGGAACGCCAGTTCCAGGCTCTGGCTGGCGTTGAGGCGCGGGTCGCACTGGGTCTGGTAGCGATCGGCGAGGCCCTCGTCGGTGATGGCGATGGCGCCGCCGGTGCATTCCGTGACGTTCTGCCCGGTCATCTCGATATGGATGCCGCCGGCATGGCTGCCTTCCGCCCTATGCACGGCGAAAACGCTTTTCACTTCGGCGAGGATGCGATCGAACGGCCGGGTCTTTAGACCACCAGCAGCTTTCACGGTGTTGCCGTGCATCGGGTCGCACGACCAGATGACGCGGCGGCCTTCCTTTTGCACAGCGCGGATCAGGCGCGGCAGGTGCGCCTCCACCTTGTCATGGCCGAAGCGGGTGATCAGCGTCAGCCGGCCGGGGATATTTTCGGGGTTGAGCGTGTCGATCAGGCGCAACAGGTCATCGGGCTCGGTGGTCGGGCCGCATTTGAGGCCGAGCGGATTGCCGACGCCGCGCAGGAATTCGACATGCGCCGAGCCCGGAAAGCGGGTGCGATCGCCGATCCAAAGCATGTGCGCGGACGTGTCGTACCAATCGCCGGTCAATGAATCCTGCCGGGTCATCGCCTGTTCGTAGCCGAGCAACAGTGCTTCATGGCTGGTGAAGAAGCTGGTGCCCTTCAACTGGGGCACGGTTTCCGGCGAGATGCCGCACGCCGCCATGAAGTCCAGCGCTTCGCCGATACGGTCGGCGAGCGCCTTGTACTGGTCCGACCATAGCGAACGGCCAGTGAAATCGAGGTTCCATTTGTGGACCTGGTGAAGGTTGGCATAGCCGCCGCTCGCAAAGGCGCGCAGCAGGTTGAGCGTCGCCGCCGACTGCATGTAACCGGTGCGCATGCGTTCCGGATCGGGCGTGCGGGCCTTTTCGGTGAAGGCGATATCGTTGACATTGTCGCCGCGATAGCTCGGCAACGACACGCCGTCCTGTTCTTCGAAGTCGCCCGAGCGCGGCTTGGCGAACTGCCCCGCCATGCGCCCGACCTTCACCACCGGCATCTTCGACGCAAAGGTCAGCACCACCGCCATCTGGAGGAGAACGCGGAAGGTGTCGCGGATATTGTTGGGGTGGAAATCGGCAAAGCTTTCGGCGCAATCGCCGCCCTGGAGCAGGAACGCCTTGCCGGCTTCGACATCCGCCAGCTGCGCCGTCAGGTCACGCGCTTCGCCGGCAAACACCAGCGGCGGGTAGGACTTCAGCTCGCTCTCCACCGCGGCCAGCGCCGCAGTGTCGGGATAAGTTGGCAACTGCCGCGCCTCATGGGCGCGCCAGCTGGTCGGGGTCCAGTGGTTGGTGGTCTGCATGATGGGGCGTCCATGACTCAGGACAACGCAGGAAGCAAGTTGCAGCCGCGCTTGCGGCGTCGCGGCAGAGCCGCGCCGAGTCGTCGGACGGGGTC
>JBMOGO010000084.1:0-14457 GCA_049318305.1 Polymorphobacter sp.
GCCGGCAGCGCTTCAGCGCATCAGCACCAGCTCCTCCGACATCGTCGGGTGCAGCGCCACCGTGTCGTCGAACTGCGCCTTGGTCAGTCCCGCCTTGATGGCGATGGCGACCGCCTGCAACACTTCGGGCGCATCGGGACCGATCATGTGCGCGCCAACCACCTTGTCGGTGGCTTCATCGACGACCAGCTTGTACAGCGCGCGCTCGTTGCGGCCGGCCAGGACGTTGCGCATCGGGCGGAAATCGGAAGTAAACACCCGCACCTCCCCTAGCGTGTTGCGCGCCTGTGCCTCGGTCAGGCCGACGCTGCCCAGCGGCGGGTTGGAGAAGACGGCGCTGGGCACGGCGCGATAATCGACGCGCCACGGCTTGTTGCCGAACACGCTGTCGGCATAGGCATGGCCCTCGCGAATGGCGATCGGCGTCAGCTGGATGCGATCGGTGACGTCGCCGACCGCGTGGATATGCGGAACATTGGTCATGCTGTCGTCATCGACCTTGATGGCGCCGCGCTCATCGAGCGCCACGCCCGCGGCTTCCAGCCCCAGGCCTTCGACATTCGGGCGGCGGCCGACGGCCCACAGCATCAGGTCGGCGTCGATCGGATCATCGTCGTGGAGGTTGAGGCGCATGCCGGTTTCGGTCTTTTCGACGCTTTTCAGGCCGCAGTTGAACTTGAAATTAAGGCCCTTGGCCATGGAAATGGTCAGCAAGCGGTCGCGCAGCGCCGGGTCCCAGCCCCGCAAGATGGTGTCGCTGCGGTTGAGCAGCGTCACATGCACGCCGAATTCGTGGAAAATGCCGGCAAATTCGTTGGCAATATAGCCGCCGCCGGCGATTACGAGGCGCTTGGGCAGGGTTTCGAGGTGGAAAACCTCGTTCGACGTGATGCCATGTTCGGCGCCTGGCACCGGCGGCACCAGTGGCCGGGCGCCGGTGGCGATGAGAATGCGCGCCGCCGTGACGCGCTTGCCGCCGACATCCAGCGTGTGCGGATCGATGAAGGTGGCGCGATCGGCGAACACGGTGACCTTGTTGTTGTCGAGCGTGGTCAGGTAAATGCCGTTCAGGCGGTCGACTTCGGCGAGGACATTGTCGCGCAGCGTCGGCCAATCAAAGGCTTTTTCCCCCAATTGCCAGCCGAAACGCCGGGCATCGACCAGGTCCTCGGCGAAATGTGCACCGTACACGAGCAGTTTCTTGGGCACGCAACCGCGGATGACGCAGGTGCCGCCGACGCGATATTCCTCGGCAACGGCAACGCGGGCGCCGTGGCCGGCGGCAATGCGGGCGGCGCGCACCCCACCCGAGCCAGCGCCGATGACGAACAGATCATAGTCATAGGCGGTCATCGGCAGTTCTTTCGGTGGCGCCGGGCGAGTCGCGGCGCGGTGACGGGGATGAAATAGGGCGACCGGCGCGGCTTCGCCAATCGAATTCCATGGTCTGGCTTATCGATTCTTGCGGTCAAATCGTGCCCTTGCAGACGAATCGCGGCCTTGCGGCGGTGCGCAGCTGTGGCAGAACAGCGCCATGCGCACTTTCCTGACTATTCTCTTGGTTCTTTTTGCGGTGCCGGCGGCAGCGCGGCCCCCCGGTCAGGTGCCTGCCGACGCACCGGAACGGGCGGCGCCGGGTGCCTTGCCGGTAGGTGTGCGCGAACTGATGTTCGATGCGGGGGCAGGGCGGCGGCTCGGATTGACGCTTTTCTACCCGGCGGCGGTGGCCGGCGCACCGGTGCAATATCCGCACCGCATCGTCGGCGCACCCGCCGGCATCCCGGAAACCATCGTGTTCGAAGGCGTTGCGAGTGCCGATGCGGCGCCCGCCAAGGGGCCGCGTCTACCCTTGCTGGTGTTCAGCCATGGCCTCGGCCGATGGTCGACGGCGATGAGCGGCATGGCGGAGAACCTGGCATCGAAGGGTTATGTGGTCGCCAGCATCGACCATGACGACAGCGGCGCCATGGATCCGGCGCGGCGGATGGCGGTGTTTGCCACCGCTTATGCGCGCCGCAGTGCCGACCAGCGCGCTGCGATTGCGTGGCTGACCGGGTTTTCCCGCACTTCTGACCCGTTGGCGGCGCGTATCGACGCCGCAAATATGGCGGTCCTGGGCTATTCGATGGGGGGGTTCGGGGCGCTGGCGACGGTGGGGGCGGGCTATGATGGCGCCAATCCACTGCTCGCGCAGCTGCCCAAGGGCGCGATGACGCCGGTGCTGGAGGGAGTAAAGGCGGTGCCGGGGGTGCGCGCGGTGGTGCTGATCGCGCCGTGGGGCGGGCAACCGGCGGTGCGCAGCTTTACCCCGGCGGCGCTGCGCAGTGTGACGGTGCCCAGCCTATGGATCATGGGTGACCAGGATGATGTGGCAGGCAGCGCCGGCATCCAGTGGTTGTACGACGCAGCGTCGGGCAGCGACCGGCGCTTGCTGGTGTTTGCCAACGCCCGGCACAACCTGGGCGGCAACCCGCCGCCGGCAAGCGCGCCCGATACCGCGCGGCTACGCGACGCGCTCGATGAACCGGTTTGGCGCAAGGACATGGCCGACGCGATCATCTTCCGGCAGCTGACGGCGTTCTTCGACCTGACGCTGAAGGGCGATCAGGCGCAGACCGCCTGGCTCGATGCCGGCGCCGATGGCAGCCTGAAGGGGTTTGCGCCGCGCTGGCAATTGGCGCTGACGATGCAGCACACACCGGCGCAGTGACACGCCAAAGGCGGCACCGGGGTTACCGGTGCCGCCTTCGGTTGCGGTGGGCGATCAGCGGGCAGCGACGGTGCGGGCCTGGGCCGAGGCAACGGCGGTGCGGACGCAGCGGGCTTCGTCGGTCAGGCCGCGGACATCGTTGGTGCCATTCTCGCAGACGCTGCGAGCGGCCTGCTTGATGCGCATATCGAGCGCGCCGCGGCCCTGGCTGCTGGCCATGTTGAGGTCGTTGTAGCTGACCGTGGTGGCGCGAGGGGCACCCGCCGCTTGGGCGGGGGCGGTAGCGGCCATCAGGCAGACGCCGGCGCCGATGACGGTGCCCAGGGTGCCGAGGACGGTGCGCAGTGCATTTGTGGTGAACATGGTGTTTCTCCTGTGTCTGGCGGAGCGTCCGGACCACCCGGCCTCCGATGCAGAAGGCATTGCAACGACCGTGCCAAGTGCTTTCGGAATATCGTCTACAATAAAAATCAATGACTTATGCGGTTAATAACCGTATGATGTAACTAATACGCCATATTCAGCTGCGACATATTGGTAAAATATCCGATTAATCGGCAATCGTTCATGCGCGAGCAAGAAAGCGCTGCCGCGCCTTGTCACACCCACATCGGCTTGCCCGCGCAAGGCTGACGGTGCATATGATGGCCCAGTCATGCTCACCCAGCGCTCCCGTTATGCACTTCGTGCGCTTATCTTCATCGCCCGTACGGGTGGCATCGCGCCGGTGCCGATCTCGGTGATTGCCGCCGACCAGAAATTGCCGCGCAAATTCCTGGAAATCATCCTTCTCGACCTGAAGAATGGCGGGCTGGTCACCAGTTTTCGCGGCAAGATGGGCGGCTATCGCCTCGCCAAGCCGGCCAGCCAGATCAGTTTCGGCGAAATTATCCGGCTGATCGAAGGGCCGCTGGCGCTGGTGCCGTGCGTCTCGGTCAGCGCCTATCAGCGCTGCGCGGATTGTTTCGAGGAATCGACCTGCGTCATCCGCAAGATCATGCTGACGGTGCGCGACAATACCGCTGCCATTCTCGATCATACATCGCTCGCCGACCTGTCGATCGAGCGCGAAGCCGCCTGACGCCGGAACCCGGCGCCAGCGCGCAGCGTTCGCTACAGGACTAAAGCCCAGCTTTAGTCTGGCCAAGAACAAGCTTATTGCCTACTACATGGATAGGAATAAGATTTTTGCATTGGTCAGGCCGTAGAACAGGGGATGGCATGAACCGCGTCGCACTTCGCATCATCGCTGCCATCGCTGCGCTTTTGGTGCCTGCTATGGCGCTGGCGGCAACCGTGTCGCTGCTCAATGTCAGCTATGACCCGACGCGGGAGCTGTACAAGGACATCAACGCGGCCTTCGCGCGGAGTTGGAAGGCAAAGACCGGCGACGATGTCGTCATCAACCAGTCGCACGGCGGGTCGGGCAAGCAGGCACGATCGGTCATCGACGGGCTGGAGGCCGATGTCGTTACGCTCGCGCTGGCCGGCGATATCGATTCGATTGCGCAGCGGGCAAAGTTGCTGCCGCCGACCTGGCAACAACGCCTGCCGGAAAATTCCACGCCCTATTATTCGACCGTCGTGTTCCTGGTGCGCAAGGGCAACCCCAAGCATATCCGTGACTGGGACGACCTGGCGCGCCCGGGCGTCAAGGTCATCACCCCCAACCCCAAGACCGGCGGCGGCTCGCGCTGGAACTTTCTCGCGGCCTGGGGTTATGGCCAGAAAACCTATGGCTCGCCCGCCAAGGCGCAGGATTTCGTGCGACGCATCTTTGCCAATGTGCCGATCCTCGATTCGGGCGCGCGCGGTGCCACCGTCACTTTTGCCGAACGCGGCATCGGCGACGTGCTGATCACCTGGGAGAATGAGGCGCTGCTGACGACGCGTGAACTGGGCGCCGACCGCTTTGAAATCGTCGTCCCGTCGATATCGATCCGCGCCGAGCCGCCGGTGGCGATCATCGACAAGACGGTGGACAAGCGCGGCACCCGCGCTGTTGCCGACGCTTATCTGCGTTTCCTCTACACGCCGGAGGGGCAGGAAATCATCGCCCGCAACGGCTATCGCCCGCGCAACCTGGCTGTGGCCACCCGCTATGCCGGCCGCTTTCCAAAGATCGAGCTGTTCGAGATCGACCGCAATTTCGGCGGCTGGCCGCGCGCGCAGCGGATATTCTTTGATGATGGCGGCATTTTCGACCGCATCTACGCCGGCGGCGGCTGAGCCGAGTTACCGACGCCGGCTGAGCCGATTTTCCTGACCTGAGCCGATCGCGGCGCACCGCGCACCGCATTGGAAACCTGCGCCCAAGGAGGATGCCATGACCAACCGTGCCTTGCTGCTCCTGTCACTCGCGGCTCTGCCGATATCGCCGCTGCGCGCCGCCGAGGAGGCCAGCGTTGCTGCGGCCGATGCCGGTGGCGACCAGATCATCGTGACCGCGCGCCGCCGCGCCGAATCGGTGCAGGACGTGCCGATCGCGGTGTCGGTCGTCGGCAGTGCCCAGATCGAGGCGACCGGCGCCTTCAACATCAGCCGGCTGGTGCAGTTGCAGCCGTCGGTGCAGTTCATCAGTTCCAACCCGCGCAATTCGGCGATCAACATCCGCGGCCTCGGCGCACCGTTCGGCCTGACCAACGACGGCATCGAGCAGGGTGTCGGCCTTTATATCGACCAGGTCTATCAGGGCCGGATCGCGGCCTCGACGCTCGATTTTGTTGATGTCGACCAGGTCGAGATCCTGCGCGGGCCACAGGGCACGCTCTATGGCAAGAACACCACCGCCGGCGCCATCAACATCACGACACGCCGGCCGAGCTTCGACCTCGAGGCGCGCGGCGAGTTCAGCTATGGCAATCTCGACTTCATCCAGGGGAAGGCCTCGATTTCGGGGCCGATCGTTGCTGACAGACTGGCGGCGCGGATCAGCGCCTCGTTCACCAAGCGAGAGGGCACATTGTTCAACACTGTGACCGGGCGCGACGTCAACCAGACCGACAATCTCGGCATCCGCGCCCAGCTGTTCTGGCAGGCGAGCGACAATCTCGATTTCACGCTCTATGGCGACTATAATCGGCAGGACCCCGAAGCCTTCGCCCAGAATTTCGTCAAGACGGTGCCGACCTTGCGCGCCGCCAACCGGCAGTTCGCCAATCTCGCCCGGCTGTCGAACTTCACCCCGTCAAGCGCCAACCCGTTCGACCGGCTTGTCGACAATGATTCGCCGCTGCAGGCCAAGCAGATTCTGGCCGGGGTATCCTTGCTCGCCAACTGGGATATCGGCCCGGCCACCGTCACCTCGATCACCGCCTGGCGCAAATGGGACTGGTTCCCCAGCAACGATCGCGATTTCACGCCGCTGCCGATCACCACGATTTCGGCCAACCCGTCGCAACAGCGGCAATGGAGCCAGGAACTGCGGCTCGCCTCCAACGGCAGCAACAAATTCGATTATGTCGCTGGCCTGTTCTATTTCCACCAGACGATCAACACACAGGGAGTGCAGCAACAGGGGTCATCGGCGGGTCTCTGGCTGCTCGGGCCGACGGTCAATGCCGCCAACCCCGGGCTGATCAACGGGCTGCGGTCGGACAATGACATCCGCTACACCAATGACAGCGCCGCCCTTTACGGCAAGCTGACCTGGAACATCAGTGACACGCTCAGCCTCGCGCCCGGCATCCGGGTCAATTACGACAAGAAGGACGGCTCCTACATCGCCAGCGTCAGCGGCGGGCTGTCACCAGTGACGCCGGCGCAGCAGGTCATCAAGAATGGTGTCCTGCAGAACCAGAATTATCAGGCTGTGTTCAGCGACTGGAACATCTCGGGCGACATCACCTTGTCGTGGAAGCTGACGGACAATGTGCTCGCCTATGCGACCTATGCGCGGTCGTTCAAATCGGGCGGCATCAACCTGTCGGGCATCCCGACGCTCGCCGATGGCGTAACCCCGGCGGTCCAGCTCGCGACTGTCGACCCGGAAAAGGTCAACCACTACGAAATCGGCCTGAAGTCGCAGCTGCTCGACAACAGCGCCACGATCAACCTCGCCGTGTTCCGCACCGATATCGACGATTTCCAGGCGACCGTTGTCGATGGATCGATCGGCGTCATCCGCGGCTATCTCGCCAATGTCCCCAAGGTGCGCTCGCAGGGCTTCGAGCTCGACCTCGCGCTGCGGCCGGTCGACAATTTCAACGTCTACGCCAATTTAGCCTATACCGACGCCAAATATGTCAGCTTCCCCGGGGCACCGCCGCCGGTCGAGCTCACCGGCGGCGCCGTCCAATTCGTCGACGCCTCGGGCGGGCGGCTGCCCGGCGTCTCGAAATACGCCATCAGCTATGGCGGCGAATACCGCATTCCGAGCAATGCCTTCGGCGGCGAAGGGGAGTTCTACCTCGGTATCGACGGCAGCCTGCGGTCCGACTTCTCGTCGAGCCCGACGCCGTCGACGGTGCAGAATGTCGAAGGCTATGTGCTGACCAACCTGCGCGCCGGCTATCGCACCGATCGCGGCTATGAAATCTTCGGTTGGGTGCGCAACGCCTTCGACACCGAATATTTCGACTTCCTGACGGCCGCACCAGGCAGCACCGGCCTGATCGTCGGCCAGCTCGGCGACCCGCGTACCTATGGCGTGACGGCGAAGCTGCGATTCTGATGGCGGCGGCGGCTGCCAGCTTTTGTGTGACAAAGCCAAGTTTGGTTGCGCTGGAGCCGTCGACGCGGCAAGCGATGGCCATGGCAGGGGGGATTCTTCAGCGGCGGCGATCGATCATCCCCGGTTTCGGGCTGACGATGGGCATCACCGTGTTCGCGCTGTCGGTCATCGTACTGGTGCCGCTGTCGGCGGTGTTCATCAAGACGGCCGGCATGGGGTGGAGCGAGTTCGTCGCCGCCGCCTTGTCGAAACGCGCGCTGGCCGCCTATCGGTTGAGCTTTGGCGCGGCTGCTGCGGCCGCCGCGGTCAATGCGGTGTTCGGGCTGCTGACCGCCTGGGTGCTGGTGCGCTATGATTTCATCGGCAAGCGGGTGGTTTCGGCGCTGGTCGACTTGCCGTTCGCGCTGCCCACCGCTGTTGCCGGCATCGCGCTGACGGCGCTTTATGCCCCCAATGGCTGGCTGGGGCAGTGGCTGGTGCCACTGGGCATCGATATCGCCTTCACGCCGCTGGGAGTGGTTGTCGCGCTGATCTTCGTCGGCTTGCCGTTCGTCGTGCGCACCGTCGAACCGGTGCTCGCCGACCTTGGTGCCGATGTCGAGGAGGCGGCTGCCACGCTGGGTGCGTCGCGCCGGCAGACATTCGTGCATGTCATCCTGCCCGCCATCTCGCCGGCGCTGCTGACCGGCTGCGCGCTGGCCTTTGCGCGGGCGGTGGGCGAATATGGCTCGGTGATCTTCATTGCCGGCAACATGCCGTTCCGCTCCGAAATCGCGCCGCTGCTGATCGTGGTGCAACTGGAACAGTTCAACACCGCCGGGGCGACCGCTATCGCGGCGACCATGCTGGTCATTTCCTTCGTGCTGCTGTTCGCTATCAATGCCGTCCAGGGCTGGCAACGCCGGGTGCGCGGCACATGAGCCAGCCCCGGTCCACCGCCGAGCCGCGCTGGCTGCGCTGGCTGTTGATCGCGCTGGCGCTGGGCTTCCTGGCGCTCAACCTGGCGCTGCCACTGGCGGCGGTGTTCATCGAAGGCTTTCGCAAAGGCGTTGCGGCCTATGTCGGTGCCATCCAGACGCCCGATGCGATCGCCGCGCTCAAACTGACCCTGACGGTGGCCGCCATTGCCGTGCCGCTGAACATCGTTATCGGGCTGTCGGCCAGCTGGGCGATCGCCAAGTTCGATTTCCGCTTCAAATCCTTTCTGGTCACATTGATCGACTTGCCGTTCTCGGTATCGCCGGTGGTCGCCGGACTGATCTATGTGTTGCTGTTCGGGATGCAGGGCTGGCTGGGGCCGTGGCTGCGCGAACATGATGTGCAGATCTTGTTCGCGGTGCCGGGGCTGGTCATCGCCACGATCTTCGTCACCTTCCCGTTCGTGGCGCGTGAGCTGATCCCGTTGATGCAGGAACAGGGCCGCGACGAAGAGGAGGCAGCGCTGTCGCTCGGCGCTTCGGGGCTGAGCACGTTCTGGCACGTCACCTTGCCCAATGTGCGCTGGGGGCTGTTGTACGGCGTGCTGCTGTGCAATGCCCGCGCCATGGGCGAATTCGGCGCGGTATCGGTGGTTTCGGGCCATATCCGCGGCCTGACCAACACGCTGCCGCTGCACATCGAGATCCTGTACAACGAGTATAACTTTGCCGCGGCCTTTGCCGTGGCGTCGCTGCTCGCCGGGCTGGCGCTGGTGACACTGGTGTTGAAATCGCTGCTCGAATGGCGGTTTTCCGGACAATTGGCGGGGAGAGGGCATTGAGCGTTTCGGCCAGCAACGTCGTCAAGCGGTTCGGGGGCATTTCGGCCCTCGAAGGCGTCAGCGTCGAAGCGCGCGAGGGCGAGTTCCTGGCGCTGCTCGGGCCGTCGGGATCGGGCAAGACCACGCTGCTGCGCATCCTGGCGGGGCTGGAATTCCCTGATTCGGGCAGCATTTCGATCGGCGGCGAAGACATGTCGAACCGCCCGGCGCGCGACCGGCGAGTGGGGTTCGTGTTCCAGCAGTACGCGCTGTTCCGGCACATGAGCGTTGCCGACAACATAGCTTTCGGGCTGACGGTGCGGCCGGGCAAGACGCGGCCGCCGCGCGCCGAAATCGCGCGGCGTGTCGCCGAACTGCTTGAACTGGTGCAACTGCCGCATATCGCCGACCGCTATCCGGCGCAGCTGTCGGGCGGTCAGCGGCAGCGGGTGGCGCTGGCGCGGGCGCTAGCGGTGGAACCGCGCATCCTGCTGCTCGATGAACCCTTTGGCGCGCTCGATGCCAAGGTTCGTAAAGATCTGCGTCGCTGGCTGCGCGAGGTGCATGATCGCACCGGGCTGACCTCGATTTTCGTGACGCACGACCAGGACGAGGCGCTCGATCTCGCCGACCGGGTGGTGGTGATGGATCATGGCTGCATCGAGCAGGTCGATACGCCGGAAATGGTGTGGGAACGGCCGGCGACGGCATTTGTCTGTGATTTTCTGGGCGGCGCCAACAAGGTGGTAGCGCACGCGATAAATGGCGTTGTCGAAGTCGGCGGCATCCGCTTGCCCAATCGCGCGCCGCCGATGGCCGATGGCGCCGCCAGTGCCTTCATCAGGCCGCATGAATTCGCCATCGCGTCGCCGGGTGATCCGGGCATCCCGGTGACGCTGCGCCGTATCCTGCGCACCGGCGCGCAGGTGGCGCTGGAAACCGCGACTGCCAGTGGCGCGATCATCGAAGTGACGGCGACCAGCCCGCCGGAAGGACTGTTGCCGGGAGCGGCGCTGGTGTTGGTGCCGACGGCGGTGCGGGCCTATCCGGCGCCGTAAGAGCCTGATCCGCAGACTTTCGGATCAGACTCTAAGGCTTACTTCAGCAGCATCATCGCCGCCGTTGTCATCGCCGCCACCCCGGTGGCGATGGTCGGTGCCGGGTCGGGCGCCCAGCCGCTGTTGTGGAGCGATGGCAGCACGGCGCCGCTGGCTTTGGCCGCGTCCCAGGTCGATTGCTTGACGCCGCCAAGCCAGAAGATCGTCGTCTCGATGCTCGGGTCGGCCTGAGCAAAAGCGTTGAAATCCTCGCTGGCCATCGACGGGTCGAGCCGCGGCACCCGGTCCTTGCCGAATTTGGCGATGAAGGCGGTTTCGATCCGCGCCGCCAGCGCCGGGGTGTTGAGCGTCGGCAGGGTGGAGGATTCGAGGCTCATTTCGGGCATCAGGCTTTCGGGAATATCGCTGGCAATGGCTTCGCCGCGCGCCACCCGGGCGATGGCCTGCACCAGCCGCTCGCGCTGGGCGGCGTCATAGGTTCGCACCGTCAACTGCATCAGCACTTCGTCGGGGATGATGTTGTGCTTGGTGCCGCCATGGATCGATCCGACGGTGACGACCGCGGGGCGAAACGGGTCATTCTCGCGGCTGACCAGCGGTTGCAGCGCGCCGACGATGCGCGCCGCCAGCACGATCGGGTCCTTGGTGGTAGCGGGGTAGGCGCCATGGCCGCCGACGCCGCGCACCCGCAGATTGACCATGGCGGCAGCCGATAGCGCCGGGCCTTGCGGCACCGAAACCTGGCCCGCCGGCATGCGGTTGTCGTCGTGCAGCGCCAGCGCGAACTGCGGCTTGGGAAAACGCGTGTAAAGGCCGTCCTTGAGCATGGATTTTGCCCCGGCGCTGCGTTCCTCCGCCGGCTGGCCGACCATGACCAGAGTGCCCTTCCATTCGGCCCTGCGCTTTGCCATTTCGCGCGCGACGCCGGTCCAGACGGTCATGTGGATGTCATGGCCGCAGGCGTGCATCACCGGCGTCTGGGTGCCATCGGGGGCGGTCCCCATTGCCGCGCTGGCATAGGGCAGCCCGGTCATTTCCTTGACCGGCAAGCCATCCATATCGGCGCGAATCAAGACCACCGGGCCAGCGCCGTTAACCAGAACAGCGACGACGCCGGTGCCCCCCACCTTTTCGGTGACGGTGAAACCAGCAGCGCGCGCCTCTGCCGCCAGGATTGCGGCGGAACGGGTTTCGGCAAGGGAGAGTTCGGGGTGGGTGTGCAGGTCCTTGTAGAGCGTGACGAGATCGCCGCCGGGCGCGGGCGGCTTGGCCGTCTGGGCGGTGGCAGTGGTTGCAGCCAGCAGGGCTGCGAGAGCGAGGGGGCGTGATCTGATCATGGGCCGCATCCTTAAGCATGATCGGCGGGCAAGGCCAGTCGGCGACCCGCGGCTGGCGATGGCGCTGATGCTCGGCGGTGTTGTCGCATTGGGGCTCGCAGCGCCGGTCCCGGCGCAACTGGTATTGCCGCCGCCGGGCGGAGCACCGCAGAGCATCGATTTCTCCGCCGATCCGCTTCTCGGCTTCCTCGCCGCTGCCGCGCCGCCCGAAGTGTTTCGCGCCGGCATCGTGGCCGCTGTCGCGCGCCATCCGGCCACTGGCGAGGCGGATGCGGGCACCGATGTCACCCGCGCCGCCCGCCGTGAAACCCGGTCGGGCCTGTTCCCCAGCTTCAACGTGTCGCTGCTCGCCAGCCGTTCGCTGGCGCGCGATTTCGAAGGCAACAGCGCCATCGTCGAGGGGTTGATCCCGCGCGGCCGCACCGATGCCGCCATCGGCGCCGACCAGTTGCTGTATGATTTCGGTGCAACGGGCGGTCGCATCGCCGGCGCATCGGCGCGAGTGCGCAGCGCCGAAGCGGATGCCGACCGCGCTGCCACCGCGACCGCGCTCGATGCGGTGACGGCCTGGTACCAGGTGCTGGGGTTCCGCACGCTGCTCGACCTGTCGGAGGCACTCGTCGATCGCCACCGCCGCATCCTCGATGACACGCGCAGCCGCGCCGCCGCCGGGCTTGGCACCGGCGGCGACGTGGCGCGCGCCGAAGCGGGCCTTGCCGATGCGATTGGTGCTGCGGCCCGGCAGGAACGCACGTTGGCCGGCCTGCGCGCCGTCTATCGGGAGATTTTCGGCAAGGCGGCACCCGAACGCCCACAGCGCCCGGCGCCGCCGCGCTCCGCTGCGCCCGATTCCACTGCCGCGATCGGCATGAGTCACACCGTGCCCACCGTCGTTGCCGCACTCGCCATCGCCGAAGCGGCGCGCGCCGAGGCCCGCGCCGCGCGCGGTGACCGGCTGCCACGCCTGTCTGCCGGTGTTGTCGCGACGCGCTACAACGCCTTTGACAGCGGCAATAATTATGATGTGCGAGGCCAGATCGTGCTGCGCCAGGCCTTTGCCGCCGGCGGGGCAGAGGCGGCGCGGATCGCCCAAGCAGATGCGCGGGCGCGCGCCGCCAGGTTTGCCGGGGACCGCATCACGGCAGAGGCCGAGCGCGACGCCGAGGCGGCGTTCGCCGACGCCCGCATTCTTGATGCCTCGCTGCCGGTGCTGGGCGATGCCTATCGCGCCAACCGACGGTCGCGCGACACCATGGCCGAACAGTTCCGCCTGTCGCGCGGCTCGCTGATCGACCTGCTGCGTACCGAGCAGGAGTATTTCGCGTCGGCACAGGCGTTGTTGCAAGGCGGCATCGAGCGGGACCTGGCGCAGTACACGCTGATGGCGCGCACCGGCGAGCTATTGCCGCTGCTGGCAATTCCCGCCGCCGGAGCCGGCCGATGAGCGCGTTGCCGGCCCCCATCGACTTCGCACGTGCCACCGCCGCTGCGGCACCGCCGGCACTTTTGCTGCCCCAGCACCCGGGCGACTGGCTACGTGAGCCGATCCGGGACAATCGCACCCTGTTCGGCCAGGTGGCGCTGGCGGCGGCGCTGATCAACCTGTTCGCGCTCGCGACGTCGCTGTTCTCGATGACGGTCTACAACAAGATCGTCCCCAACAACGCCGTCGATTCGATGACGGCGCTGCTCATCGGCATCACGTTGGTGCTGGGTTTCGATTTTCTGCTGCGCACGCTTCGCGGCTATTTCGTCGATGTCGCCGGGCAGAATATCGACCGGGTGCTCGGGGAGGCGATTTTCGACCGGCTGCTCGGGATGAAGCTGGCGGCGCGCAGCGGTTCCAACGGCGCCTTTGCCGGGGTGCTGCGGGAGTTCGAGACTCTGCGTGAGTTCTTTGCTTCGGCCACTGTGATCGCGCTGGTCGATGTGCCGTTCGTGCTGTTGTTCCTGGTGGTGATCGCTGTCGTTGCGCCGCCGCTGGCGCTGGTGCCGCTGATCGCCATCCCGATCATCATCGGTACCGCCTGGGCGTCGCAACCGCTGCTGGCGCGGCTGGCAAAGGCCAATCTGGCGGAGGGGCTCAACAAGCAGGGCATCATCACCGAAACCATCGCGGGGCTGGAAACCATCAAGACCAGTCGCGCCGGGCCGCTGCTGGCGGCGCGCTGGCGGGCGGCGGTGGCGGCGCATGCGGCGCTATCCCTGCAACAAAGGCTGGTCGGCGGCATCGCGGTCAATGTCGCCGCGACGGCGCAGAACATCGTCTATGTCGTCACCGTGGCGGTCGGCGTGTCGCTGATAGCGCAGCGCGAGTTGACTATGGGCGCGCTGGTCGCCGCTTCGATGCTGTCGGGGCGCTGCATCGCGCCGCTGGGCCAGATTGCCATGTTGCTGACCCGGTTGGGCGCGACGCGGGCGTCGTATCGCGCGCTCGACCGGGTGATGACCGGCACTGGCGAAGGGGGCGGGTCGTTGCGGCGCGGGCGCTTTGTCGGCGGCATCGCGCTGCGCAATGTCAGCTTCGCCTACCCCGGCAGCGATGTGCTGGCGCTCGACACGGTCAGCTTCGCGATCGCACCGGGGGAGCGTGTTGCCATCATCGGCCGCGTCGGATCGGGCAAATCGACCATCGCGCGGCTGTTGCTCGGGCTGTACACGCCGCTGTCGGGGAGCGTGCGGGTCGATGACGCCGATGTGCGGCAGCTCCACCCCGACGACCTGCGCGGCAATATCGGCGCGGTGTTGCAGGATGTCGTGCTGCTGTCGGGCAGTATCCGCGACAATATCCGCATCGGGCGACCCACTGCAAACGATGCGGATGTTATCGAGGCAGCCAGGGCGGCAGAGGCACATGACTTTATCCACCGTCTGCCGCACGGATATCAAACAGTTTTGACCGAACGCGGCAGCAACCTGAGCCAGGGACAGCGTCAGCTGCT
>JBMOGO010000085.1:0-14425 GCA_049318305.1 Polymorphobacter sp.
TCAGCGGCGGGGTGTTCGCACCGATGGGCAAGGCGGTTGCCGATGGCGATGATTACATCGTGTCCGGCCGCTGGGCCTGGGCGTCGGGGTCGGCCAACTGCCAATGGCTGACCGGCGGCGCGCTGATCTTCGACGATGGCAAGCTGCGCACCTTGCCTAATGGCGCGCCTGACCATCGCATGATGTTTTTCCGGCGCGAGGATGTCGAACTGATCGACACCTGGGATGCCAGCGGGCTGCGCGGCACCGGTTCGGGCGATATGGCGGTGAAGGATGTGCGGGTGCCTCGTGCCCGCACCGTCTCCTTCATCACCGATGCGCCGCGAGAAACCGGACCTCTTTACAGATTTCCGCCATTTGGCCTGCTCGCACTTGGCATTGCAGCGGTCGCGAGCGGCAACGCCCGCGCCGCACTGGAAGATTTCAAGGCGCTCGCCACCACCAAGAAAGGCGCCGGGTCTTCGCGAACCCTTGGCGAGCGCGGCACGGTGCAGGCCGAATATGCGCAATGCGAGGCAAGGCTGGAGGCCGGCCGGGCGCTGGTCGCCCGCGAAATCGCCGAAGCCTGGGCGCGCACCGGGCAGGGCGAGGCCTTTGATATCCCGCTGCGCGCCAGGCTCAGGGTCGCCGCCACCCATCTTGTGCGCACGTCATCCGATGTGGTGCGCAGCGCCTATGATATGGCCGGCGGCACCGCCGTTTACGCCAGCCACCCGTTGCAGCGCCGGTTTCGCGATGCGCACGTCGCCACCCAGCACATGATGGTGGGGCCTTCGACGTATGAGCTTACCGGCCGGGTGTTGCTTGGCCTGCCGACCGACGACATGGCGCTATAGGAAGCGCGCCACCACTTCGCGATAGCTGCGGCTGACCTTCACCTGGGTATTCGACCCCAGCACCAGGAAGCATTCGCCATTGGTGTGCGGCTTGACGCTCTTGATATTGTCGAGGTTGACGATGGTGGAGCGGTGAATGCGCTGGAACCTGCGCGGATCGAGGCGCTTTTCCAGGTCCTTCATGGTCTCGCGCAGAATCAGCGTCTGGTCGGCGGTGTAGATGCACATGTAATCGCCGGCAGCATCGATGCGTTCGATATCGCCGACATCGACACGGAAAATCTGCCCGCGATCCTTGATGTTGAGCACGCGCTCGTAACGGCTGGCGGCAGGCGCATCGGCATCGCTGGCGAGATCGTCCGGCATCGCTTCAGGGGCGACTTCGGTCAGGATTTCCTTCAACCGTTCGCTGTCTTCGCAACTGCGCTTCTCGTTGAGGCGCTGGCGCACGCGCTCGATGGTCGCGGCCAACCGGTCTTGGTCGACCGGCTTCATCAGATAATCGACCGCCTGGGCCTCGAACGCCTTCAGCGCGTGCTGGCCAAAGGCGGTGACGAACACGAACAGGGGCGGTTCGATATCCGCAAGACCGGCTACGACCGAAAAGCCGTCGAACCCCGGCATCTGGATATCGAGGAACACCAGATCGGGTTTCAGCGTGCGGATGGCGCGGATCGCCTCGCGCCCATTGGCACAGCGTTCGATGATCTCGACATCGTCAAAGGCTTGCAGGCGCAGTTCGAGGCCCTGGATGGCCAGCGGTTCGTCATCGACGATGATCGTGCGGATCGGCATGTTTTCGCGCTTTCCCTAGGGTGCCGCAAAGCTGTGCGGACCGGGTGATGGCGCCCCCAAACGGGTATCCGCGCGACCATCGCCCCCGACGGTCACGCTGACATTCTCGGTCTGATATGGAATGTCGATCAGCACGATCAACCCCTGCGGGCTGTTTTCTGCCAATTCATAACGGTGATCGTCACCATAAGCCTGGCGCAGTCGATCGCGGATATTGGCAAGGCCGACCTGTGTGCCGGTCGCCACATCGCCGGTGGCGCCGCCACCGAGCGTAGCGCTAAGCCCTGGCCCGGTGTCGGCAACGGTGATGACCAGCCGGTCGGCAATGCGGCGTGCATCGACTAGAATGTCAGCGCCGTCCTCGCTGGGCGTGACAGCATATTTGATGGCATTTTCGACAATCGGTTGTAGCAGCAGCGACGGCAGCCGCGCCTCCATGACATCATCGGCAATGTCGAACCGCGTACGCAGCCGGGATTCGAACCGCGTGCGCTCGATATCGAGATACAGCTTCAACGCCTCCGCCTCCTGCGCCACTGTCGCCAGCCCTTCGCGTTCGCCGACCAGACTATAACGCAAGAAGGATGCCAGCCGCGACAGCATCGCATTGGCGCGATCGGTCTGTTTTAGCAGCACCAGAGTCGAGATGGAATTCAAGGTATTGAACAGGAAATGCGGATTGAGCTGATAGCGCAGCATCTCCAGCTGCGCCGAATTTGCCTGCCGCGCGACATTGATCATGCGCTCGGATTGTTCCGACAGCAGCAGATAATAGTTGATCCCGTAATAGAGCCCGGACCAGGCGCCCAGTACTGAAAAATCGAGCAGGATGGCGCCCAGAAACTCGATGCCCTGCGGTTTCCAGCCTGGCTGGTAGAAGGTGGCGTGCGCCCAGACTTCGAGCACCGAGAACAGCGCCGAAGCGCCGCCGAGAATGAGCAGGGAGAGCGTCCAGACATAGACCGGCTTCATCACGATAATGCGGCGATAGGCGGCGGCCATCAGCAGGGTCAGTGAAAAGCCGGTCGCGGTGACGATGACGGCAGGCAGGATGAAGCCGACGCCCATCGAATTGGCCAGACCGGACAGGGCCCGCAACAACAGATAAGCGCCCCAGCCGCCGCCCTGGAGGATCCAGAAGGCACGGTTCTTGTCGTAAAAAAAACTGGTGCGGCGCAGGTCTTCGAGCATGATTGCGCCCTCCATAGCCGATTCCGGACCCGACGTGATACCCCGGGGGTTGGCGTAGCTGCAGCGGCGTCGTTACAAGCATGCCATGTCCCTGACCGCTGACCAGCTTCGCACCTCGCTCGACCATGTCGCTGCCATCGAACCCGGCCTTGCCGCGGCGCTGGCGGAAGTGGGGTATCCCGAACCGCGCGGGCGATCGCGCGGCGCCGGCACGATGATGCGCGCCATCGTCGGGCAACAGGTCAGCGTGAAGGCCGCCGCCAGCATCTGGAACAAACTGGAAATCGCTTGCGGAGGCGACATGGACGACCATGCCCGCATCACGGCAACGCCGATCGAGACGCTGCGCGCTGCCGGCCTGTCGGGGCAAAAGGCCAGCTATGTCCATGCGCTCGCCGAAGCCGTCGCCAGCGGCCAGCTCGATTTTAGCGCGCTGCCGACCGACGATGAGGAGGCAATTGCCGCCTTGACCGCCATCAAGGGCATCGGGCGCTGGTCGGCAGAAATCTACCTGCTGTTCGCCGAAGGCCGGCCCGACATCTTCCCCGCCGGCGATCTGGCGGTGCAGATCCAGCTTGGCCAGTTGCTCGGGCTGGAAAAACGCCCGACCGAAAAGCGAACCCGCGAACTGGCGGAACCCTGGCGACCGCATCGCGGCGCGTTCGCGGTGTTCCTGTGGCACCACTACAACATCGTTGCGCTGTGATAACCGAGATCACCAGCCCGGCGAACCCGGTGTTCAAATCACTGAAGGCCCTGACCGACAAGAAAGGCCGGCGCGAACAGGGGCTATTCCTTGCCGAAGGGTTGCGGGTGTGCACCGAGGCGCTGGAAACCCGCCATGTCCCGAAATATCTGATTTTTGCTGCCGATGCCGAAGGCCATCCGCTGACCCAGGCGCTGATCGCGGCCGTCGAAACGGCGCGCGGCATGGCGATTCGCAGCACGCGCGACCTGTTGCACCGGCTGACCGGCAAGGACAACCCGGGCGCCGTTGCTGCCGCCTATGCGATTCCCGATACGTCGCTTTCGCGTATCGACCGGGCCAGCGCGCCGTTCTGGGTCGTCGCCGAAAATGTGCGGGACCCCGGCAATCTGGGCACCATGTTGCGCACCTGCGATGCCACCGGAGCCGGCGGGATCATCCTTGTCGACCAATGCTGCGACCCGTTCAGCCTGGAGGCCGTGCGCGCCTCAATGGGGGCCTTGTTTACGCGGCAGATTGCCCAGACCAGCGGCGCCGCGTTCTTCCAATGGCTTCGCACCGGGCCGGGCAACGTCGTCGGCGCCACGCTGGGCCCCGGCAGCGTCGATTATCGCGCGCATCGATACACCGCCCCCAGTTTTCTGCTGATGGGCAATGAACAGGCAGGGCTGCAGGCGGAATATACCGTGCAATGCGACGCACTGGTCAAACTGCCGATGAAGGGCACCGCCGATAGCCTGAACGTCGCGGTGGCGACGGCGGTGCTGCTGTACGAGGCGCTGGGGCAGTTGGAGCCGCAGTGATGAACCGCCTCACACCCCCTTACTCCGCCGCCAGAGCCTGTTCCTCGGCGGCTTCGGCCTGTTGCAGGGTCCACATCGCCGCATAGGCGCCATCGGCGGCGAGCAGCGCATCATGGCGGCCGCGTTCGACGATACGCCCGGCGGACAGCACCAGAATCTCGTCGGCATCGGTGATCGTCGACAAGCGGTGGGCAATCACCAGTGTCGTACGGCTTTGCGCGACTGCGCCCAGCGCCGACTGGATATCCGCCTCGGTCGCCGAATCAAGCGCGCTGGTCGCTTCATCGAGGATCAGGATTGCGGGGTTCTTCAGGATCGTCCGCGCGATCGCGACGCGCTGCTTTTCCCCACCGGACAGTTTCAGGCCGCGCTCGCCGACCTGCGTCGCATAGCCATCGGGCAGCGACAGGATGAAATCATGGATGGCGGCACCGCGCGCTGCCGCCTCGACTTCGGCCTGGCTCGCCTCAGGCCGACCATAGGCGATGTTGTAGCCGATCGTGTCGTTGAACAGCACGGTGTCCTGCGGCACGATGCCGATGGCGCGGCGCAAACTGTCCTGGGTAACCTCGGCGATGTTCTGGCCATCGATGGTCACTGCGCCGCCGGTGATATCGTAAAAGCGATAGAGGATACGGCTGAGCGTCGATTTGCCGGCGCCGCTATGGCCGACGATCGCCAGTTTTGCGCCCGGCGGGACATCGAACGACACGTCGTGCAGGATTTTCCGGCGCGGTTCATAGGCGAAATCGACGCCCGAAAAGCGCACATGCGCGCCGTTGACCGCCAGCGCCCTGGCGCCCGGCACATCGGCGATTTCGGCCGGCGTATCGATCAGCCCGAACATCGCTTCCATGTCGATCAGGCCCTGCTTGATCTCGCGATAGACCATGCCGAGCATGTCGAGCGGCCGGAACAGCTGCGCCAGCAGCGTGTTGACCAAGACGACATCGCCGATGGTGAATTTGCCGAGATGCCAGCCCCAGACGGTATAGCCCATGGCGCCGGCCATCATCAGGTTGGTGATCAGCGACTGGCCGATATTGAGCAGCGCCAGCGAATTTTCATTCTTGGTCGCGGCATCGGTATAGCGCTTGATCGCCAGGCCATAGTTGCGGTTCTCATGCGCTTCGGCGTTGAAATATTTGACGGTTTCGTAATTCAGCAGCGAATCCACGGCGCGCGCCACTGCCTTGTTGTCGCTGTCCACCATCTCGCGGCGCAGCTTTGACCGCCAGTCGGTGACCTTCTGCGTATAGGCGATATAGGCGACGACCATCACCAGCACGGCGGCAACCATGGCCGGGCCCAGCTTGATCCAGAAGATCACGCACACCGCGGTCAGCTCGAAGATCGTCGGGAAAATGTTGAACAGGATGAAGTAGAGCATCGTGTCGATGCTCTTGGTGCCGCGCTCGACAATGCGGGTCAGTGACCCGGTGCGGCGCTCGAGGTGAAAGCGCAGACTCAACCGGTGGATATGCGCGAACACATCCTGCGACAGCCGCCGCGCCGCCGTCTGGCCGACCTTTTCGAAGATGGCATTGCGCAAATTTTCGAACAGCACGCCGCCGAACCGCGCCAGCGCATAGGCGGCGACCAGCGCCACCGCGATCTGGATGCCATCGGGAACTCCGGCCGCCATGCGATCGATGGCGCCCTTGAAAGCGAACGGCATGACCAGCGATGTCGACTTGGCCAGCAGCACCAGCAGCATGGCGATGACGACGCGCGCGCGCAGCGCCGGCTCACCCTTGGGCCAGAGATACGGCATGAAACGCTTCAGGGTGCCGAAATCGGCCTTCCCCGCGGGCGTTGGCGGCGCGGACATATATTGCATGGTCTCTATGTGGCGAGGTGGCGGGCGCGGTGCAACCGTGCTGCGCCTTAACCGCGCACGGGCGGGGAGAAGAAGTTGCGTCCCTGCCTCCGCGCCCCCATGGTCGCGCCATGCCGCGCCGCCCGCCCCCACCCCACCCCGGCCTGCCCACGCGTGAGGCAGTCCTCGCCTTCATCCGCAGCCAGTCCGCGTCGGTTGGCAAGCGCGAGATTGCCCGCGCCTTCGGCCTGCACGCCCAGGACAAGATCGCGCTGAAAGGCCTGCTCAAGGACATGCAGGACGCCGGCGAACTGGAAGCCGGCCCCGGCCGCACCCTGCACAAGGGCGGCGGCCTGCCCAAGGTAACGGTCATCCGCATCATCGAAGCCGGCGACGAAGGGCCCATCGCGGTGCCCGACCGCTGGGACCATCCGCAGCCGCCGCCGCGCATCCGCGTCATCGAGGCCAAGCGCCGCGCCGCGCACGGTGTCGGCGACCGGCTGCTGGCGCGCATCGAGGAACAGGGCGCCGGCTATGCCGCCTTCCCGATGAAGGCGCTCGCCAAGACCGACGAATTCGTCCTCGGCATCCTGCGCAAGGACGCGCTGGGCTTTCGCCTGGTGCCCGTCGACAAACGGGCGCGCACCGACCTGAATGTCTCCGACCCCGGCGAAGCCGGCCCCGGCGACCTGGTGCTCGCCGAACCCGGCGGGCGGCCGCCGCGGCAATATGCCCGGGTCGTAGAAGTGCTGGGCGACCCGTTCGCGCCGCGCTCCTTCTCGTTGATCGCCATCCACGCCAAGGGCATTCCGCACCGATTCGACGAAAGCGTGCTCGAACAGGCCGAGGATGTGGCGAAACTGCCGCTGGGTGACCGCGAGGATCTGCGCGCCCTGCCGTTCCTGACCATCGACCCTGCCGACGCCCGCGACCATGATGACGCGGTATGGGCCGCGCCTGACCCGGATGCGCCCGGCCAGTTCAAGGCGATCATCGCCATCGCCGATGTCAGTTTCTATGTCCGCCCCGGCACCGCGCTCGACCGTTCGGCGCGGGCGCGCGGCAACAGCGTCTATTTCCCCGATCGCGTCGTGCCGATGCTGCCCGAAACCCTGTCCGCCGATGTCTGTTCACTCGTCGAACATCAGGACCGCGCCGTGCTGGCCTGCCACATCGCGATCGCCGCGGATGGCAAGATCCTGTCGCAACGCTTCACCCGCGCTGTCATCCGCTGCGTCACCAACATCGCCTATGAAGATGCGCAAGCCAGCATCGACAGCCAGTCGGGCGAATTCCTGCCGATCCTGAATGACCTGTGGGCGACCTGGGCCGCGCTGGGCATCGCCCGCAAGGCGCGCGAGCCGCTGGCGCTCGACCTGCCCGAACGCCGGGTCAGCCTGGATGCCAACGGCCGCATCACCGGCATCGAGCTGCGCGTCACGCTCGATGCCAACCGGTTGATCGAGGATTACATGATCGCCGCCAATGTCGCCGCGGCCAAGGCGCTGGAGGCCAAGAAGGCGCCGTGCATGTACCGCGACCATGAAACGCCGGGCCGGGAAAAGCTGATCGCGCTGCGCGATTACATGGAAACGTTCGGCCAGAATTTCGCCATGGGCCAGGTCATCAAGCCCGCCACCTTCAACCGCCTCATCGAGCGGACGCGCGGCGAGGAGTATAGCGAACAGGTGATGGAACAGATTCTGCGCACCCAGACCCAGGCCTATTACAGTCCTGATAACAAGGGGCATTTCGGGCTTTCGCTGGGCAGTTACGCGCATTTTACCTCGCCGATCCGCCGCTATGCCGATCTTGTTGTCCACCGCGCGCTGGTCACCGCCTATCGGCTCGGTGAGGGCGGGCTGAGCGATGCCGACGCCGCATCGATGGCCAAGACCGCCGACCATGTCAGCATGACCGAGCGCCGCGCGATGGAGGCCGAGCGCGATACCACCGACCGCTATGTCGCGGCGTTCCTGTCCTCCCGCATCGGCGAAACCCTGCCCACCCGCATCACCGGCGTCGCCAAATTCGGGTTCTTCGCACAAGTCGTCGGGCTGGGCGGCGATGGGCTGGTGCCGGCCTCCACGCTGGGTGACGAACGCTTCATCTATGACGAAAGCACGCGGGTGCTCGAAGGCATCGAAACCGGCACGCGCTACACCGCCGGCATGCGCCTCGACCTGGTGCTGGCGGAAGCCAACCCGATCACCGGCGCACTGCGCTTTGAACTGCCGCTGGGCGACGGCCAGACGCGGCCGCGGAACGACCGGGTGCATCGCGGACGGCGCGTGGGGCAATCGCGGGTGCCAAAAGGTGTAAGGCGCGGGCGATAGGCGCCGTTGCGACGCGATTTCAGACGCGCGTCCTTGTGTCAACCGTCACTTGACACGCGACGGTCTCCGCGCTATCCCATGCCATGGAAATCGCGAGCATCAGGCACAAGGCGCTGCGAAACTTTGCCGAAACCGGAAAAACCAAAGGGCTACCCGGCAACCTCGTCGGGCGCCTGCGCAACATGCTGGCCTATCTGGTTGCCATCGACGCCGCGGCAGAACTGCTCGCGCCGCCCAATTATGGCGCACACCAATTGACCGGCGACCGCAGTGGCCTCTGGTCGCTGACGGTGACCAAGAACTGGCGGATGACGTTCCGCATCAACGATGCCCTCGGTGTCGAGGATATGGATCTGGAGGACTATCACTGATGGCCATCAAACTGCACCCCAGCTTCGCAGTTCACCCCGGTGTCTGGCTGCGCGCCGAAATCGTTGAACCACACGGATTGAGCGTGACTGTCGCTGCACAAAAGCTGCATGTCACCCGCCAGGCGATGAGCAATTTGCTCAACGGCAATGCCGGGCTTTCGGCGGAAATGGCAATCCGTTTTGAAAAGGCGTTCGGTGTGCGTGCCGACACGATGTTGCGGATGCAGGCGGCGCACGATCTGGCGGCAGCTCGGGCACGAGAGACAGCGATACTGGTGGAGCGGGTGGCGGCGTAACAGGCCGGATCACTGGGTCATTTTTTTATATTTTTTGGCGGCGTAGGGACTTCTTCCCATTCTGCACCACAATAATAGTCAGCCGAGCCGAATATGGTACAGGTCTTGAGCTCCCTACTCCAATGATCAATTGTTACGAAATTACTATCATCCATTTTTAATATGGTAAATCTATGACTCGATAAAAAGCCGAATCCCAGAATAGTCATGCCAATTACGATGGAAATTAGTATATTTTGCATAGGATTTTACCTAGATATAAGATATTTATAGGTGAATACCAGTCCATGAATTATTTTGCGAAGTAATGTTCATACGCAGGGAGCGTTAGGAAGGGTTCCAGGTTATCGGCGAGTGTCAGCGTCCGGAAAATCTCCGCCGCCTCGGCATATTTGCCAGTCGCGAAGAAATTATCCCCAACAACGGCTTTCCACACCGCCAGCTGTTCGTCGGTCACGCGGTTGATCAGCGCTTCGTCCACGGCTTCGCCGCCATCGAGCACCACGTCCGACACACGCCACTGCCAGATCTGCGTGCGGCTGATCTCGGCGGTTGCCGCATCCTCCATCAGATTGTGCAGCGGCACCGCCCCTTGCCCGCGCAGCCAGGCGGCGATGTAACCGATGCCGACGTTGACGTTGTTGGTCAGCCCGGCGAGCGTTTTCGGGCCCGGCGGCGGCGTGGTCAGGTCGGCGGCGGTCGCCTTGCCTTCGGGGATGACGTGCAGCTGGTTCGGCGTCGGCATCAGCCGGTCGAACACCTCGCGGGCGATGCCGACCAGGCCGGGGTGCGCCACCCAGGTGCCATCGTGACCGAGCGTGGCTTCACGCTCCTTGTCGGCGCGCACCGCGGCAAAGGCCTTGGCATTGGCGGCTTCATCGTCCTTGACCGGGATGAAGGCGCTCATGCCGCCCATCGCATGGGCGCCGCGCTTGTGGCAGGTGCGCACGACATGGGCTGCATATTTGGCCATGAACGGCACCGTCATCGTCACGGCGGCGCGGTCGGGCAGCACCTTGCTGGGGTCGGCCTGGAAGGTCTTGATATAGCTGAAGATATAATCCCAGCGGCCGCAGTTCAGTGCGGTGATATGGTCCCGCAGTTCGTACAGGATTTCCTCGGCCATGAAGGCGCCGGGCAGCGTTTCGATCAGCACGGTGGCGCGGATGGTGCCGAGCGGCAGGTTCATCAGCGATTGCGCCGTGGTGAAGATGTTGTTCCACAGCCGCGCTTCCAGATAATGCTCCAGCTTGGGCAGATAAAAGTACGGCCCGGAACTGCGTGCAATCAACGCCTTGGCATTGTGAAAGAAATACAGGCCGAAATCGAAGATGGCGCCAGCCACTCTCTCGCCGTCGACAAGCATATGCGCTTCATCAAGGTGCCAGCCGCGCGGCCGCGCGATCAGCGTCGCGGTCTTTTCCTTCAGCACATAGGATTTGCCCTTGTCCTCCATCGCGATCGTGCCAGCGGCCGCGTCACGCAGATTGACCTGGCCCGAGACCATCACGTCCCAGGTCGGCGCGCTGGCGTCCTCCAGGCACGCCATGAAGCATTGTGCGCCGCTATTGAGCGCGTTGATGACCATCTTGCGGTCGCAGGGACCGGTGATCTCGACGCGTCGGTCGGTCAGGTCGTGCGGCGCGGGACGCACCTGCCAATAGGGATCGTCGCGTACCGACGACATTTCGCCGGCAAAATCGATGCTGTTGCCGGCGTTCCACCAACTTTGGTGCTGCAGACGCGCGCCGAGCAGTGATCGGCGGGTCGGTTCGTACATGTGATGAAGCTGTGCGACGAACGCCAGCGCCGCGTCGGTCAGGATGGTTTCATAACCGGGCTGCATCGCGCCTTTGATTTCGACGCCGGGGATAGCCATGTCTTGGTCCTTCAATCTTGCGTGAAACGAAATGGAGTAAGCCCGCGCTGGCGCTCGTCAAAGGCGAGGTGCGCGCCAGCTGGCGGCAACCCGCGTTGGCGACAACCGGCACGGTGGCAGGCAGCGCAGCCGGGACCGATGGGGGCGGCGGGACCGTTCAGATCAAGTCCGGCGCTCCACACCAATGCGCCGGCATGGGCGGCATCGCAGCCGATGCCGATAGCGAATTCAGCGCGGGCGGAACCCCAGGCGACCGCGGCGGGACGCACGGTGCGCGCAAGCGTAAGGAAACGCTGGCCACCTTCGAGCTCGACAAGCTGGCGGCGCACCTCGCCGGGATGGTCGAACGCCGAATACAGCGCCCATAGCGCGCAACCGCCAAGAGTCGGGATCGGCGAAAGCCCGGGGGCAAAGCTTTTCGAAATCGTTCCGGCGCGGTCCACCCGCAGGAAGAAGAACGGAATACCGCGCGCTCCGGGCCGGTGAAGCGTCGACAGGCGATGGGCAATCTGTTCCAGCCCGCGGCCAAAACGCGCCTGCAACAGCTCGACATCATAGCCGGTGACCTCGCACGCCGAAAGAAAGCGTGCATAAGGCATGAGCGTCGCCGAGGCAGCGTATTTGCCGAGCGCGACGGTCGCGGCACGACGTTCAAGTGCCTCGGTGATACCCGCCGTAGCGATCGTTTCCGCAATCACCGCCTTCAGTTCGATCAACACCAGTTGCACGGCAGCGGCAAAACCGCGCGAGGCGGCATCGAGACTTTCGGATAGTTGCAGTTGCCGGGCGTGTAGATCGAGACGGCGCAGCGCATCGGGTAACACCTCCAAAGGCATGGCCCGCACGGTGATGGCATGGCGGCTGCGCAGCCGTTCGACAACGGCGGCATTGAGATCGGGGCCGGACAGGCGCAACTCGTCAGCCAGGGCTTCCGCCGCCGTATCGAGTGCGTGGAAATAATTGCCGGCACCGGCAATCATGGCGACTACGGCATCGAGCGGCCCCGGATGTGCGGTGTCGGCCGGTCCGGCCGGGTTTGCGGCGTGCAGCCGGATCAGCGCCTGGGCAATGCCGGGAGAGCGGCTGGCCAATTCCCGCAACTCCGCGCGCGGCACATCGATGCCGATCAACCTCGGATCGGTAAAAACGCGTACAAGTTCATCGGCAAGATCGCTGCCATCACGGCCGGTCAGCGATTTCAGATCAAGATCATAACTGCCGGCGAGTTTGAGCAGGAAGGCCGCCGACAAGGGTCGTTGATCCCGCTCGATCAGGTTGAGATAGCTGACCGAAACGCCAAGGTCGTAGGCCATGCGCGTCTGGGTGAGGCCGCGCGCGGCGCGAATGCGTCGGATACGGGCACCGGCAAACAGCTTGCGCCCGCCGGTATCCGGCAGCTCGTTATCGGGGACCAAGGCATTCGTATTTGTCAAAATATTTACAGTGTGACCGGAATTCGAGGCGAAATTTGCACATATCGACACGATTCTTTGACTGAATCGCGTTGACGCCGCCCTAGCGCAGCGCCACAGGGATGACAACAGTTCGAACGAACAAAAGGGGAGGAGGTGGCGGAGGCAGCGATCAACGCAGCCCCGCCACTGCCGTTTTCAGTACCGAAGTCGCAGGAGCTTCCCATGTCCTATTCCGACCATATCGCCCATACTAACACCCTCATCCGCAGCCAAGGCGGCACCTGGGATGGCATCAGCGCCGAAGCCGTGGCACGCATGCGGTTGCAGAATCGCTTCAAGACCGGCCTCGACATTGCGAAATACACCGCCGCCATCATGCGCCGCGACATGGCCGCTTATGATGCCGACCCGGCCAATTACACCCAGTCGCTGGGCTGCTGGCATGGTTTCATCGGCCAGCAGAAGATGATTTCCATCAAGAAGCATTTCGGTTCGACCGAGCGCCGCTACCTGTACCTCTCCGGCTGGATGATCGCCGCGTTGCGCAGCGATTTCGGCCCGTTGCCCGACCAGTCGATGCATGAAAAGACCAGCGTTCCGGCGCTGATCGAGGAGCTCTACACCTTCCTGCGCCAGGCCGACGCGCGCGAACTCGGCATGATGTTCCGTGACGTCGATGCCGCCCGCGCCGCCGGCGACCAGATCAAGGAACGCGCCCTGCTCGCCGCCATCGACAATTATCAGACGCATGTTGTGCCGATCATCGCCGATATCGATGCCGGCTTCGGCAATGCCGAGGCGACCTATTTGCTCGCCAAGAAGATGATCGAAGCCGGCGCCTGCGCGCTGCAAATCGAAAACCAGGTCAGCGACGAAAAACAGTGCGGCCACCAGGACGGCAAGGTCACCGTGCCGCATGAAGACTTTCTCGCTAAGGTTCGCGCCTGCCGCTACGCTTTCCTAGCACTCGGTGTCGAAGATGGCATCATCGTCACCCGCACCGACTCGCTCGGCGCCGGTCTCACCAAGCAGATTGCGGTTTCCAAGGAACCCGGCGATCTCGGCGACCAGTACAACAGCTACCTCGATTGCGAGGAAATCGATCCCGCAACGGCGCGCAATGGCGATGTCATCATCAACCGCGATGGCAAGATGCTACGTCCCAAGCGCCTGCCGTCGAACCTGTTCCAGTTCCGGGCCGGCAGCGGCGAGGATCGCTGCGTGCTCGATTGCATCACGTCACTGCAAAACGGCGCCGACCTGCTCTGGATCGAAACCGAAAAGCCCCACATCGAGCAGATTGCCGGCATGGTCGACCGCATCCGCGAAGTCGTGCCCAATGCCAAGCTGGTCTACAACAACTCGCCCAGTTTCAACTGGACGCTGAACTTCCGCCAGCAGGTCTATGATGCATGGGCCGCCGAGGGCAAGGACGTGAGCGCCTATGACCGGGCGCGGCTGATGAGCGTGGATTATGATGGCACCGCGCTGGCGGACGAGGCCGACGAGCGCATCCGCACCTTCCAGCGCGATTCGGCGCGCGAGGCGGGGATCTTCCACCACCTCATCACGCTGCCGACTTATCACACCGCGGCGCTCAGCACCGACAACCTGGCGAAGGAATACTTCGGCGAGGCGGGCATGCTCGGCTACGTCAAGAACGTCCAGCGCGAGGAAATCCGCCAGGGCATCGCCTGCGTGAAGCACCAGAACATGTCGGGCTCGGATATAGGCGACGACCACAAGGAATACTTCGCCGGTGAAGCCGCACTCAAGGCCGGCGGCGCGCACAACACCATGAATCAGTTTGCTGCCTGACGGCAGCTGGGACTCAATTCGCAGCATAAGAACCGAACAAAGGAGCAGGACAATGGCTGAACCGACCCGGGCCCGTGCGGTCCTTTCTACCGAAGATTTCAAACTGATCCGCGTGGCGGTGCTGCACTACCTCAAGGCGATCGAAGACCAGCCGGAATCG
>JBMOGO010000086.1:0-14115 GCA_049318305.1 Polymorphobacter sp.
CGCAGCACCTTGACCTTTTCATCGCGCACGCTGGTCGGGTCGAACCGCGCCGGCGGCTCCATGGCGACCAGCGCGACAAGCTGCAGCATGTGGTTCTGCACCATGTCACGCAGCGCGCCCATGCCGTCATAATAGCCGGCGCGCGATTCCAGGCCGACCGTTTCGGCGATGGTGATCTGGACGTGGTCGATGCCGGCGGCGTTCCACAACGGCTCGAAAAGGCTGTTGCCAAAGCGCAGCGCGATGAGGTTCTGCACGGTTTCCTTGCCGAGATAATGGTCGATGCGAAACGTCCGGTCCTCGGGGTAAGCGGCGGCGACAGCGTCGTTGATCATCCGGCTGGAGGCGAGGTCGGACCCCAGTGGCTTTTCCAGCGCCAGCCTGGCACCCGGTCCGGCAAGCCCGGCGGCGGACAGGCCGGCGATGGTCGGGCCGAACAGGCTGGGCGCGGTCGACAGGAAGATGGCGAGATGCGCCGGGTCGCCGACAGCATCGGCCAGCGCCGCAAAGCCATCCGGCGCGCTGGCATCGAGCGACACATAGGTCAGCCGCTTGAGAAAGCGTTCCACGAGCGCCGGGGTGCGGCGCTCGGCATCGACGAACTCGGCAAGCGCGGCGGCGGCGATGGCAGTGAACTCCGCCGTGTCATGCGCCGATCGCGCCGTGGCGATAATGCGCAGGCAATCCGGCAACAGGCCATCGGCATCCAGCCCGAACAATGATGGCAGCAACATGCGTTTCGACAGATCGCCGGTGGCGCCGAACAGCAGAAGGTGGGTGCAAGGGTCGGACATGTCGGCAGGTGTAGCGGTGCTGACCAGCGCACGCTAGGCTGCCGAGCATGACAGATATCGCGATCATCGGCGCCGGTTGTTCCGGCTTTACCACCGCCAAGCGCTTGCAGGACGCCGGGCTGGCGTTCGACTGGTTCGAGGCATCGGACCGGATCGGCGGCAACTGGGCCTATGAAAACCCCAATGGCATGAGCAGCGCCTATCAGTCGCTGCACATCGACACATCGAAAACGCGGTTGCAGTTCGAGGATTTTCCGGTGCCGGCGGACTGGCCAGACTTTCCGCACCACAGCCTGATCGCTGCCTATTTCAACGCCTATGTCGATCATTTCGGGCTGCGCGCCCGACTACAGTTCAACACGCCGGTGACCGCGGTGCGCCGCGACGGTGCGCGCTGGGCGGTGACGACCGCCGCCGGCACGCGCAGCTATGCAACCGTGGTGGTCGCCAACGGCCATCACTGGTCACCGAACCGCCCGCACTGGCCCGGCACTTTCAACGGCAGCATCCTTCACGCCCATGACTACAAGACGCCGTTCAAGCCAGTCGACATGATCGGCAAACGGGTACTGGTCGTCGGCATGGGCAACAGCGCCGTCGATATCGCATCGGAGCTTGGTCAGCGCGCCCTGACCCAACGGCTGGTGGTGTCGACACGGCGCGGCGTCTGGGTGCTGCCCAAGTTCCTCAACGGCAAGCCGGTCGACAAGACTCCTCTGCCGGCCTGGATGCCGCTGCCGCTGGTCCGCAAGCTGGCGGCGCGCACCATCGTCAAGGCGATCGGCCGGATGGAGGATTATGGCCTGCCGACCCCCGATCACCAGCCATTGGAGGCACACCCTACGGTCAGCGGCGAATTCCTGACCCGCATGTCGAACGGCGATATCGGCATCAAGCCGGCGATCGACCGGTTCGACGGCGATGATGTGGTGTTCAGCGACGGCAGCCGCGAAGCGTTCGATGTCATCATCACCGCCACCGGCTATAATATCGACTTTCCATTCCTCGATGCGGCGGACGCGCGGATCACCGACAACCACATCCCGCTGTTCAAGCGGATGGTACAGGCGGAGCCAGCGCTGCACGGCCTGTGGTTCATGGGGCTGGCGCAGGCGCTGCCGACACTGGTCAACCTGGCGGAACAGCAGTCGAAGCTGCTCGTTTCATGGCTCGGCGGCCATTATGCGCTGCCCGATCCGGCGACCATGGCGCGGGTGATCGCCGAGGACGAGAAGCGCTATCAGGCGCATTATTACGCCAGCCGCCGTCACACCATGCAGGTCAATTTCGAACCCTATGTCGCCGATCTGGTGCGCGAAGCAGCGGCGGGCGCGAAGCGGGCGCGCGTGGCGGCATGATCGTCGCGGGGGAAATATTAACTCGCCGCGTATGGCAGGCATGCGCTAGAGCCTGATCTTAAATGACCTGCCGTTTCCTGTTGCTGGCGCTGTTCGCCGCCACCCCGGTCCTTGCGGATCCGGTGGCGCCCAAAACGCATGACGACCCGCGCGGTATCATCCCGGTAGCGCGGCCACCGGTCAGCGCGGCACAGGCGGCGTGCGGCGAAGTGCCGGCGCGGCCGCTGACCCTGCCCGACCTCGCCGACATCGCGCTCTGCCGCAACCCGCAGACGGCGGTGTCCTGGGCCAATGTGCGGGCGGCTTCGGCGCAGATCGGCATTGCCCGCGCCGCCGAACTGCCGGGCATCACCGCCAGCATCGGCCCGACGCTCAGCCGTAGCGACAGCTTCCAGACGACGGGCTTCATCGACAGCAACGGCAATCTGGTCAGCGGCAGCAGCGCGCTGACCCAGGTCAACACCTCGGCCCGGCTGGCGGTGAACTACCTGCTGTTCGATGGTGGCGGCCGCAAGGCGCAGATCGATGCCGCGACGGCGCAGCAGCGCGCCGCGCTGGCCAGTTATGCCGATGCGGCGCAGGGCGTCGTGCTCGGCGTTGTGACCGCCTACAACAGCCTTGCCGCCAACCGCGCCGTGGAAGCGGCCAATATCGCCAATGTCGCCTTTGCGCGGCAGTCGCGTGACCTGGCCGCCGGCCGGCAACGCGCCGGCGTCGCCACCGGGGCGGACCGGTTGCAGGCCGAAACGTCGCTGTCGCAGGCTGAACTCACGTTGATCCAGACGCGCGGCAGTGTCGCCACGGCGGCTGCGCAACTGGCGGTGGCAGCCGGCTTGCCGCCGACGCGGATGCTCGATCTGGCGCCGGCGGCACCGCTGGCCACGGGTGACCTTTTGCGGCTGGGTGCCGACACGCTGATCGCCGACGCCGAACGTCTGCGGCCCGACATCGTCGCCGCCCGCGCCAATGTCGATGCGGCGTCGGCTGGCGTGCGCAGCGCGCAATCGGCCGGGCGCCCCAGCCTCAATGCGCAGTTTTCGGATACGCTGTCGGCCATCGACCAGAGTATCGACCGCAATGTCGGGTCGGTCGGGCTGTCGCTGTCTGTCCCGCTGTTTTCGGGCTGGAACACGCGGTACAATATCGCCGCCGCCCGCGCCCAGCTCGAACAGCAGCAGGCGCTTGCGGAGCAAACGCGGCAACAGGCCGGGCTGACGGTCTATTCCAACTATATCGCCCTCGACAATGCGCTCAGCGCGCTGGGCACGGCGCGGGCGCTGGTCACCAGCGCGTCGGCGTCGGCGGACCTGTCGCAGGGGCGGTACAAGGCCGGGGTGGGCACCTTTGCCGACTTGCTCAACGCGCAAAGTGCGCTGGCCAGCGCCCGGCAGCAGCTCGTGCAGAGCGAATTCAACGTGCGGACCGCGAACGCCCAGCTGGCGCGGGCTGTCGGCGGCATCGGTGCCGCCATCGATGCGGAGCGGCGATAGCATGGGATATCGGGCATGAAGCGGCGCGGCTGGATCATAATCGGCGTCATTGTCCTCGCCGTGGCGGGCTATTTCGTCTGGAAATGGCTCAACCCGGCGCCGGTCATCGACCCGTACAAGACCGCGCAGCTGGAAAAGGGCGACCTCATCGAGGAGATAACCGCCAATGGCGTGCTAAATCCGGTGCGGGTGGTCAGCGTCGGCACCCAGGTGTCGGGCACGGTTCAGGCGCTCTATGCCGATTTCAATGACCGGGTGACGGCGGGGCAAGTCCTGTTGCGGCTCGATCCGGCGCTGTTCACCTCGCGTCTTCAGGCCAGCGAGGCGGGCCTTGCCAATGCCCGCGCCAGCGCGGCACTGCAGGCCGCCAACGCCCAGCGCGCGGCGCAACTGGTCAAGCAGGATTACATCAGCAAGCAGGAGTATGAAACGACTCTGGCCTCCTCACGAGGTGCTGCCGCCACGGTGCAGCAGGCCGAAGCGCAGATCCTCCAGGACCGGGCCAACCTCGATTTCAGCGTCATCCGATCGCCAGTGTCCGGCGTGGTGATCAGCCGGCAGATCGACATCGGCCAGACCGTCGCGGCCTCGTTCAACACGCCGACCTTGTTCCAGATTGCCCGCGACCTGACCCAGATGCAGATCGAGGCGGCGGTGGCAGAGGCCGATATCGCGCGTGTCAGGCCGGGGCAGACGGTGGATTTCACAGTCGATGCCTATGGCGTCCGCAAGTTCAGCGGCACCGTCGACCAGGTCCGGCTGAACCCGACGACGCAGCAGAATGTCGTCAACTACACCGTCATCGTGAAGGCGGCGAACCCCGATGGCGCGCTGCTGCCGGGGATGACGGCGAACGCCAGCTTTATCGTGTCCGACCGGAAGGACGTGCTGCGCATCCCCAATGCCGCGCTCAGCTACAAGCCCGACGGCTACAAGCCGCAGCGCAACCCGCCGGGCACGGTGGCGCAGCCCGACATGGTCACGGTGTTCGCGCTGGTCGGCGGGCAGCCGGCGGCGCGGCGGGTGCGCGTCGGCGCGTCGGATGCCGACTTTACCGAGGTGGTGGCCGGGCCGCTGAAGGCCGGCGACACCATTATCACCGGGTCAAATATCGAGGCGAAAAAGGCGGGTGGCATGTTCTCCGGCCCGCCCGATACACGCCGGCCGAGCGCCAATGGCGGCAAGGGTACCAATACCGCGGGCTCGACCCCGGCGCGGGAACGCAGCGCCGAGTGACCGCACTCCTTTCCCTTGATGCGGTCGTGAAGGACTATGCCTCCGAAGCGGGCACCTTCCGGGCGCTGCACGGCGTCACGCTCAGTGTCACCAAGGGCGAGTTCATGGCGATCATGGGGCCGTCGGGGTCGGGCAAATCGACGCTGATGAACATCATCGGCTGCCTCGATACGCCGACCACCGGAACCTATCGCTTCGAAGGCACGGACACCGCGACCCTGTCGGAAACCGCGCTGGCGGGGCTGCGCAACAAGGGCATCGGCTTCATTTTCCAGCAGTTCAACCTGTTGCCGCGCCTGTCGGCGCTGGCCAATGTCGCGCTGCCGATGGTTTATTCGGGCGTCGCCAAGCGCGACCGTGACCAGCGCGCCCAGGCGCTGCTCGCCAGCGTCGGCATCGGGGACAAGCCGACATCGCGGCCCAGCCAGCTTTCTGGCGGGCAACAACAGCGCGTTGCGGTGGCGCGCAGCCTGGCCAACAACCCCGAACTGCTGCTCGCCGATGAACCGACGGGCGCGCTCGATACCAAAACCGGTGTCGAAGTGCTGGCGCTGTTCCGGGCGCTCAACGAGGACAAGGGGGTTACGGTCGTCATCGTCACCCATGATCCGGAGGTGGCGCGCGCCACCAACCGGGTCGTACGCATCCAGGATGGCCGGGTCTTCTATGACGGCCCACCGACCGAGGCGGCGCTGTATGGCCATGCCGAAACGGAGCCGGTCGCATGATCGCCACCATGCTCGCCGAAGCCTGGGGCGCGCTCGTCGCCAACCGGCTGCGTTCGGCGCTGACCATGCTTGGCATGATCATCGGGGTGGCAGCGGTGATCCTGATGCTCGCCATCGGCGGTGGCGTGCAGAAACAGGTTTCGGATTCGATCGCCGGGCTGGGCTCCAACCTGCTGATCGTCACTGCCGGCGCCGGGCGGCAGGGCGGCATCTTCGGCGGCGCCGGGACCAATGCGTCGCTGCGCATTGATGATGCCGACAAGATCGCCCGCATCGACAATGTCATCGCCGCGGCACCATCGACGCAGGTGCCGGCGCAGGTGGTGGCGGGGCCGGCAAACTGGGCCACCAACGTCACCGGCTCGGTGCCCGCCTATTTCCTCGTTAACGAATGGACGGCGGGCGACGGCCGCATCTTCACCGACCGCGAGGACCGCGCCGGCGCGCGTGTCGCCGTTATCGGGCAGACGGTCGCCGACAAATTGTTCGGCGCCAATGATCCGCTGGGCCAGATGGTGCGGGTGAAGGGCGTCAGCTTCACGGTCATCGGGGTGATGGAGAAACGCGGCCAGGGCTTTGGCGGGCAGGACCGCGACGATGTCATCATCGTGCCGCTGACGACGGCATTGCGGGTGTTGCAGGGCAATGCCATCCGCCGTTCCATCCGCACCATCTCGGTCAGTGTGGCGTCGGCGGCGGCGCTCGACCCGGTCACCGACGAGATCAACGCGCTGCTGCGGCGCACCCACCGATTGCGTGATGGCGAACAGGACGACTTCCAGGTCGCCAACCTGACCGCGATTACCGACACGCTGACCACCACGACCCAGGCGATTTCGCTGCTGCTGGCGGCCATCGGCTCGATCTCGCTGGTCGTCGGCGGCATCGGTATCATGAACATCATGCTGGTCAGCGTCACCGAACGCACCCGCGAGATCGGCATCCGCATGGCGATCGGTGCCAGCCGGGCGGCGGTGCGGCTGCAATTCCTGCTGGAGGCGTTGATGCTGTCGCTGATCGGCTGCGGCATCGGCGTCGCCTTTGGTACCGGGCTGGCGATGCTGGCGGGCAAGGCGACCGGCTTCGAAACGCCGGTCTCGCTCTACGCGGTCAGCGTGGCGTTCGCCGTGTCGGCGTCGATCGGTATCTTTTTCGGCTGGTGGCCGGCGACCCGCGCCGCAAAACTCAGCCCGATCGAGGCGCTGCGCAGCTAGAGCAGCGCAGTTTCTACGGGCAACATGGCCGACAATTGCACTAACCTAGCAGTTTTTCCACCCAAGCCGGCACCAGCACGCCCGCCGGGCCATGCCGTGCCGTATCGAACAGCGGCGTCCCCGCTGACGGGTCGAGGTTGATCTCCAGCGTCTGCGCGCCGACCTGCCGGGCCTGGTTGACGAACCCCGCTGCCGGGTAAACCGCGCCCGATGTGCCGATCGAAACGAACAGGTCGCAGGCCGCGATCGCGGATTCGATGCGGCCCATGTGATACGGCATCTCCCCGAACCAGACGATATCCGGGCGCAGCCGCGGTGCCGCACAGCGCGGGCAGGGCGGGTGGCCCGCCAGGTCGCCGCCCCACGCCGGCGCAGCACCGCAACCGGTGCACAGCGCCCGCTTCAGTTCGCCATGCATGTGCACCAGCCGTGCCGAGCCGGCGCGTTCGTGCAGATCATCGACATTCTGGGTCACCAGCAGCAATTCGCCCGGCCAGGCGGCATCGAGCCGCGCCAGCGCCAGGTGCGCGGCATTGGGCACCACCCGCGCCAGGGCGGCGCGCCGCGCGTCATAGAAGCGCTGCACCAGCGCCGGATCGCGCCGGAAGGCCTGCGGCGTCGCCACATCCTCGATGCGGTGGTCTTCCCACAGGCCATCGGCGGCGCGGAACGTCGGCACGCCGGATTCCGCCGACACGCCGGCGCCGGTCAGGATGACGATGTTGCGCGGGCGGGCCATGGTTCCTTTTCCCTAATCGCGCGTTTGATCGGCATCAATGGCAATGGCGCTGGGTCGCGTTAGTCCGGCGCGGCGCTGCCGCCCCCCGGCGGTGCGGAAGGGACGATGATGCCGACGCGCAGCGCCCGCCTGTTCAGCCGCGAAGTCCTGCCGTTCGCCCTGTCGCTGGCGGCGCTGGCCGGGCTGGCGTTGCTCGTCGATGCGGCGCTGCACCTGTCGGGCCAGGTCTGGATCGGCCGCTGGCTCGGCATTCCGGGGCTGGTGCTGATCCTGTCGTCGTTTGCCTATTCGCTGCGCAAGCGCAAGATCACCACCACCGGCAACCCGCTCAAGCTGTTGCGGCGCCACGAACGGCTGACCTGGATCGGCGCGCTGCTGGTGCTGATCCATGCCGGTATCCACTTCAACGCCGTGCTGGCCTGGGCGGCGCTGGCGGCGATGCTGGTCAATGTCGCCAGCGGCCTGACCGGCAAATATCTGCTGACCCGGGCGCGCAAGCGGCTGGAGGCGGCGCGCACCCGGCTGGCGGAGGCCGAGCTGTCGCCCGAAGAAATCGCCGAACGCCTGTACCGCGACAGCCTGACCTATGACCTCGTCAAGCAATGGCGGGTCGTCCATGTGCCGATCACGCTGGCGTTTGCCGTGCTGGCGACGGCGCATCTGGTGGCAACGGCGCTGTTCTGGGACTGGCAGTGATGAAAAACGCCGGCCTGTGGGGCATCGCTGCGGTGTTGGCGGCGGTGATCGCCATCTGCTTTGTCTGGCCGCAGGCGATGGTTGCGCCCGGCCCGGTTATCGCGGCGCATGCCGCCATCGCGCAGGATTGCTTTGCCTGTCACGCCCCCCTGCGCGGGGCATCGGCGGCGCGCTGCATCGCCTGCCATGCCCCGGCGCGGATCGGGCGCTTCACCACCCGGGGCGTGCCGCTGCGCGCTGCGGGCGTCGCCTTTCACCAGCAGTTGCAACAGCCCGATTGCCTGGCCTGCCACACCGATCATGCCGGACCGGCGTTGACCGGTCACAGCCCGGTGGCATTCCAGCACAGCCTGTTGCAGCCGGCCGTGCAAGACCGCTGCGCCAGTTGCCATGCCGCGCCGACAGGCCCGCGCCTGGGCGGGCTGCACAGCAGTTTCGCCGCGGCGAATTGCAGCAATTGCCACACCACCAGCAGCTGGAAATCGGCGCGGTTCGACCATGCGCTGCTGTCGGCAAAGGCGCGCGGCGCGTGCGTGACCTGCCATGCGCGGCCCTCCGGCGCGCTGCATCGCGGTTTCGGCACGGTGAATTGCGCGCAATGCCATGCGACCAGCGCCTGGGAACCGGCGCGGTTTGCGCATGATCGCTGGTTCCGGCTCGATCGGAACCATGATGTGTCCTGTGCCACCTGCCATGTCGGCAGCAACACGGCGCGCTATACCTGCTATGGCTGCCACGAACACCAGCCGGCGCAGATCATCGCCGAACACCGTGCGGAAGGGCTGCGTAATATCGACAATTGCGTTCGTTGCCACCGCAGTGCCGATGGGGAGGGCGGCGAGGGCGGCGAAGGCGATGATGATTGAGCCCAGCCGGTTGCGCGCGCGCCCCGGCTGCGGCACATCATCGGCCATGACCAATCACAGCATCAAGGTCGGCGTTCTGGGTGCCGGTGGCCGCATGGGCCAGGCGATCATCGCCGCGATTGCCGCCGACCCGCGGCTGGCGCTGGCCGGCGCCATCGAACGCGCCGGGCATGCCGCCGTCGGGCGGCCGATCGGTGCGGCGCTCACCATCGGGTCCAACCCCGGGCCATTGGCGCACGCCAGCGACGTGCTGATCGATTTCACGGTACCGGCGGCGCTGGAGGCGACGCTCGATGCCGCTTGCGAAGGCCGCGCCGCCATCGTCATCGGCACCACCGGGCTGGACGCGCACCACCATGCGCTGATCGACCGCGCCGCGCGCCATATCGCCGTTTTGCAGGCGGCGAACACCAGCCTGGGCGTGGCGCTGCTGGCGCGGCTGGTGGCCGATGCCGCCCGCGCGCTGGGGAATGATTGGGATATCGAGATCGCCGAGCTTCACCACCGCCACAAGGTCGATGCGCCGTCGGGCACCGCGCTGGCACTGGGCGCGGCGGCGGCGCGTGGCCGCGGGGTCGACCTGGCAGCGGTTTCGGATCGTGGCCGCGATGGCATCACCGGCGCGCGGGTGGCGGGGCATATCGGCTTTGCGTCGCTGCGCGGCGGCAGTGCGGCGGGCGATCACACGGTACTGTTCGCGGGCGAGGGGGAGCGGATCGAGCTGCGCCACCTGGCGGAAAACCGCGACATCTTTGCCAGTGGGGCGCTGAAGGCCGCCACCTGGCTCAGCGGCAAGCCGGCTGGACGTTACGCGATGGACGATGTGCTGGGGCTACCACTTCGGTAAGCGGCCAGCGCTTCGGCGATGACGACGCCGACCGCGCGGCGTTCCGGCGCCGACAGGAAACTGCCGACACGCACCCGCCGGCCGCGCGCTGTCAACCAGACATGCGCATCGCCCAGCGGCGTTTCCTCCACCTGCACCCGCGTCCACAGCGGTTCAAAACCAAAGCGTTTTTCGCCGCCATAGGGGCTGACCCGGTGCAGCGTCAGCGCATCGCCGAGCAGCACGACGCGTTCATGCCCGCGCCCCGCAGCATAACTGGCGCGGAACGCCCACCACAGCAAGGCGACATCGGCAACCATGAACGGAATGATCGGCCAGGCACCGAGCACCAGAAAGCGCAGGCCGCCGATAAAGAAGAACAACCCGACCGCGCCGATCAGCCAGCGCATGTGCCGCCGGTCGAACGACCGGTTGGGGGTCAGGGTCAGGTCGAGCGCTGGCGACATATGGACATCATATTCGCATCGGGCTGGACTTTGCACCCCGCGTGACAGCAAAGCGCAGGCATGACCGACGCCCAGATCGCCGAATTCTACGCTCGCCTCAGCGCCGCCGCGCCGGAACCGCAGACCGAGCTTGCCTATGTCAACACCTATACCTTGCTGGTGGCGGTGGTGCTGTCCGCCCAGGCGACCGACGTGGGGGTCAACAAGGCGACCCGGGCGCTGTTCGAAATCGTCACCACCCCGGCGCAGATGGTGGCGCTGGGCGAAGCGCGGCTGAAGGATTTCATCAAGACGATCGGGCTGTTCAACACCAAGGCCAAGAACGTCATCGCGCTGTCCGAGATCCTGGTGCGCGATTTTGCCGGCGAGGTGCCGCGTGAGCGACAGGTGCTGGAAACCTTGCCCGGCGTCGGCCGCAAGACTGCCAATGTCGTCGTCAACGTCGCTTTCGGGGAGGAAACCTGCGCCGTCGACACCCATGTCTTTCGCGTCGCCAACCGCACGGGTCTCGCGCCCGGAAAGACCGTGCTGGCGGTTGAGGAGGGCGTCATGGCACGCACGCCGCAACCCTGGCGCCGCCATGCGCATCACTGGCTGATCCTGCATGGCCGCTATGTCTGCACGGCGCGAAAGCCCCGCTGTCCCGACTGTCCCGTCGCCGACCTGTGCGATTTCGGCGACAAGACGGTTGCCGCCTGAATCGGCAATCCGCTGCGCAACCAACAGGTTCAGCGCGCGTTCACGCACTGCGGTCCAAACGATCGTCAGTAAAAGTTGCGTTGCTTGCCACGGCGTGTTTGCCGTAATCTCGGACCAGTTCGAACGCCGGGGACCATTGTCATGCGCCACCAGATTTGCGCCACTGCGTTTATTGCAATGCTGGCGATCGCCGCCCCGGCATCGGCGGCCCGCAAACCGCCGCCCGAAGCCACCGTTATCGGCCCGGAAGAGAGCTGCGTGCAGATCCGCAATATCCGCCAGACCAAGGTTTATGACGACCAGACCATCGATTTCGTGATGACCGGCAACAAATGGTATCGCAACACGCTGCCCAACAGCTGCCCGCAGTTGGGGTTTGAACGCGCCTTCAGCTATCAGACGTCGATCCCCCAGTTGTGCAACGTCGATATCATCACCGTCCTTGTCCAGGCCGGCGGCCTGCGCCGGGGCGCCAGCTGCGGCCTTGGCAAGTTCATTCCCATCGAACCGATCAAAAAAGCCAAGTAGCAAGCGCCCACTGGCGCAAGCCGTCCGCCGCTGCTAACAGCGGCCGCACGCATCCGTAGCTCAGCTGGATAGAGTACTGCCCTCCGAAGGCAGGGGTCACAGGTTCGAATCCTGTCGGATGCGCCATTAAATCAACAACTTAGCTGTATTAGCTCTCCGATCCCGGTCCTGAAAATTCTGATTCAAGTGCATATCAAGTGCAACCTTGAAACCGGGCTGGTTCGTAGCTGAACAGAAAACGTCGATCATGCCACATGGCCGGCGCGCGAATCGCTCGATCGGCTAACTTCTAGCGGTCCTATCACTGCTCACTAACGTCGCCGGACCTCGGCTCACAAAACGCGGATTCTCCGCAGGCTACCGTGCCACTCGCCGGCGCTATTCCTGAATCAGTTGGGCTTAGTTTTGTCATATGCGGCGATCAGAGGCTGAACCGTAAGCTCTATTGGCCGGGCGCCGTATCGGTTTTGTGCCGTATCACTAAGTGCGGAAAGGATTGAAAGTGCGTCCTTTCGAACGTCGACTGCGGATGCTAGCCGCGCATAACGTCCCAATCGTTTCACATCGTAGGCAGCGCCGCTGAGACGGTCTTCGCTTTCGTACACTTCGCCGAGGCGGTTGTTGATCGCTGCGATCTGGCTTCTAAGGCGGACAAAGTCTGCTAGCAGGTCGGGCGGTAGGCGCGAGACATTCAACTCGCGCATTGCGCTGACCATCTCACTGGTGCGGTCGCCGCGTAGGTTGTAGGACTTGCTTGCTGATCGAGGCGTGAGCGCAGCCTCGAGACGGTCGCTCACTGTATCGAACGCTTCGTGCGCCAGACGGTATGCGGCTTTGGCGAATATCTTCTCTGCGGCTTCCGCTTCCGCTTTCTGGCGTCCGAGCTGGTAGACCGCAGTGGCGAAGCCGGCAACGATCGCGAAGATCGCTCCTATGCTTTGTGTCCATGCTGCTATGTCGCCGCCATACCAGCAACTGAGGTATTTTGCGATCCAGATCGAAATGATGAGAATCGCGACCGAGACAATCACCACGCCTAGGACGATGCGGGTCTTGTTGAAACTCGAAACAATCATTTGTCTAGATAGCGTCATCGGAGCCCCCGTTAGGATCTGTGATGCGCAAAACGACTACTAGTCAATACATTGCACCGGCCACCTTGACCGTGTCCTGCTGTTCACACCGCGGGGTAGAGTAAGGGAAACAGTGTCTCGAGCGTCCGCGTCGGGAAGCGCAGGGAGATGGGTCCTTTCGGCGTCGCCGATGCGAGGAGACCGGCATCGACGACCTCATTGAGCAAGCGGCGGGCTGACCGTTCCGGCAGACCGGTGATGCGCGCCGCATCGCCGCGATCGAACTCGCCGCGAAACAGCGCCTCCCCCAGCAGGCGGATCGACTGGGGCTTGAGCAGTTCGCTCTGTTCGACATAGCGACCAAGGCGCCGGTGAAGATTGTCGAGATCGAACAGGCTGGCCATGAAAGTGACCTGGTCGAGGCTGACCTTCAGGAACCACAGCACATATTCGCTGTAGGCCTGATGCGAGAGATTGCCACGACCGTCGCGGTCGCCCTGTCGCGGCGTATCGGCGTGATCCATCATCCGCTTGTACTCGCCGCGGCTTTCAAGGCCGCGTGCCAACCCGCGTGATACAGACCACAGGCCATGCGCGCCGATGCCGGCGGTTGCCGCCATGGCATGGCTCATCAACCGGCTGACCCGGCCATTGCCGTCAGGAAACGGGTGGATGTAGTTGAGCCGGTGATGCGCCTCGGCCATTGCGAGGATCCGCCCCGCCTTGCCTAGCCGATCAAAGCGATAGCGGCTTTCGAAGTGGCGCATGAAATCGGCAACGCGAGGGCTCGATGGCGGGATGTGCCGGCCGACCGCGACATCATGTTCGGGGTGTGACCGCCAGGCGCCGGGTTCCATGATGAAGTCGCGCCCGGCACCAGTGATCCGCAGCATGGCTTCGGGGGCCTCGCGGTAGAATTCGCGGTGCAGCCAGGCGATGAAGTCCGCAGACGCCGGTGCCGGCAGGGAGTCAGCGGCGGCCAGTCGGTCGATCTCACGCTGCACCCGGATATGGGCCGTCGCTTCCAACTGGAGATTGCGACGGTCCTCGTCGCCGTCAAGCTGCCCTGCGAGCGCGCGCTCGATGTCGCGAGGCCGCGTGTCATGGCCTTCGATCAGGTTGGAATAATAGGTGTTCATGATCCGCACGAGATCAGCGAGATTGGCTGCCGTCATCGGGTGGAGTGCCTTGCCGAGCGTGGCGCCCTGCGCCGAAAGCTCGGCGAGGACATCGGCGATTTCCGGTGATGTCTGTTCCAGCCGCGCTGGCTCGATCCGGTCGACGCTTTCGATCAATTCTGGCCGATCTTTGGTTCCCATAATTTGCTTTATCTACAGGAAAAATCGTTAGGAGGCGTTGACAAATTCATGCATCCACAGCCGGATTGAGACGAGGTGTATG
>JBMOGO010000087.1:0-13956 GCA_049318305.1 Polymorphobacter sp.
GCATCCCGGCGGGGCGCCGCATCGAGGTGCCGACCGGCGTTGCTGCCTTCCCGCAGGACCTGCTGGCGTTTCCGCCGCGCGCCATGACCGAGCGCGGCTATAATGTCGTGCATTGGACGACAATGCCACGCGGCGGCCATTTCGCCAGCCTGGAGGAGCCGGAGCTGTTCCTCGCCGACCTGCGGAAATTTGTAGCCGGATTGTGAAACCTGCCGAGCCCGAATGGCGCGTTGAACCCGGCCACCTGCCCTATCCGGACGCCATCACTGCCATGGAGGCCCGCGTCGCCGCCATCCATGATGGCTCCGCGCCCGAACAGATCTGGCTCGTCGAACACCCTGCGCTGTATACCGCCGGCACCAGCGCGCAGCCGGCGGAACTGCTCAGCCCCGATCGGTTTCCGGTGTTCGCCACCGGCCGCGGCGGCAAATACACCTATCACGGCCCCGGCCAGCGCACCGTCTATGTGATGCTCGACCTCACGGTCCGGGGCCGCGATGTCCGTCGCTATGTCGCCGCGCTCGAAGGCTGGGCGATTGCGGCACTCGGCGATCTGGGTGTCGCCGCGCGAGTCATCGATGGCAAGATCGGCGTGTGGGTCGATACCGCCGCCGGCCCGGCCAAGATCGGCGCCATCGGCGTGCGCGTCCGCCGCTGGGTCAGCTATCACGGCCTGGCAATCAACGTCGCGCCCGACCTTTCGCACTTCGGCGGCATCGTGCCGTGTGGGCTCGTTGACCCGGTGACCAGCCTTTCGGCGCTGGGCCATGCGGCAAACATGGCCGATCTCGATGCGGCGTTGCGCACTCGGCTGCCCGCAATGCTGGCGGCCATCGCGCCTGCGGGGCAGTCCATCGCCGATTGTGACACAATCTTGTCGCCCCCCTCTTGAGGCTGCAACAATTTCTGCTAAACTCTACCATGGTTGGGGGATAAGGGAGAACCGACTCAACTATGTCCTGGGTCCAGGATTCACCTCAAGGAGATACCAAATGGCTGACATGATTTCGAAGCTGAAGACTGCCGCTCTCATCGCCGGCGCTGCGATGTTCGTCGTTGCTTGCGGTGAAAAGGCTGCTGAAACCACCACCGAAACCACCACGACCACGACTGAAGCCGCTCCGGCTGCTGATGCCATGGCCGCTCCGGCTGCCGACGCTGCCCCGGCCGATGCCATGGCGACCGCTCCGGCCGCTGGCGCTGCCGATGCGATGGCCCCGGCTGCCGACGCAATGGCGACCACCACGACCGAAACGACGACCGAAAAGAAGTAAGCTCGACATCGTCGGGACAATGTCTAGGAAAGGGCCACCGCAAGGTGGCCCTTTTTTTGGGGAAGGAGAGACAAATGAGCCTCGAAGCAATCACGGAACAGATGACCACCCGCATCGGCGCCGGTGGCAATTTCAAGAAATCGGTGAAGTTCGATTTCGGCGATGACGGCAAGGTCCGTATCGATGACAAGGTGTCGCCGCCGATCATCGATAACGAAGACGCCGCCACCGATTGCACCATCAAGGTAAAGCTGGCTGATTTCATGGATATCGCCAGCGGCAAGCAGAACGCCCAGATGGCGTTCATGATGGGCAAGCTGAAGGTTGAAGGCGACATGTCGGTCGCCATGCAGCTCGGCACCATCCTCGGCTGAACGACCGCCACCGTCACTCGCTGGAATGGCGGTTGATGGAATGGCGCTGGCGAACCGGACATGGCGAGGCTATGTCCGGTTCTCTGCCTTTCGGGGCGTCGGGGTTGGCTATATATGCAGCAACGTTGGTTTGTTTTTGCAATCGGTGCGCTGGCGCTCGGTCTGGTGCCGCCCGCCGACGCGGCCGCGAAAAAGCCGGCGCGCAAGGCCGCCGCCAAACCCGCAGCCAAGCCCGCCGCCAAGCCGCCTGTCGCCGTGCCGGCCAAACCCGGCGGCTTCATGGTGCCCAAGGCGGTGACACTGAAATCGCCGACCCCGGCGGAAGCCGCCGCCAATGACGTCTGGAACGTCCGTGCCGCGCTGAACGTCGCTGCATTGCAGTGCCAGTTTTCAGCCTATCTCGCCACCGTCAAGAATTACAACGACTTCCTGAAACACCACGGCGATGAGTTGGTGCAGGCGCAGACGGTGATGCTCGGCCATTTCAAGCGGCTCGATGGCGCCCGCGCCGCCAACAGCTTCGATCAATACACCACTCGCACCTACAACAGCTATTCGACACTGGATGCGCAATACCAGTTCTGCAACGCCGCCGGCCGCGTGGGCCGCCAGGTGCTGGCGCTGGGCAAGGGCGAGTTGACCGCCGCCGCGCCGCGCTTCAACCCGGAAATCCGCGCCGCGCTCGCCGACCTGCCGCTGTCACCGGCGCTGCAAGTGGTGCCGATGCCGCTGCTGGTGGTGATGCCGATCGAAGTGCCGGCGGAATAAGCGTCGGGAAAGAGCATGGGCAAAGCCCATGCTGGCGCCGGACAGGTTCGGCGGGTGAAGACCCCGCCGCCCTGCCGATCAGTCTTGCGCCCGTCGGCGCGCTGCTGCGCTGCGCGCTCGCGGCGCTACGACGCCAACAACCCCTCGATCTGCGCTTCCAGCGCCTCTGGCTTCGTCGCCGGCGCAAAGCGGTCGACCACCCGGCCCTCGCGATCGATCAGGAATTTGGTAAAGTTCCACTTGATCGCCTCGCTGCCCAGAACGCCCGGCGCTGCCTTTTTCAGGTCCTGCCAAAGCGGGTCCGCCTTGTCGCCATTGACATTGACCTTGGCGAAGAGCGGAAAATCCACATCGTACGTCAGCTTGCAGAAATTGGCGATTTCCGCCTCGTCACCAGGTTCCTGCGCGCCGAACTGGTTGCACGGAAAGCCGAGCACTGTGAAACCGCGGGCGCCGAACTTTTTCTGCAGCGCCTCAAGGCCTTCATATTGCGGGGTGAAGCCGCATTTGCTGGCGGTGTTGACGATCAGCAGCACCCGCCCGCGCCAGGCGCCCAGCGAGACGCTGCGCCCGTCGATCGCCTTAGCGTGATGCCCATAAATATCGGTCATGTGTTCCCCCTTGGATCTGACGTCAAAGTCTAGCGCCGCCCAGCGCCGCAGTGAAGTGGCGGCGGCACAGCGCCACATAGCGATCATTGCCGCCGATTTCGGTCTGTTCGCCCGCCGTAATCGCCCGGCCACCAGCATCGATGCGCAGGTTCATGATCGCCTTGCGGCCGCAATCGCACACCGCCTTGATCTCGCTGAGCACATCAGCAATCGCCAACAACGCCGCGCTTCCCGGAAACAGCGCCCCCAGGAAATCAGTGCGCAAGCCATAGGTCAGCACCGGAATACCCATCGCGTCGCAAATCGCCGCCAATTGCCAGACCTGCGCCGGCGACAGGAACTGCGCTTCATCCACGAGCACGCAATGCACCGGCGCCAGCGCCTGTTCGGCGGCGACCAGGGCGTGAATGTCGGTATCGGCATGGAACGCCGTTGCCGGTGCCGACAGCCCGATTCGCGACGCGATTATCCCGGTCCCCGTCCGGTCGTCGATTCCGGCGGTGAACAGCAAAGTGCGCATGCCGCGCTCGCGATAGTTGAAGCTCGATTGCAGCAGCACGGTCGATTTGCCGGCGTTCATCGAGGCATAATGGAAATACAGCTTGGCCATCGCCGGGCTTGTCCGCCGCCGGGCCGGTGCCGTCAAGCCGTGCCGCGGGCCGGGGCGGCCTGTGGCTTCAGGGCACGCCGCCAAGGCCCGAACGACCGATTGCCAGACGGCAAAAACCACCTATCGTTACATTAATGTCACATGTTTCAACATAATCATGCGATATCCAAGAGTCGGGTTGCAAGATTATATCAACTTGAACCACTCTGGCGTCAGAAAGTGCGCAGGTATCCGACGGCCGTCGGCTGACATTCGCAGTTTCGGGGGATTTTCCAACGACCATACAGCCGGCACGTTGCCGGATCGAACAACAACGCCGAAAAACATAAAATGTAACGGCGTACGGTGGTTTTCGGGGATGTCTGACACTTTTCAGCCAGAGGATAGTCATGACCAACAGAGCATTTTTCCTGACAACAAGCAGCCTGATCGCCGCATCTCTGACGCTCGCTGCCACGGCAGCCAGCGCCCAGACGGCAGCGCCCAAGGTTGCGGCAGCCGAAGTGGACGCCGACGCACAGATTATCGTCACCGGCACCCGCCGGACCGACCGCACGGTTGCGGAAAGTGCGGTCCCGGTCGACGTGTTCACGGCCAGCGACATCAAGACCCAGGCGTCGCCGCAGCTCCAGTCAATCCTCAAGAACCTCGTTCCCTCGTTCAACCAGCAACGAAACCTGCTCGGCGATGCCTCGGCGTTCGTGCGCCCGCCGTCGCTGCGCGGCCTGCCTTCGGACCAGATCCTCGTCCTGCTCAACGGCAAACGCGTCCATCGTTCGGCGCTTGTCGCGGTCGTCGGCGGCGCCCTGAATGCCGGCGCACAGGGTGTCGACCTGTCCCAGATCTCGGCTCCTGCCATCAACCGCGTTGAAGTTCTGCGCGACGGCGCTGCCGCCCAATATGGCTCGGATGCCATCGCCGGCGTCATCAACATCGGCCTGAAGCGCAATGACAGCGGTTATGAAGTTTCGGCCCGCTATGGCCAGACTTATCAGGGCGATGGCCAGGACCTGCAATTGTCCGCCAACGCCGGGTTCAAGCTGGGCGAGGGCTTTTTCAACATCACCGGTGAATTCATCGACCAGAACGTCTTTGACCGCTCGGTACCGCGCCCGGAAGTGGCACCGCTGATCGCTGCAGGCGTAAGGCCCAAATACGCAACCGGCAATCGGCTCGGCCAGCCTGAAAACCGCGCCTATCGCGTCGTGTTCAACTCGGCGCTGCCGGTCGGCGACGATGAAGTCTATCTGTTCGGCAACTACGGCTACCAGCGCCAGGGCAATGACTTCAACCTCCGCCGCCCGTTCGCCGTGACGGCCGCAGACATCCCGTTGCGCCCCGGCACCGGCAGCTTCGGCAAGTCGGTCCCCACGACCTATCTCGACCGCATCGGCACCAATGCCGCCGGACAGCCGATCTGGAGCGAAACCGGCCGCACCTACGAAGCCAGCCAGACCTTCCCCAACGGCTTCGTGCCATTCTATGAAGCCACCATCGAAGACCAGTCGATCACCGGCGGCTACAAGGGCACCACGGGTTTCGGCATGAATTTCGACATCTCGGGCAGCTATGGCCGCAACCAGATCCGTTTCTTCATGAACGAAACCATCAACCCGTCGCTCGGCCCGGATTCGCCGACCGATTTCTATCTCGGCAAGAACGTGCAGACGGAATACAATGCCAACGCCGATTTCAGCTATGAAGTCGATGCTGGCCTTGCGACCCCGCTCAACATCGCCGGCGGTCTCGAATTCCGGCGCGAGGCCTTTGAAGTCGGCCTGGGCGATCGCGGGTCGTGGGTCACCGGGCAATATGCAGCGCAGATCGTCCAGCGCGCCAACGGCACGACATTCCTGTCGACCAAGGCCGTCGGTTCGAATGGCGCCCCCGGTTTCGGCCCTGATTCGGTCATCGAAGGTGGTCGCAACAGCTATTCAGCTTATCTCGACGTCGAAGGCGATATCGTCGAAGGCTTCACCGTTGGTGGCGCTGTCCGCTACGACCATTTCAACGATTTCGGCAGCACTTTCAACGGCAAGATCAGCGTACGCTGGGCGATAAACGACATCATCGCGCTGCGCGGCGCTGCCAGCACCGGGTTCCGGGCGCCCACGCCCGGACAGCAGTTCACCCAGAATGTGCAGACTGCGTTTCCCGGTGGCAGTCCGGTACCGGTTGCTGTTGCCACGGCGCGTCCGGACAGCATAACGGCACAATATTATTTCGCTGAACCGCTCAAGCCGGAAAAATCGAAGAGCTTTTCAGGCGGTATCGTGCTGACACCGGGTAGCGGTTTCAACATCACGGCAGACTATTACAACATCGAAGTCCGTGATCGCATCGGCATCACCGGCCAGTTCACCGTCACTGCGGCCGACCAGGTCGCGCTGTTCGCTTTGGGCGTGCCGACAGCCTTTGACCTTGGGCGCGTCAATTACTTCACCAACGGGTTCCGTACGCGCACGCAAGGCTTCGACATCGTCGCTACGCATCGCGCCGATACGGACTGGGGCTTGTTCAACACCTCGCTGGCGGTCAACTATAACAGTACAAAGGTTACGGATCGCCGCAACATCACTGGCACGTTGCCAACCGGCGTCGCCGTCAATCTCGCACTCATCGATGACGTCCGCAAAGGCAACATCGAGGAAGCCGTTCCGAAATGGCGTGCCGTTTTGTCGGAAACCTATTCCAACGGCATATTCGACTTCACTGGCCGGGTGAACTTCTTCGGGAAATACGCCACCTTCTTCGATCCCGTCGCTTTCCCCGCAGCCGCCAACACGCCGGCGCTGCAAGCCGCCTTCCGTGAACTGTATCCGATCCCGTTCCGCAAGGAATTCGGCGCACAGGCGAGCCTCGATTTCGAAGCCGGCGCAACCATCGCCGAACGTTATCGCTTCGCGGTCGGCGTTGAAAATCTGTTCAACACATATCCGGAACGCGAAACGCGCAACGTCTACCCGTCGACCGGCGGCCAGGCCAACGGCTCGCTGTATTCGGACTTTGCGCCGATCGGCCAGATGGGCGGCTTCTGGTACGTCCGCGCTACGGCAAAGTTCTAACCGCAATCACGGTTGCAGATGCGGGCGGCAGGATTATCCTGTCGCCCGCAGCCATGTTCAACAAAGGGGAATGCCATGAAATTCGTCACGCTCGGTGCCGCCGTTCTGCTCGCCGCGCTGCCCGCTGCCGTCCAGGCGCAGGCGGTCAACCGCATTGGCAACACGCCGCAGGCCAATATCCTGACCGGCGCCATTGTCGCGCCGGGGGCGGAAATCCTGCACCTGTCGGGCCAGCTCGCCTCCCCCATCGACCCGTCGAAGCCTGCCACCAGCGTTGAAGCCTTTGGCGACACCAAGACGCAGACGGTCAGCATCTTCAACAAGATCAAGGGCCTGCTGATGGCGCAGGGCTATACCATGTCCGATATCTTCAAGATGACGGTGTTCGTCACCGCCGCCCCCGGCATGGACGGCAAGATGGATTTCGCCGGCTTCAACGCCGGCTATCGCGAGTTTTTTGGCACGGCCGAGAACCCCAACAAGGTGGCGCGGTCCACAGTGCAGGTGGCCGGCCTCGCCGGGCCGAACTTCCTGATCGAAATCGAAGTGACGGCCGCGCGGATGCCGAAGAAGTAAGCTTTGGCGTCGATGCGGGGCTGACCCGCAATGACTGTCATCCCGGGCTTGACCCGGGACCCAGCTTTCTTGGGAAGCGTGCCGAAAGAAGCTGGGTCCCGGGTCAAGCCCGGGATGACAGAAAGATCAAGAAGCGAGGAAGGGCATGGGCAAAGCCCATGCCGACGTCAGACGGGTTCGGTTGGCATTGCCAACCGCCCCGCTGGCCGATTTCGTGCGAGTCCGCGCGCTGCTTCGCTGCGCGCCGGCCGCGCTTCAATACACTTCAAACAACCCGGCGGCTCCCATGCCGCCACCGACGCACATCGTCACCACCACATATTTCGCGCCGCGGCGCTTGCCCTCGATCAGCGCATGACCAGTGCAACGCGCGCCGGTCATACCATAGGGGTGCCCGATCGAAATCGCGCCGCCGTTGACGTTCAGAATGTCCTGATCGATGCCCAGCACATCAGCGCAATGCAGCACTTGCACGGCGAACGCTTCGTTGAGTTCCCACAGGCCGATGTCGTTCATGGTCAGGCCATTGGCTTTCAACAGCTTGGGGATCGCATAGATCGGCCCGATACCCATTTCGTCGGGCTCCAGCCCGGCCACCGCCATGCCGCGGTAGGCGCCCAGCGGCGTCAGCCCGCGCCGCGCTGCCTCGCCGGCTTCCATCAGCACGCTCGCCGACGCGCCATCAGAAAGCTGCGACGCGTTGCCCGCAGTGATGACGCCATCCGGCAGCACCGGCTTCAACCCGACAAGGCCCTCCAGCGTGGTCTCGGGCCGATTGCCTTCATCCTTCGACGTCGTCACTTCGTGAAAGCTGACTTCCTTGGTCTCCTTGTTGACCATCGCCATGCGGCTGGTCATCGGCACGATCTCGGCATCGAAATGCCCGGCCTGCTGCGCCGCCGCCGTGCGCATCTGCGAGCGGAAGCTGTATTCGTCCATGCGGTCGCGCGCGATGTTATAACGCTTGGCGACCACTTCGGCGGTCTGCAGCATCGGCATATAGATATTGGGGTGCATGGCGAGCAGTTCCGGATCGCCGCCAACGCGCATTTCAGCGGTCTGCACCATCGAAATCGATTCGACCCCGGCGCCGACAGCAATCTGTATGCCATCGACGATAATCTGCTTGGCGGCCGTCGCGATCGACATCACGCCCGATGAACATTGCCGGTCCATCGATTGACCCGAGACCGTCACCGGCAGGCCGGCACGCAGCAACGCGGTGCGTGCGATGTTGCCACCCTGCACACCCTGCTGCAGCGCCGAACCCATGATGACATCATCGACTTCGCCGCCAACCAGCCCGGCTCGTGCCACGGCATGCTTGATGGCATGGCCGGCGAGCGTGGGCGACGGCGTCGCATTGAAGGCGCCGCGAAACGCCTTGCCGATGGGGGTACGTGCAGTGGAAACGATGACAGCTTCACGCATGGTTATGGTCCTTCTTCAAACCCCTCTCCCCTGGCGGGAGAGGGCGGGGATTTCAGGTTGGAAAGCGTGCAATGCCCGGTTCGGACGGCAGGGCGATCGCCCCGGTGAACAGCGCGACACCATGATAGAAATTGACCAGCTGGATCATCTCCAGCAGCGCATCGGTATCGAAATGCGCCGAAACCCGGGCAAATTCGGCATCGCTAAGCCGCTTATTGGCGAGGAGCGCATCGACGGTGGCGACAACGGCCGCGTCCTTGGCATCCCAATTGCCATCATCGGCATGGCCATCGAAGGTCGATCGCACCTGCTCGGGGGACAGCCCGGCCTTGGCGGCGAACAACTGCGTGTGGATGCCCCATTCATACTCGCAACCGGTGCGCGCCGCGGTGCGGTCAATGACGATTTCGCGCGTATGGAAATCCAGCGCGCCCTTGGCCGGCACTGCGCCGGCGAGGAACCGCTCCAGCGCCTTCTGGCTCTGCCCCATCGCGGTGAACAGGCCGAGCGGTTCGGCACCCGGCGCGGCAACTTTGGTTGCCACCGCCGCGAATGCCTCGGGCCAGGGTTTTTGCAGCAATCCGATCCGGCTCATGTGCGAATCCTCAAAGGTAGGTCAGCGTGATCCATTCGGCGGCGAGCGCCGGCTTGGTCTCACCATCGATTTCCACCGTCACCGCGCTGGTCGTCTGCCAGGCGCCATCCGGGCGCTGGGTCACATCGGCGAGTTTGAACCGCCCGCGCACCTTGCTGCCGCTTTTCACCGGCGCCATGAAGCGCACCTTGTTGAGCCCGTAATTGACCCCCATGCGCGCCCCGGCGATGCCCGGCATGGCACCATAGGCGAACACCGAACACAGGCTAAGCGTCAGGTAACCATGGGCGATCGTCGTGCCGAACGGCGTCTGCTTGGCCAGTTCCGGGTTCACATGGATAAACTGGTGGTCGCCGGTCACTTCGGCAAAGGCATCGATCTTGGCCTGATCGACCAGGATCCAGTCGGACACGCCGACTTCGCTGCCCACCAGCGCCCGATAGTCATCGAGCGGAATCGCTTTCGCCATGGTCTGTGCGTCCCCAAAGTTGTTTGGCGGCAACCTAGGCGCTGGGTAACGTAAGCGTCAACCGGGAAGCGTTCGGGAATATCCGCAATTGCCTGTCATCCCGGGCTTGACCCGGGACCCGGCTTCCTTCTGCACTCTTGCCAAAGAAAACCGGGTCCCGGGTCAAGCCCGGGATGACAGGCAGGGGCAGATCGCTATCGGGTCGCTGATTCGGCCACCGCCTTCTCGAGCGCGGCGAGCGCCCGGCTGCGCTCGCGCTCGGTCAGACCCGACGTCGATTCGATCGCCTTGCGCGCCGATTGCAACGCGTCGCGGCGGATTGCGCTGACGTTGATCGGCGCGGCATCATCGCAAACGACGACCTTGTCATTGCCGTCCTTCTGTTGCCGGCAGGTCTTGCGCTGCAGCATCACCACCTTGGCGTCGCCGTGCGCGATGACGGCGTCACCGTGCGCCCGCATCGCATCGCTATGCGCCTTGTCCGCCTCGGCCATCGCTTCCTTGATTTCGGCGTCAATGTCGGTGTCGAGCGTCGCCAGTTCGCCAAACCCATCACCCGGCAACATCACGACGCGCACGTTTCGCTGTTCGCGCCCATCGGGCGTGCCGGCCTTGCCATCATTCGGCATGGTCTTGATGACGATGACCTTGCGCTGCGGCGTGGCGGTGGGCGCTGCGGCCCCTGTCGCGGCACGAGGGGCAATCGGTGCGACAGGGGCGACAGGTCCCGCCGGCGATGCCGGCGAAACGGGTGCCGGCGGGGAAACCGGCGCGGGCGGTGAAGGCGGGGCCGGCGGCGAAACCGGTGCTGCGCCGGCAGCCGTCAGCAGCAACCCGGCGCCACCAACACCGATGGCCAGCACACGTCCGAACTGACGGCGCAGCGCGCCGATGGGAGCCATTTTCATCATGCCGATCCTTTGCTTCAACTGGGATTTATGGTTCATCGCGCACGCCGCCACCGGGGTGCGCGAACACGCGGATTTGAGCACCGCCTGGGCATAGGCACCGCGCTGCACCGCATCGGCGCCGGCCAGCACGGTGGCGTCGCAAGCCAGTTCCTGGTCGGCACGGAACGCCCGGTGCGCGATGTGCGCCACCGGGTTCCACCAGTGCAGCGCCAGCACGGCAAGGCTGATCTGGTTGGCAATCAGGTCGCCGCGATCATGGTGGGCGCCTTCATGGAGCAGCGCCAGCCGCTGTTCGGCGGGGGAATAGCGCGCCGCAAAATCGCGCGGCAAAAAGATGCGCCGCGGCGCGATGCCCGCCGCCATAGGCCCGTGCACGCCGTCGCTGATCAGCACATCGGTGCCGCCTTGCCGCGTGAGCAGCGTCGCATTGGCCAACGCCCGCCCGACAAAGCGGCGATAGCGCAGCATCTGCCAGCCGAACCACAAGGCCGCGCCGAGCAGCCAGGCCGTGCCCAGCAACAGCGCCGGATCAAGGCTTGCCAGCAGCCCCGGATCGGCCAGCGGCACCGCGGCCGCCGCAGCTGTGTCGACCACCATTGGCGCCGCCACCGGTTCCGGCACCGGCACCGGTTGCGACCACGCGAACGCCCATGGCGAAGTCCAGCCCGGCAACGGCGGCAGCACGATGCGCAGCAGCGGCAGCGCCCATAAGGCATAGGCAATCCGCGCCCCGAACAGCCGCGCCGCCGGCGCCCGCACCGCCAGCACGACCAGCATCAGCAGCGTCGATGACAGTAGCGTTTCCAACAGCCAGTCAGTCATGCCCGCAGCTCCCGCACCAGCGCTTCGAGCTCGGCGATATCGGCCTCGGTCAGCGCGTGATTTTCGGCGAGATGCGCCACCAGCGGCACGGCGCGGCCACCGAACAGCCGATCGACCAGCGCCCGCGTCGAACCTGCAACATAGTCGTGGCGTTCGACCAGTGGCCGGTACAGATAACGCCGGCCGTCCTCCTCATGCCCCAGCACGCCCTTGCCGAGCAGGCGGCCGAGCATGGTCTTGACGGTGCGATCGCTCCAATCGCGCGCCGGATCGATGCGCGCCGTCACTTCGGCGGCCGTCAGCGGCGCATCGGCCCACAATATCTCCATCACCGCCAGTTCGGCTTCGCTGATGCTCGCGTTCATCACAGTCTCCGATTACGGGCGTAATCAATATAGATTACATCTGTAGTCGTCAAGGCCCCCGCTGTTTTTTGTAGCCGCATCCGGCTATGCAGGACGAATGACCGACCTGATCCTCTATACCCACCCCATGTCGAGCGGGCGCATCGTGCGCTGGCTGCTCGAAGAAATCGGTGTCGCGTACAGGGTCGAGGTCATTGACATCACATCCGACTTCCGGCCGCCGGCCTTTCTCGCCATCAACCCGATCGGCAAGGTGCCTGTGCTGCGCCACGGCTCGGCGGTGATCAGCGAAACCGGTGCGATCTGCGCCTATCTGGCCGATGCGTTTCCCGCCGCTGGGCTGGCGCCGCCGTCGGCCACGGCGGCGCGGGGTGAATATTATCGCTGGCTGTTCTTCGCGGCCGGCCCGATGGACACCGCAACCACCTTGAGTTCGATGGACTTCACCCTGCCGCCCTATGGCGACGCGCGGGCGCCGTGGGGCAGCCTTGACCGCGTGATCGAGGCGCTCGATACGACGCTGCAGGCACGGCAATGGCTGTCGGGCGACGGCTTTTCTGCGGCTGATGTGTTTCTGGGCAGCCTGCTCGATTGGGCGGTGCGGTTCGGCACCATCGCCGAACGGCCGTCATTCGCCGCCTATCTCGACCGACTCAATAGCCGCCCGGCGCAAATCCGCGCGGCCGCCATGGACGATGCGCTGGCTGGGCGACCGGTTCTGACCCGGGTTGGCTGAAGCGGGGAGCGCGCCGGCCAATCGACTCCAGCCACCGCTTTCGCACGGCGCCCAACACTTGTATGGGGCGGCGATGGTCAGCCTTGCCGATACCCGCGCTGAAATGCGCAGCCTCCACCGCGCGCCGGAAGCGGAGGTGCTCGCCGGCCTGCTGCCCACCGCCACGCTCGCCCCGGCGACCCGCGACGCCGTCATCGGCCGGGCGCTGGCGCTGCTGGCGGACCTGCGCGCAGCGCAAGGCGAAGGCTGGGTCAACCGCTTCCTCCACCAATACCGCCTCAACACCGCCGAAGGCGTCGCGCTGCTCTCGCTCGCCGAGGCGTTCCTGCGCGTTCCCGATGCCGAAACGGCCGACGCGCTGATCCGGGACAAGATCGGCACTGCCGACTGGGCGCAGCACGCTGGCGAATCGGATTCGGCGCTGGTCAATTCCGCCACCTGGGGCCTCGTCATCACCCGCGCCTTGATGGGCGATGACGGCAAGGCTTCGGTCCTCAAACGCCTTGTCGCCCGCGCCGGGGAGCCGTTCGTGCGCCAGGCCGTCGGCGCCGCGATGCGCATGATGGGCCAGGTCTTCGTGATGGGCCGCACCATCGACGAAGCCATCGAACGCGCCGCCGAAAAGGACAATCGCGGCTTTACCGCCAGCTTCGACATGCTGGGCGAGGCCGCCCGCACCCGCGCCGATGGCGAACGCTATTTCGCCAGCTACATGGCTGCCATCAAGGACACCGCGAAGGCCGGCAAGGCAGCAAAGATTACCGATCGCCACTCTGTCAGCGTCAAGCTGTCCGCCCTCCACCCGCGCTATGAAACCGCCCATGCCGCGACCTGCGTCCCCGAACTGATCGACATGCTGCGCCAGCTCGCCGATTCGGCCGCCGCCGCCGGCATCGGGCTGACGGTCGATGCCGAGGAATCCGAACGGCTGATGATGAGCCTCGACATCATCGAGGCCATCGCCCGTCGCCCGGAACTGAACGGCTGGGATGGCTTTGGCATGGCCATCCAGGGCTATGGCAAGCGCGCCCGCCCGGTTATCGCCTGGGCCGATGCGCTCGGCGCCGAAACCGGCCACAGGCTGACCGTGCGGCTGGTCAAAGGCGCCTATTGGGACAGCGAGATCAAGCGCACGCAGGAGCAGGGGCTAGCCGGATACCCGCTGTTCACGCGGAAGGCGGCGACTGATGTCTCCTATCTCGCCTGCGCGCACGACATGCTGGCGGCGCCCAACCTTTATCCGGCGTTTGCCACCCACAATGCGCTGACCGTTGCCACCATCCTGGAATGGGCGGGCGATTCCCGCGATTTCGAATTCCAGCGGCTGCACGGCATGGGCGAAGGCCTGT
>JBMOGO010000088.1:0-13948 GCA_049318305.1 Polymorphobacter sp.
AGGCCGAAGTCGCGATGATGGAACCCGCCGACCGCCCCGAATATCTCGAAGCGCTCGGCCTGTCGGAAACCGGCCTGGCCCGCGTCGTGCGCGCCGCCTATGCCCTGCTCGGGCTCATCACCTTCTTCACCGTCGGGCCCAAGGAAGCCCGGGCGTGGACGGTGACGCAGGGGTCAAAGGCCCCGCAAGCCGCCGGTGCCATCCACGGCGATTTCGAAAAAGGCTTCATCCGCGCCGAAACCATGGCGTTCGCCGATTATGTGAAATTCAACGGCGAAGCCGGCGCCCGCGATGCCGGCAAATACCGGTCGGAAGGCAAGGAATACGTCGTCCATGACGGCGACGTGATGCTGTTCCGCTTCAACGTGTAACCCTGCACCTCTCCCGTTGACGCGAAGGCGTCGCCTACGGCTGCGGTAGAGGTGAAGCGCTACCGCACCTTCAAATACACCACCGTCGCCGCTGCCGCGCTGGCGATGGCGAACACAGTCGCCAGCACCGCGGTGATCAGCGCCGCGACAAACACTCCCACCGGCTTCAGACCGGCCAGTGTCAGCACCGATGCCAGCGCCGCACCGACGCCGGCCGACAGGAAGCTGGCGCCGAGCAGGAACAGCACCGCCAGCACCAGGAACCAAGCAATAGCCCAGCCCTTGCCATCGGTCAGCTCCCAGCTGCGCCGCAGCACGACGAGTGCGCCCGGCCGTTCCAGCACCGCCACCGGCACCACCAGGAACAGCCGCGCCGCAATGTAGAGCCCCGGCACGATGAGCAGCAAAAACCCCAGCCCGGTCGGAAACGCACTCAGCAGCAGCACCGCGACATAGGCCGGCCACGCCGCCAGCGCCGCCCCCAGCGCCCGGCGTGGCGGTTCACCCGGCATGGCCACCAGGTGCGCCACGGTCAATTGCCCGATAGCGCCGATCAACGCCGGGATCAGCACCAGGATCAGCACCACGCGCGGCGTCAGTTCGGCCATCGTCGTCGGCTGTGCCGGGCCATACAGCGCCATCACCATATCGACGAGCAGGGTGAACGGCGCCGCAACGGCGAACAACGTCCAGAAATCCGGACGCAGCGCCGCCAGTGTCGCCGACCAGATCTGGGCCGGTTTCAGGCCAACTTCAGCATCCGCCACCGGGTCAGGCAGCGGTGCGCGGCACGCCGGCTTCGTCGAGCATCACGGTCAACTCGCCGGCCTGGTACATCTCCATCATGATGTCCGACCCGCCGACAAATTCGCCGCCGATGTACAGCTGCGGCACCGTCGGCCAATCCGAAAACTCCTTGACGCCCTGGCGAATGGCCGGGTCAGCGAGCACATCGACGCCTTCGAATTCGACGCCCAGCCGTTCGAGAATCGATACCGCCGTCGATGAAAAACCGCATTGCGGGAACATCGGCGTGCCCTTCATGAACAGGACGACGGGCGTGCTGGCGACCAGCGCGCCGATGCGATCATGGATGGTTTCGGTCATTGGGGGGCCTCCTCAGGCGGAAATGGTGGTCAGTTGCAGGGCGTGCAGAACACCGCCCATGCGACCGCCGAGCGCATTATAGACGAGTTGATGCTGCTTGACACGCGGCAGCCCGGCAAACTGCGCCGCGGTGACTTTTGCCGCATAATGGTCGCCGTCGCCGGCCAGATCGGTGATTTCAACTACCGCACCGGGCAGCGCTGCGACGATGGCAGCTTCGATATCGACAGCGGCCATCGGCATTACATGGCTTCCATGACTTGCTTGCGTGCCACTTCGCCTTGTTCCGCCAGCGCGGCGCGCACTTCCGCCTCGCCAACGCCTTCGATGTTCAGGTCGGCGACCAGCTTGCGCACCACATCCTCGTCGCCGGCTTCTTCCAGATCGGCGAGGATTACCGATTTGGCATAGGCATCGGCGGCATCGCCGCTGAGCCCCAGCTTGGCAGCGGCCCACAACCCGACCAGCTTGTCGCGGCGGGCAGCAACCTTGAAACGCAGGTCGGCATCATGCGCAAACTTGTTCTCAAAAGCGGTTTCGCGTTCGTTGAATGTGGTCATGCTGGCTCCGCTGGCGGTTGTGCCCTTGCAGATAGAGGGCAGCGACCGCGGGTTCAATGCGCAAGTGCGGTAAAAGCGTGTGCTGATGCGCGGGCCGGCGCCGCGCCGGTGACACCAACCACCATTGTAAGCAGCCCCCCCGCGCGCTATGTGCGGAGGACTGCCCCGGGCACGCCCCAGTCCAGCAATTGGGCCGGTGTCTCCGGGGCAAGCTGTTTCAACAGGTCGGCTTGCCCTAAGCCGGCCATCAGGAGGGAAGCCATGACCCGGCGCCGCCAGATTTACGAGGGCAAGGCCAAGATCCTCTACGAGGGGCCCGAACCCGGCACGATCATCCAGTATTTCAAGGATGATGCCACCGCCTTCAATGCCCAGAAAAAGGGCACGATCAGCGGCAAGGGCGTGCTCAACAACCGCATCTCCGAACATCTGTTCACCCTGCTCGCCACCATCGGCATCCCGACGCATTTCATCCGCCGGCTCAACATGCGCGAGCAACTGGTCCGCCAGGTCGAGATCATCCCGATCGAAGTCGTCGTCCGCAATGTCGTCGCCGGCTCGCTCGCCAAGCGATTCGGGCTGGAGGAAGGCACGACGCTGCCGCGCACCATCCTCGAATTCTACTACAAGGACGATGCGCTGAACGATCCGCTGGTCACCGAGGAGCATATCGCCGCCTTCGGCTGGGCCAGCCAGGAGGAGATGCACGACATTTCCGACATGGCGATCCGCGTCAACGACTTCATGGCCGGGCTGTTCGCCGGCGTCGGCATCCGCCTTGTCGATTTCAAGCTGGAATTCGGCCGGCTGTTCGATGGCGATTTCGCCCGCGTCATCCTCGCCGATGAAATCAGCCCCGATGGCTGCCGGCTGTGGGACATGAAGACCAACGAAAAGCTCGACAAGGACCGCTTCCGGCGCGACCTTGGCGGCGAAGTCGAAGCCTATCAGGAAGTCGCGCGCCGGCTGGGCCTGCTCCCCGAAGGCGATGATTCAGCGGTGCTGGACCTGGAAGAACACCGCAAGTCGCGGGGCAAGTAACCTTCCTCTCCCGGTTGCGGGAGAGGCGAGACGCGCGCCAGCGCGCCGGGTGAGGGTGTACGCGCACGCCGCCACAAGAGAACACCCTCACCCGCTCGGCCAAGTGGCCGAGTCCCCTCTTAGGCGTGATCAGCCCCGGCGCCTTCGACGCAGACCGCCAACCCCCACCGTCATCCCGGGCTTGACCCGGGACCCGGTTTTCGACTGCAAGCTCGCCCAAGAAAGCTGGGTCCCGGGTCAAGCCCGGGATGACAGGCCCTTTTAGCGGCGCTGCGGCTCCTCCTGCGTCGGCGCCAACAGCGCCCGCGCCTTCGCATCGGCCAGTTCCTGCCGCCGCGAGGCGTCATGCTCGGACTGCGCCGTCGCAAAGCGCCGCGCGTCCCGCACGCTGGCGATCACAGCAAACAGGACCGGCACCGCGACCAGCCCCGCCGCTACCAGCAGCACCGGCGGATGCCCCCACGCATAGATCACCGCCAGCAGCAGCAGCGGTCCCAGCACGAAGCCCACCACCATCCGGCCGACAAATTCGCTCATTCCCGGTGCTCGCCTCCGCTCATTCCCGGTGCTCGCCTCCGCTCATTCCCGGTGTTCGCCTCCGCTCACGGCCGCCCCGTCGCCCAATCCACCGCCGCCACGCGCGGCACACCGATGGCAAAAACCAGCGCGCCCGCCACAATCACCCCCGCGGTCAGCGCAAACGCCGGGCCATAGCCCGCCGCATCGACGATCGCCCCGGTGATCACCGGGCCCGTTACTCCCGCCAGATTGCCGACGCCCGACTGGATGCCGACCCAGCGCCCCGCCGAGGCCGGCCCGGCCAGCGATTGCCCGACGACGAACAGGATGCCGGTGATGGTACCGAAACAGATGCTCGTCGGCACCAGCCACAACGCGAGCGCCAGCGTGGTTTCGGTCTGCGCGATCGCCAGCACGCCCACCGCCGACACCGCCGACGCTCCCAACCCGATGCCGCGCCGCACCGCCGAAGCCGACACACCGCGCGCGATGATCATGTCGCCGACGGCGGCCGAAAACGCCGCGCCGAGCGTCCGGCCGAGGTAGAACAGCGACGTCAGCAGCGCCATGTCGGTGATGTCGTAACCGCGCACCTTGACCAGATAGAGCGGCAGCCAGGCGATGACGAAGTAGAGCGCATAGGTGCCGGAGAAGTGATAGGCCGAGATCGCCCATAGTGACGGCGTGCGCAGCAGCCGCGGATAGGCCACCGCTACCGCGGCATCGTCGGCGAGCGGCGCGTCGACTTCATGCCGCAACCGCAGCCATGGCAGAATCCAGAGCAGGGTCACCAACCCGAACACCACGAACATCGGCCGCCAGCCATAGCTGGCCAGGATCGCGCCGCCGGCCAGCGTGCCGACCAGCGGCCCCATCGCCAGCCCGCCCGACAATGCGATATTGGCGGACCCGCGCCGGGCCTCGGGCGCCCGCGCCATCAGCTTGGACGCGCTGGGAAAGGCGACGCCCTCCCCGATGCCCATCAGCAGGCGCAGCACCACCAGCGACACCAGCCCGCCGGCAAAACCCATGAACAGCGTCGCCAGCGCCCAGACCGCGACACCGCCGGCCATTAGCCGGAACACCGACACCCGGTCCGCCAGCCAGCCGGCCAGCACCAGCACCGGCACATAAGTCCAAAAAAACGCCGAAACGACCAGGCCATAGCCGGTCGCTGACAGCCCCATTTCGTCCTTGATCAGCGGCGCCGCCACCGACACGGCGCCGCGATCGATGTAGTTGAGCATGATCGCCAGCCCGGTCATCACGACCAGCGCCATGGAGGGACCGGACCGCAGCGCGGGAAAGGATCGGGATGCCATGTCGAAACGCTGGCACAAGTTGCAGGAAAGTCAACGCACAGCGTCTGTCATCCCGGGCTTGACCCGGGACCCAGTTTCTTCTTCGAAAGGCGGCAACCCAACGCCGCCGGCGGCCCTATGGCTTTACTGCGCCGTCCAGCCGCCATCGACCGGGATGGCGATGCCGGTCATCTGTGCCGCCGCTTCGCTCGACAGGAAGGCGGCGAGTTCGCCCATCTGTTCCGGCGTCGCGAACTGCTTGGAAGGCTGCTTTTCGATCAGCAGCTTTTCGGTCGCCGCTTCGACGCTGATGCCGTTTTCGGCAGCCGAGGCCTCGATCTGCTTTTGCACCAGCGGGGTGTGCACCCAGCCGGGGCAGATGGTGTTGCAGGTGATGCCGCTGCCGGCGTTTTCCAGCGCGACGACCTTGCTGAGGCCGACAACGCCGTGCTTGGCTGCGACATAGGCCGACTTGTGCTTGCTGCCGATCAGGCCGTGCACCGAGCCGATATTGATGATGCGGCCGAACTTTGCGGCCTGCATGTGCGGCAGCGCCGCCTGCATGCCGAAGAACACGCCCGACAGGTTGATGGCGATGATCGCGTGCCAGCGCTCGGCCGGAAAATCCTCGACGCTTTCGGTGTACTGGATGCCGGCGTTGTTGACGAGAATGTCGATCTTGCCAAAGCTTGAAACGCACAGGTCGATCATCGCCTTGACTTCATCGGGCTTGGAAATGTCGGCGCCGCTGTAGACGACCTTGACGCCATAAGCGGCTTCCAGGCCGGCGCGCTCGGTCTCGATCGCTGCCGCTTCGCCAAAACCGTTGATGACCAGATTGGCGCCCTTTGACGCCAGAACCTTGGCGATGCCCAGCCCGATCCCGCTGGTCGAACCCGTGACGACCGCGCTCATTCCCTTCAGCATTTCAAATCCCCCTTATTGCATTTCGATGACAATTTGGCCGGTTTGTTCGCAGGTGCAGCGAATCGGTATTGCGGACTCGTTTAACCCACGTTACCTTTTGGTTCCACCGCAAAATCAACACACTGCGGAGGGTCTCAGGGGGCAGCATGGCGACGATGACAAAGCCGGGTTCGACCGCATATGTTGCGGGTGCGAACAGCAAAAAGGTCAACCTCGCCCTGCAAGGTGGCGGGGCGCACGGTGCCTTCGCCTGGGGTGTCCTCGACAAGCTGCTCGAAGACGGCCGCGTCACCTTCGACGCCGTCAGCGCGACCAGCGCCGGCGCCATGAACGCCTCGGTCCTCGGCTACGGCCTGACCATCGGCGGCGCCGAGGGCGCCCGCGAGGAACTGGAAAAATTCTGGAAAAAAATCAGCGACGAAGGCGCCAAGGGCCCATTGCAGCCATCGTTCATCGACAAGGCGCTGGGCAACCACAGCCTGGATTACAGCCCGGTCTTCATGATGATGGACATCCTGTCGCGCATCATGTCGCCCTATGAACTCAACCCGATGAACATCAACCCGCTGCGCAAGGTGCTGGAAAGCAGCATCGACTTCAACGTGCTGCGCGAAGGCTGCCCGATCAAGCTGTTCCTGTCGGCCACCAATGTCCGCACCGGCAAGGTTCGCATGTTCGAAAACCATGAAATCGGCCCCGACCAGGTGCTCGCGTCGGGCTGCCTGCCCTTCATGTTCCAGACCGTGGAAATCGACGGCGAAGGCTATTGGGACGGCGGCTACATGGGCAACCCCGCCATCTTCCCGCTGATTTACGGCAGCAAGACCAACGATGTCGTCATCGTCCACATCAACCCGCTCAACCGGCCCGAGATTCCCAAGTCCGCCAAGGACATCATGAACCGCATCAACGAAATCAGCTTCAATTCCAGCCTGATGCGCGAAATGCGCGCAATCGCCTTTGTCAGCCACCTTATCGACGACGGCCAGCTCACCGACGACAAGCACCGCCGGATGCTGATCCATTCGATCCAGGACGAAGACTTCATGAACAGCCTGGGCGTTACCAGCAAGCTAAACCCCGACTGGGGCTTCATGAAGAAACTCCGCGACGTCGGCCGCGAATCGGCGACGAAATGGCTCGATGAGCATTTCGATGACGTCGGCGTGAAGTCATCCACCGATATCCACACCTCGTTCCTGTAACCGCCACTTTGAGCAAGGGGGGCTTGCCGAACCATGACGCCTGAAGAAATCCTCAAGCTGCCGTCGATGCCGGCCGTGGCGCCCAGCTATCCGCTCGGCCCCTATCGCTTCGTCAACCGCGAATTCATGATCGTCACCTATGAAACCGACCCCGTCGCCCTGCGCGCCGCGGTGCCGGAACCGCTGGTGCCCAACGCCGACAATCACGTCCTTTACGAATGGATCAAGATGCCCGATTCGTCGGGCTTCGGCGATTACACCGAAAGCGGCATCGTCATCCCCTGCACCTTCAACGGGGAGCCGATCAATTACACCGCGCAAATGTATCTCGACGACGAACCGCCGATCAGCGCCGGCCGCGAAATCTGGGGCTTTCCCAAGAAATATGCGCTGCCCAAGCTCGTCGTCGCGTCCGACACGCTGACCGGCACGCTGTCCTATGCCGGGCAGACCGTCGCGATGGGCACCATGGCCTATAAATGGCAGGAAAGCCCGGGCGGCTGCGAGGCGCTCGCCAAATCGATGACCAAGACATCGTGCAACCTCAAGATCATCCCCGATGTCGATGGCAGCCCGAAAATCTGCCAGCTCGTCGCCTATAACCTCATCGACATCACCGTGAAGGGCACCTGGATCAGCCCGGCGCGGCTGCAGCTGACGCCGCATGTCAACGCGCCGGTCGCCGACCTGCCGATCCTGCGCATCATCGGCGGCAAGCATTACATCAGCGACCTCACCCTGCCGCACGGCCGGGTGCTGTTCGATTACATCAAAGACGCCGCAGGCTGAGGGGGGCCACGCCATGAACAAGCAGGATGTGCTGAAACTCAGCGCGATGCCGTTGCAAAGCCCGACCTATCCGGTGGGCCCGTACAAATTCTTCAACCGCCAGTACATGATCATCTATTACCGCACCGACGCGGCGATGATCCGCAAGATGCTGCCCGAACCACTGCAGCCCGATGGCGATGTCGTCTCGGTGCAATGGCTCGACCTGCCCGATGGCGAAGGCTTTGGCGCCTATTCGGCGGCGCTGCAGGCCATCCCCTGCACGCTGGGCGGCGAAAAATGCAATTTCCTCGTCCAGATGTACGTCGACAACTGCCCGCCCCTCGCCGGCGGCCGCGAAATCTGGGGCTATCCGATGAAATACGGCATCGCCACGCTCGAAACCGCCAGCGACACGCTGACCGGCGAACTCACCTATGCCACCCAGCGCGTTGCCAACGGCACAATGGTCTACAAACACAGCGGCCCCAGCGACCTCGGCGAGATCGAGGCGCTGCTCAAGCGCACCCAGGTGACGCTCAAACTCATCCCCGACATCGACGGCACGCCGGCCATCGCGCAGCTCGTCGGCATCAATTTCGACAAGATCATCGTCAAGGGCGCCTGGACCGGCGCCGCCCGCCTCGAACTCGTCCCCGCCGTCAACTGCCCGATGGCCGACCTGCCGGTGCTGGAACAGATGGGCGGCCTGCATATCGTGACCGACATGACGCTGCCCTATGGGCGGGTCCTGCACGATTATCTGGGGTAGGATTCGGCAGAGCCTCCGGCGGGCAGGGCCGGCGGCCCTGCACCCGGTTGTTGGGTTAGAGGTGAGCGCCGGGTTGCGCAGCGACCGCGCAGCGACACCGCGACCTGACGCCCCAATTCAAACCACTGGACGCCAAATCCGTCATTCCCAAAAGCGCGCGTTTGTCTAAATTCGAAGCCGGAAGGGCTTCAAACAGCGATGGATCACTGGCAAATCCTTGACGTGCTGTTTCGCGGCATGGGCATCGGTGCGCAACTCGGGCTTTGCATCGCGCTGACTCGAAGCACCGATGCGCGCAGTTTGCGGATCGCGACCTTGCTGCTGTTTCTCAGCAGTATCAGCTTCACCATAAACGGCTTCCATCCGATCGCGCGGATGCTGGGGCCGGTCCAGCTCCTGTTATGGCTGATCCAGATCGGCGGTGCGGGCTATTTCTGGCTGTTCGCGGTAACGCTATTCGAAGATCGCAAGCTGACCGTTATGAGCGTCGCGCCGGCGGCGGTGCTGACGGCCATCGGTGTCTTTGGCCAATATGGACCGCACGCCGCGGCCCCGGCAACCTGGGCGGTTCACAATGTCATCGGATTGTTGCTGGCCATTCACGCGCTGGTGGTGATTGTCCGATCAGGGCGTAACGACCTTGTCGAGGCACGGCGACGGCTGCGCGTGCCCTTTCTTCTGCTGATCGCCCTGTTTTCGATCATCATCAGCGCGGTCCAGATCGGCCAGCTTATCGGCATCGACCCCAATACCTATCAATTCGCCAATGCTTCGATCCAGGCTTTGCTCGGTATCGGCGGCGTCGCTGTCCTGCTCGAGGCGCGACCGGCGCTGTTCGGCGTTGCAGCGGACGAACGTGCCGCGCCGGGTGAGCCGCGACAGCCCGATGAAAGCCGGCTGTGGCTGGAACGCCTGGAGCAGGTCATGGATACTGACGCGCTCTGGCGACGCGAGGGCCTGACCATTGGCGACCTCGCCGGTGCAGTCGGCTTGCCCGAACACCGGTTGCGACGCCTGATCAACGACCAGCTTGGTCATCGTAACTTCGCCAGCTTCGTCAACCAGCGCCGCATCGCCGAAGCGCAGGCGATTTTGCGCGATCCCGGCAGCGCGGCGCGCAACGTTGCCAGCATTGCCTATGATCTCGGCTTTGGCTCGCTCGGCCCCTTCAACCGCGCCTTTCGCGAAGCGACCGGGGTGACACCGACCGAATATCGCCGTGCCGCCATGGCCGACGGCTCGCCGATTCCTGAAAATCCTCGCTGATTTCGGAATCGCCCAGCATTTCCGGGAGATCGGCGAGACCGCCCGACGCCCGCTGACCAAGAAGCGAACCACCCAACCACAAGAGGTTCGCCCATGTTATCCGATAATCTGGCGTCACTGGGGCAGCACTGGGTGCTGCTCATGCTCGGCGATGCCATTCGCTACATCATCTTCGCCACAAGCGTCTGGCTGCTGCTCTGGTACGCGCTGGCGCGGCCACTCGCCGGCCGCCGCATTCGCAGCCAGCGCCCGCCCGGCCGCCAGCTCAGCAAGGAGTTTCTCTATTCGATGCGGTCGATCATGGTGTTCTCCACCGCATCCTTGGCGGCACAGATCGCACACCGCCATTTTGGCTGGTGGGACGGCCCAAAGATTGCCGCCAGCTGGGGTCCGATCTGGTTCTGGGCCAGCCTTGTCCTGATGATCGTCGCGCACGACGCCTATTTCTACTGGGCGCACCGTCTCGCGCATCATCGCGGGCTGTTCCGCTGGGTGCATCGTCGCCATCACCTTAGCAACAATCCGTCGCCTTTCACTGCCTATAGCTTCGACCTGCCCGAGGCGCTGCTGATGGGCAGCTTCGTGCCGCTCTGGGTGCTGGTCGTGCCGACGTCCTGGGTCGTGGTCGATCTGTTCGTCCTCCACCAGATCGTCCGCAACACGCTTTTGCATTGCGGCATCGAGGTGATGCCGGCGCGCCGCGATGGCCGGCCGTTGTTCGACTGGATGACGACAACGACTCATCACGACCTGCACCACGGCAAGGTCGGCTGGAACTTCGGGCTGTATTTCACCTGGTGGGACCGCTGGCTGGGAACAGAGCACCCCGATTACCACCGCCATTTTGCCGCCGCCGTCCGGCGTCCGCGCGCCGACCCAGACACCACGCCTGTTCTGGCCTGATTTCCCAACCCCACGCACTGACCAAAACCTTGAAAGGAATTACCATGTCGATTGCGAAGCTTGTTTTGATGACACTTGCCCTCTCGGCGACCGTGCCGATGACGGATCAATCCCCGCTGCTTGGGGTGTGGATCGAGGTCAATGGCCCCGGTGCCGCCCGCATCGAGCCGTGCAAACAGATGCAGGACCGACTGTGCGCCATCGGTCTCGCCCGCCGCGCAAAAGGTCAGCCGGGACTGGTCGATGATGGCATCGTGCTGTCCGACCTCAAACTCGATGGGACCAATCGCTGGCGTGGCAGCTACCATGACGGCAAAAGGCTGCTGCCTGCGACAGTCAGGTTCATGTCGTCGCAGGTTGTTGAAATGAAGGTGTGCATTTTGGTGATTTGCCAGTCCGCGCGCTACACGCGCGCCGCCTGACAGTCGCGATCATGGAACGCACTTCGACGTCCTGGGCCGATGTTCGGGCCAGGACTCGATCGGCGAAACCCGGGCTTCCAGATGAAGCATGCACATCCCCCCCCTGTCCTACACAAACCAAATGGGTTATGCGCAGCCTATGCAGACCTCCCCACCCCTTCGCCCCCGCCGTGATGGCTGGACCCCGGAACGCCAGTTGGCCTTTATCCAGGCGCTTGCCGACTGCGGCACTGTCACCGCCGCGGCCGCGCGGGTGGGGATGAGCCGGGAGGCGGCGTATCGGTTGCGCCGGCTTCCGGAGGCGGCGGATTTTCGCACCGCCTGGGATGCGGCGCTGGCGGAAGGCTGGCGCCGCGTGCAGGAAACCGCGCTCGAACGTGTCATCACCGGCGAAACCATGGTCTCGGAACGCGGCGGTGTTACCACCACCCGCCACCGCCCGTGCGCGCCGCAGGTTCTGATCCGCATGCTCGATCGCGCCGTCAAGGCGCTGGCGGCGGAACGCGCCGTGGCCGACGCCAAGGTGGCGCGGCTGATGACCGAGCGCGTCGCCATCGTCCGCGCCGAAATCCGCGCGCTGGGTGATCCGGAAACGGCAGAGGCCTATATGGCGGAGGATCGCAAGCCCGACCCGATTCCCGATGCCGAAACGCTGATCATGCGCCGCCTGCACGAGCTATCGCAGGGCTTTTTCGAGCCGGAAGACTGGGATGTGCCGGCGGTGTGGGACCGCAATGACGGGGCGCACGCGGCGGAGAAAAACCCGCCATATGCGTCAACATTGTCAACTTCCAGCGCCGCGTAAGACCATCCTTCCCCGCTACCTCAGCGCCGGTATCGCGCCAGGAACCCGGCCGCGAAATCCGCCAGTCGCTGGCCGGCAATAGCCGCGCGCAGCCCGGCCATGAGATGCTGGTAAAAGCCGATGTTATGCTCGGTCATCAACATCGCTCCGAGCATTTCATGCGATTTGACGAGGTGGTGGAGGTAGGCGCGGCTGACGGCGGCCGGCCCGCTGCACACCGGGCACGGGCAATCCGCATCGAGCGGTGCCAGATCCTCGGCGTGGCGGGCGTTGCGGATGTTGAGCGGGCCGTCATGGGTAAAGGCCTGGCCGTTGCGGCCCGACCTTGTGGGCAGCACGCAATCGAACATGTCCACCCCGCGCACCACGGCGCCGACAATGTCATCGGGCTTGCCGACGCCCATCAGGTAGCGCGGCGCCGCGGCCGGCAGTTGCGCCGTCGCATAGTCGAGCACGCCGAACATCGCCTCCTGCCCCTCCCCCACCGCCAGGCCACCGATGGCATAGCCATCGAAGCCGATGGCGGTGAGTGCGCTGGCGCTTTCAGCGCGCAGCCGTTCGTCGAGACCGCCCTGCTGGATACCGAACAGCGCGGCGCGGCTGCTGTGGCCGGCATCGCTGTCGAACCCGGCGCGGCTGCGCGCCGCCCAGCGCATCGATCGTTGCATGGCAGCCTCCACCACCTCGCGCGGCGCCGGCAGCGCCACCAGTTCATCAAAGGCCATGACGATGTCCGACCCGAGCAGCCGCTGGATCTCCATCGATCGTTCGGGGCTCATCATGTGGCGGCTGCCATCGAGATGGCTGGCAAAGGCGACGCCGTCCTCGCTGCGCTTGGTCAGCGCCGACAGGCTCATCACCTGATAGCCGCCGCTGTCGGTCAGGATCGGCCGGTCCCAGCCCATGAAGCCGTGCAGGCCGCCGAGCCGCGCGATGCGTTCGGCGCTGGGGCGCAGCATCAGGTGATAGGTGTTGCCCAGGATGATGTCGGCGCCGGCGGCGCGCACCTCGGCGGGGCGCAGGCCCTTCACCGTCGCGGCGGTGCCGACCGGCATGAACGCGGGGGTGCGAATGCTGCCGCGCTGCATGGCGATGTTGCCGGTGCGCGCGGTGCCGTCGGTGGCGGTGATGGTAAAGGCGAAACGGGTCATGCCGCGCTTTTAGTCGCGTTTCGCTGCGAAGGAAGGGAGGGCAAGGCCTGCAACGAAAACGGGCCCCCGGTATGATCGGGAGCCCGCTTGCGCCGTTTACCGGCGACTGTCGTCAGGTTCAGGCAGCAACTGCCTGCTGGCGGCGACGCATCGCAAAGCCGAGCATGCCGAAGCCGGTGAGCATCATCGCCCAGGTGGCGGGTTCCGGAACATCGGTGACCGAGATGTTATCGAGAACGATGCCGCCGCTGCCGCCGACCAGCGACGTGATGTCGAAGACGGTCGGTGCGCCGGTGCCAGCGAAGGTCGTCGTGAAGCTCTGCCAGCTGCCGGAACCGATCAGCGTGCCGATGGCCGATCCGTTGACATTGACATCGGCCGACTTGCCGCCGCCATTCTGGGTATAGTCGAGCTTCACCCGATAAGTGCGGCCAGAGACAGTGGCGAACGTCTGGCTGATCGCGCCAGTGTTATAGCCGTTGAGATCGAGATTATAGGCGCCGCCGGTGGCAAGGAACGGAGCAAAGGCGCCATTGGCGATGAGATCGACATCATTCAAGGTGACGGTGAAGCCGAAATCACCCGGAACGGGGTTGTCGGCACCGGGATTACCCAGGTTGTAAAAGCTGCCGGTGCCACCAAAGCCGGTGTTTTCGAAATCGCCGTTCGCGATCAGGTTGACGGCAGCGGCCGGCGAAGCGACGACGACAGCGGCCAGAAGTGCGGCGCGCAGAGCGAAATTACGGGTCATGAAATACCTCCTCGACATGAACAATTAGGAGGCGTTGACAAATTCATGCATCCACAGCCGGATTGAGACGAGGTGTATG
>JBMOGO010000089.1:0-13797 GCA_049318305.1 Polymorphobacter sp.
AGCTACCTCAGGGGGCGCAAAGCGAGCCAACAGCGGCCTCTGCCGGATGGTTACGGAGATTCGGCGTGAAAATGGCGAAATAATGTGTTTTCAACTAGAGTAATACTTACGTCGGTAGTTACAGGGTAGGCCCAAACCCATGCAATTTCCCAGACGTCTACTTGGCGGTTTGCAACTATGTCGGACCGAGCAGATGTAAGGTGTCTGTTTACGCGGCTACGGATTCCATCGATCGATTGCCCAACGTAGATCGGAACCTCATTAAGATCGCACAGGACGTAGCAGCCGATAGCATTTGTCAACGTTCTAAGCTGCTTACGTCGAAATTCTATATCAATGGCCACTAGCTTACCTATTCTGCAGCGATCGAAACTCCTCTGGAATCATTGAAATCCAGGACAGCTTCTATGACGTGATGTGCCAGGTAACTCACAGCTGGCACTACCAAGCCATCTCCAGCAACATGGTAAGCGTCGTTGTAGCGCGGCGGCAAGATATAACTATCAGGCAGACCCATTAGTCGCGCGGCCTCTCGGGGCGATAGAAGCCTTGATCGGATTTGTCCGTGTTCGGTAACAACCACATACTGGCGAGATGACCCCCCGCCCGGTGTCCGAAGACAACCGGCAATTCCGTCTACGCGCAGTTCTGCGCGCTGCACTTTCGCGCCGAACTCGTCACGCCGCGTGCGCTTATACAGGGTGGCAACCTCACGTTTGCCGGTTGCTAACATGGCGTTCAATTTTGCGATGTTGGTGTCGCTCATCATTCCGATCAAGGCGGAAGTCTCATCAGACACATGCCAGCGAACACCAACAGGGTCGCTATCAATCAGCGTTGCTAGCTTAGGCCGGTCTGTTTTTGGGATAGGCGGTGTCAGCCAAAACCAGTTCTCGTAATCGACCTCGTTGAGTCGATTTATTGCCTGCTCCATCGCAGGGGGATGCCACTTCGTGCACTGCCGATCAGAAACGAGGTGCGCGGGTAGCGTAAGATCAGACCTCACTCCTACAATAAAAATGCGAGGACGCGATTGTGGAACGAAATACACACTATCAAGCAAGATTGAACCGAATTTGTAACCCGCAAGCGATAAACACCGAGCGACCGTTGCAAATTCTCTTCCTTCTTTTGCTGTCAGAATTCCATAAACATTTTCAAGAACTATTATCGATGGACTTCTCTTTTGGGATTCCAACGCCTCAACGATTCGCCAAAGGGCCCAAAATGCGCCTGACCGCGTCTGTTCGCTGGCCGTGCCGAGGCCTTCTGCGTTGCCCGCGAGACTCAAATCTTGGCATGGGAAGGACGCCCAAATCAGGTCGGCGACTCCCGGAAGGTCGCTCGCACTTACTTCGTTGATATCCGCAATTTTAAGATGATCTCCACCCCAGTTTTTTTCGTACACTGAGCCTTTCATAGGGTCGAAATCGTTAGCGAATGCGCATTGCCAACCGTCACCTAGACCGGCACGCGCCATCCCTCCGCCTGCGAAAAACTCAAAAAATGTGCGCTTGTTCATTTGTACCTGCCGACTAATTTTTCTGCCGGATATGTGGCTATGCAAGAGCTAGCGAGATGGAATCTTGAGAGCCCCAGTTTGATTGGTCGTAAATTGTGAACGCTGCCGAACGACTCAAGCGTGCTGCAATCTGCGACACGGTAGCGCTTGTATCGCCATCAGGGTCGAAAGCCCAAGGCGTAGTCGCGAGGCGGCCGCGCAAATCTTCAAGGTTTTCGGCTATGGCCGTGAAGCGGCGGTTGCTATCAAGCGAGTCTCCTACGAGCACGATGCGCATCTTGAATCTCCGGCCTAATGTCTCCGAATCATCGCAGGCAATACACGCGCGAGCAAGCGCCGGAGCAGGTTGATGACGCCGATTCTGGAGAAACTTAGTCCATTTTAAACCTATCTGTCCTTCAGTCCTCTGTCCGGCAAAGGCATCATACCGGCTCTGAATCTTCTAGCTCAGATCCGCCGCTTTCAAAGTGTCGACAAGCCGGAACACGAGCGCCGCGAGAGTTCTGCGGCACCCGATGGAACGCCATTCATGGCGAGGCGGATGTGCTTGGCCGTGCCGATTATGTTCGCAACTCCTATCGCGTGTTGCTGACCCGGGCCCGGCAGGGGATGGTGATCTTTGTGCCGCGCGGCGACGCCGCCGATGCGACGCGGCCGCCGGTGGATTATGATGCGATCGATGCGTGGCTGGCCGCCTGCGGTGTGCCGCAACTGAAGCAGGCTCAACCCCCAACCATTTCCCCCAGCGCGCCCAACAGCGCCGCCACCTCGTCCGTGCTGTTATAGTGCGACAGGCCGATGCGGATCGCCCCCGGGCCTTCGCGCAGACCGAGCACTGTTGCCGGCTCCCAAGCGTAATAATAGCCTGACCAGCAGTAGATATTGCGGTCGGCGAGGGCCTGCGCGACATCGGGCGCGTCATGGCCGGCGATGGTGAAGGTGAAGGTCGGCACGCGCGACGCCAGCCGGTTGGCGTTGCCGATGCCGTGCAGCGTGATGCCCGGCAGGTCTGCCAGCCCGGCGAGGAATTGCCGCATCAGGTCGGTTTCATAGGCGGTGATCGTGTCGAAGCCTGCCAACAGCCGCTGGCGCAGCGGCGCATCGGCGGTGGCAGCGCCGTGGTGGCTGCCGAGCCAGGCGAAATGTTCGATGGCGGCGAGCGTGCCGGCCTGCGCCTCGAAACTGGGGGTGCCGGGGGCAAACCGCGTCGGCATGGTATCGACCGATGGCCGCACCTTCCACGGCCGTAACCGCTGCTGCATGCCGCGGGACAGGAACATTACGGCAGCGTGCGGCCCGAAGAATTTGTAGGCCGAGGCGCACAACAGGTCACACCCGATGGCGCGCACATCGATGGCGATATGCGGTGTCGATTGTACCGCATCGACGACGCTGATGGCGCCCACCGCGCGCGCAGCGGCACAGACGCGGGCGACATCGTTGATGGTGCCGAGGAAATTGCTCGCCTGCCCGACCGCGACCAGCCGGGTGTTCGGCCCGATCAGCAGGTCCAGCGTTTCATAGCGGAATTCAAAACTGTCGCGGTCCCATTCCAGCCAGCGCACCGTCACGCCCTTGTCGTGCGCCGCCTGCAACCAGGGCGAAACATTGGCGTCATGGTCCATCCGGGTCAGCACGATCTCGTCACCCGGCGCCCAGTCGCGTGAAATCAGCGCGGCGAATTCATAGAACAACGATGTGGTGTTGAGGCCATAGACGATCTCGTCGGGGTCGCAGTTGAACAGCGCCGCTGCCCCTGCGTGTGCCGCATCGACAATCGCATCGGTGGCGGTGGAGGTGCGGAACAGCCCGCCGCTGTTGGCGCAGGCGTTGATCATGACATCCGACATGGCCTGAACGACGCGCCCGGCGACCTGGGTTCCTGCCGGCGCATCGAAGTAATGGCGCGGCACCCCGGCATCGGACAGGGCAAGCGCCGGAAAGGCGGAGCGGACGGCGGCGATATCGAAACGGCTGGTCATGGCGCAGACTAGGCGGGGCGAGCCCGGGATGGCAACTATTGCCGCACCCCGGCGTTTCGAGGGATTCCCGGCGATGCTTTCGTTATATCAGCGCGCAATCGTGACAGTTTTCAAGGCTATGGTGTGAACAGCAGTTTCGGCAAGACGACAGTGCTGCCGATCTGGCTCGCATTGGGGATGACGCTGCCGGTGGCGGCTCAAACCGTGCCGGCGGAACCGGCACCGGCCGCCGGCGGCGAAGACGACACGATCGTGGTCAACATCAACCGCGAACGCGGCAAGGTCGTCGGCGATATCGCACCCGAAGTGCAGCTCGATGCCCAGGATATCCGAGCCATCGGCGCCGGCAGCATCGCTGAACTGTTGCAGGAACTCAGCCCGCAAACTCGCAGCGGGCGCGGCCGCGGCGGCGATGCGCCGGTGGTGCTGATCAACGGCAAGCGCGTTTCGGGCTTTGCCGAAATCCGCAATATCCCGCCCGAAGCCCTGGAACGCGTCGATATCCTGCCGGAAGAAGTCGCGCTGAAATATGGTTACCGCGCCGACCAGCGGGTGATCAATTTCGTGCTGCGCGAACGGTTTCGCGCGGTCACCGGTGAATTCGAACTCGGCGGCCCCACCGGCGGCGGTCGCAGCAGCAGCAAGGGCGAGGCGAATTACCTGCGCATCCGCAAGGGCACCCGCCTGTCGCTGGAAGCCGAATATAGCTACGACAGCCTGCTGACCGAGGACGAGCGCAACATCATCCAGCCAGCGCAAAGTCGCCCGTTCGACCTTGCGGGCAACATCACCAGCGTTCTGTCCGGCGCCGAAATCGACCCGGCGCTGAGCGCCCTGGCCGGTAAGCCGGTGACGGTTGCGGCGGTGCCGGCATCGGCAGCGATCACGGCACCCACGCTGGCGGCGTTCGTTCCCGGCGCCAATGCACCGAACACCACCGATGTTGCACCTTTTCGCTCGCTGTTGCCCGAAACCCGCACCCTGACGTTGGGCGGCAGCTATGCCGGGTCCCTGGGCGACGTGGCGGCCACCTTGAGCGGCGGTTTCGAATCGACAGCGCGCGAAAGCCGGCTGGGCTTGCCCGCCGTCAGCCTCGCGCTGCCGGCGGGCAACCCGTTTTCACCGTTCGGCGCGGCGACGCTGGTCAACCGCTATGGTGAAGGCCCGTTGATCCGCGGCGCTGACGTTTGGACAGGCCGTGTCGGCACCGCGCTGAACGGCCGCATCAACAGCTGGACCTGGACGTTGACGGCGAATTACAGCCATTCCGAGACCGAAATACTGACCGATCGCGGTATCGACATCACCGATGTGCAGGTGCGGCTGGCGGCGCGTGATCCGGGGCTGAATCCCTATGGCCCCGCCGCTCTGGCCGGACCGTTGATCCAGGATCGGGCCACCAGCAATACCGATGTCGCCGATGCCGACCTGGTGTTCAACGGCGCGTTGCTGGCGTTGCCGGCAGGGGACCTGACGACCACCTTCAAGGCTGGCGTGCAGGCGCGCAGCCTGGCGTCGGAATCGCGGCGGCTGGGGGTATTGCAGCGCGCCGACCTGTCGCGCACCCAGGGCAATATGCAGGCAAGTTTTGACCTGCCGATCACCAGCCGGCGCAACGACGTGCTGGCCGGGCTGGGCAACCTGTCGGCCAATTTCAATATCGCGCTCGATGAATTGTCGGATTTCGGCACGCTGAAAACGCTCGGCTATGGCCTGACCTGGCGGCCGGTCGACGCGCTGGAACTGATCGTGTCGGCCACCGATGAGGAAGGCGCGCCGAGCATCCAGCAACTGGGCGATCCACAGGTGCTGACCCCCAATGTCCGGGTGTTCGATTTCGTGCGCGGCGAAACAGTCGATATTTCGCGCCTCGATGGCGGCAATCCCGGGCTGGTCGCTGACAATCGCAAGGTCTGGAAGGTCGGCGCGACGCTGAAGCCGGTGAAGGACGCCGACCTGACGCTGACCGCCAATTTCATCGACAGCCGCATCGACAACCCGATTGCTTCGTTTCCGACGGCAACTGCCGAACTGGAGGCGGCGTTTCCCGACCGCTTTACCCGCGGCGTGGATGGCCGGCTGCTGCGTATCGATAATCGCCCGGTGAATTTCCAGCGATCCGACCGGCAGGAACTGCGCTGGGGCCTCAGCTATTCCGAACCGCTGGAGCCGACCAAGGCGGAGCGCGAAGCCGCCGCCGCCCGACGTGCCGCCTTCGAAGCGCAACGTGCGGCGGGCGGAGCGCCGGCCGGCGGAGCTGGCGGTCCGCCCGGCGCCGGTCGTCCGGGCGGTCCCGGCGGGTTTCCCGGCGGTGGGCGATCCAGCGGACTGGGCGGTCCCGGCGGCGGTGGTTTCCGCGGGCTCGAAGGCCGCTTCCAGCTGTCGCTGTTTCACACCTGGCATCTGCAGGAACAGATCCTCATCCGCGATGGCGTGCCGCTGCTCGATCTCCTTGACGGGTCGGCGACCGGCAGCCGGGGTGGCCAGCCGCGTCACGAGATCGAAGCGCGCGCCGGTATCGGCAAGAACGGGCTGGGAGCGCGGCTCGGTCTGAACTGGCAGAGCGGTACGCGGGTACTGAACGATCCTTCGGGCGCGACGACCTCCCCCGACGACCTGTTCTTTTCGGGGTTGACGACCATCAACCTGCGCTTGTTCGCCGATCTGGGGCAGCGCCGCGACCTGGTGCGCCGGGCGCCCTGGCTGCGCGGCGCGCGGATCAGCCTGGCGGTCAACAATATCGCCGATGCGCGCCTCGACGTGCGCGACCGCAGTGGCGCCGTACCGATCGGGTACCAACGCGACCTGATCGACCCGCTGGGCCGCAGCCTGACACTGTCGTTCCGCAAATTGTTCTTCTGATCGGAACCGCCAGCCTCCGCGAGCGTTTGCAGAGGTGAAGCCCCGGAATCCGTCGCCGCTACACGGGCAGGCACGGCCCCGAAAACGACCCTAGGGATAGCCCCTATAGCCCCGGGCGGGCAGCTTGGCGCATGTCGGCAGAACCGGTGCGAACGTAGGACGGGGCTGAACAATGCAAATGGTCGTAGTGCGATCGGCGGGCTATTTTGCCGCCGCAGTCGCAGCCTTGGTGGCGATAGCGAACGCCGTTGATGCGCCGTTCGCGGTGCACATGGGGATCATCGGGCTGGCAGCGATGATCGCGGCGGTGGTCACGCTACGCGGCGCCGATCTGTCGGGGCAACCGATCGTTGTTGATCGTTCGCATTATGACGATGACCCGGTGCGCTGGGGGGTCATCGCTACCACCTTCTGGGGTGTCGTCGGGCTGCTCGTCGGCCTGTTCATTGCGCTGCAGCTGGCATTCCCGGTACTCAACCTGGGGCTGGAATACAGCAGCTTCGGCCGGTTGCGACCGCTGCACACATCGGCTGTCATCTTTGCCTTTGGCGGCAATGCACTGATCTGCACGAGCTTTTTCGTCGTGCAACGCACCTGCCGGGCGCGGCTGGCCTTCCCCGGCCTCGCCCGCTTCGTGTTCTGGGGGTACCAGCTTTTCATCGTGCTCGCCGCCACCGGCTATGTGATGGGTGTCACCGAAGCCCGCGAATATGCCGAGCCGGAATGGTATGTGGATATCTGGCTGACCATCGTCTGGGTCAGCTATCTCGCGGTGTTCGTCGGCACGCTGGTGCGCCGCCGCGAACCGCACATCTATGTCGCGAACTGGTTCTATCTCAGCTTCATCATCACCGTGGCGATGCTCCACCTCGTCAACAACCTGTCGATGCCGGTCAGCATCTTCGGGTCGAAATCCTATGCAGCCTTCTCGGGCGTGCAGGATGCACTGACGCAGTGGTGGTACGGCCATAACGCTGTCGGCTTCTTCCTCACCGCCGGCTTCCTGGCGATGATGTACTACTTCGTTCCCAAGCAGGCCGAACGCCCAGTCTACAGCTATCGCCTGTCGATCATCCACTTCTGGTCGCTGATCTTCCTCTACATCTGGGCGGGTCCGCACCACCTCCACTATACCGCACTGCCCGATTGGGCGCAGACGCTGGGCATGGTCTTCTCGATCATGCTGTGGATGCCGTCATGGGGCGGCATGATCAACGGCTTGATGACGCTCAACGGCGCCTGGGACAAGATTCGTACCGATCCGATCATCCGCATGATGGTCATGGCCCTGGCCTTTTACGGGATGAGCACCTTCGAAGGCCCGCTGATGTCGATCAAGTCGGTCAACTCGCTCAGCCATTATACCGACTGGACGATCGGCCATGTCCACTCTGGCGCGCTGGGCTGGAACGGCATGATCACCTTTGCCTGCATGTATTATCTGGCGCCGCGGTTGTGGAAGCGCGAGCGGCTGTACAGCCTGCGGCTGGTCAACTGGCACTTCTGGACGGCGACCATAGGCATCGTGCTCTACACCGCCTCGATGTGGGTGGCGGGCATCATGCAGGGGCTGTTGTGGCGCGAATACGGGGCCGACGGCTATCTGGTGAACTCCTTCGCCGAGGTGGTGGCAGCGATGCACCCGATGTATCTGATCCGGGCCGCCGGCGGCCTGTTCTATCTGTCGGGCGCGCTGATCTTTGCCTTCAACATCGGCATGACGATCGCCGGGCGACTCCGCACCGAAAAGCCGATGACTGAAACGCCCTACAACGCCGCAGCCGATCGTCCGCTGCTCGCGCAACCTGCCGAATAGGGGCAAGGAACCATGGCCAACCAGCCCGAAACTCCGGGATTTTCCCATCGCACCATCGAACGCAACGTCACCCTGTTGGCGGTGCTGGCGCTGGTCGCCGTCGCGATCGGTGGCATCGTCGAGATCGCACCGCTGTTCTGGATCGATTCGACCGTTGAAAAGGTGGAGGGCGTGCGCCCCTACACCCCGCTCGAACTCGCCGGGCGCAACATCTACATGCGCGAAGGCTGCTACAACTGCCACAGCCAGATGATCCGGCCGTTCCGCGACGAAGTCGAACGCTATGGCCATTACAGCCTCGCCGCCGAAAGCATGTACGACCATCCGTTCCAATGGGGGTCGAAACGCACCGGGCCGGACCTGGCGCGCGTCGGCGGGCGCTATTCGGATGACTGGCACCGCCAGCACATGAAGGACCCGCGCAGCGTCGTGCCGGAATCGATCATGCCGAGCTATGCCTTTCTGGCCGGTCGGCCGCTGACGCCGGGCGACATGCGCGACCATCTCAAGGCGCTGTCCCGCGTCGGCGTGCCCTATGATGCCAAGGCGATCGCCGCTGCCAACGAAGATCTGGCTGCACAGGCCGACCCCAATGCCGATACTACGGCGCTGGTGGCGCGCTATCCCAAGGCGCAGGTGCGCGATTTCGATGGCAACCCCGGCGAGTTGACCGAACTCGACGCGCTGGTCGCCTATCTGCAGATGCTCGGCACGCTGGTCGATTTCGAAGCCGCCGCGCCGCAGGAGCAACCGCGATGAGCTATGACCAGTTGCGCCACCTCGCCGACAGCTGGGGGCTGGTGATGATGGGCGTCATCTTCCTTGTCTGCATCGGCTGGACCTTCCGGCCCGGCGCGCGGCAGCACATGGATGCCGCCGCCAATAGCATTTTCCAGCCCGAGACCCCGGGAGATGACGATCATGGCTGACAAACGCGTCGATGAACCCACCGGCACGCAAACTGTCGGCCATGAATGGGATGGCATCGAGGAACTCGACACGCCGCTGCCGCGCTGGTGGCTGATCACCTTCATCCTGTGCTGCGTGTTCGCGCTTGGCTATGTCATCGTCTTCCCGGCGATCCCGCTGGCCAACAGCGCGACGCGCGGTGTCATCGGCTGGAGCAGCCGCGGCGACCTGTCCGACCAGATGATTGCCGAACAGGGCCGGCGCGCGCCGATCTTGCGGGCACTGGCGCGGACGCCGGTGGCGGACCTGCCGGCCAATCCGGCACTGTTGCGCCAGGCGGTCGAAGGCGGGCGCGCTGCGTTCAAGGTGCATTGCGTGCAATGCCATGGCTCGGGGGCGGCCGGGTCGGTGGGTTATCCCAACCTCAATGATGATGACTGGCTGTGGGGCGGCGACCTCACAACCATCGAAACGACGCTGATCCACGGCATCCGCAACCCCGATCACGACGAAACCCGCATTTCGCAGATGCCGGCGTTCGCCGAGATCCTGCAACCTGCCGAGATCGAACAGCTTGTGGCGCACGTCCGCAGCCTGTCGGGCCTGGCAAAGGCGAATGCCGCCGGCGCGACCCTGTTCGCCAACAATTGTGCCGCCTGCCACGGTGCCGACGGCAAGGGCGGCCGCGAATTCGGCGCGCCCAATCTGGCTGACAGCATCTGGCTGTATGGCGGCGACAAGGCTTCGCTGCGCACCACCATCCGCCAGGCCCGCGCCGGCGTGATGCCGCGCTGGAACAATCGCCTCGACGCGGTAACGATCAAGATGCTGGCGGCCTATGTCCATTCATTGGGCGGCGGCGAAGCGAACCCCGTACCGACCTTGACCGCGACCACCGAGGTGAAAGCCGATGTCGGCACTTGACCTCATCAGTCTCGACAGCCCGCTCTACCAAAAGCGCAAAGGCGTTTATCCGAAGGCGGTAACCGGCTTTTACCGGCGGTTGAAATGGGTCATCATGGTCCTGACGCTGACCGTCTATTATGTCACGCCGTGGCTGCGCTGGGATCGAGGGGCCTTTGCCCCGGACCAGGCCGTGCTCGTCGACATGGCGCACCGACGGTTTTACATGTTCAGCATCGAGATATGGCCGCAGGAATTTTACTACGTTGCCGGGATGCTGGTGATGGCCGGCATCGGCTTGTTCCTCGTCACCTCTGCAGTTGGTCGGGCGTGGTGCGGCTATGCCTGCCCGCAGACGGTATGGACCGACCTGTATGTGCATGTCGAACGCTTCATCGATGGCGATCGCAACGCCCAGATCAAGCTCGCCAACGCCCCGATGTCGGCCGGAAAGCTCGCCAAGCGCAGCGCGAAATACACGATCTGGCTGCTGATCGCGGTGGCTACCGGCGGCGCCTGGATCTTCTATTTTGCCGATGCGCCGACGCTGCTGCGCGATTTCGTTACCGGGCAAGCAGCGTTCGTGGCCTATGCCACGGTGGCGCTGCTGACGGCGACTACCTTCATCCTGGGCGGCTTCATGCGCGAACAGGTGTGCATCTACATGTGCCCCTGGCCGCGCATCCAGACCGCGATGCTCGACGAGAAATCGCTGATTGTCACCTACAAGGACTGGCGCGGTGAGCCCCGCACCGGCCTCAAAAAGGCCGCCGTGATGGAGGCCGATTACCCCACCGAAACCATGACCGCCGCGCTGGCGCCCAAGGTCGGGGACTGTATCGATTGCAACCAGTGCGTTGCCGTCTGCCCGACCGGGATCGACATTCGCCAAGGGCCGCAGATCGGCTGCATCACCTGTGCCCTGTGCATCGACGCCTGCGACAAGGTCATGCTCCAGATCGGCCGCCCGCGTGGACTGATCGACTATGCGACGCTCGATGATGCCGTGCATGAAAAGGCTGGTGGTACCGCCCGGCCGATGTGGCGGACCTTGTTGCGGCCGCGGACCCTCGTTTACTTCACCCTGTGGGCGGGTATCGGTACGGCAATGCTGTTCAGCCTTGGTGTGCGCAGCCGGCTCGATATCAGCGTCGCCCCTGACAGGAATCCACGTTTTGTCCAATTGTCAGACGGCGCCATCCGCAACGCTTACACCGTCAAGTTGCGCAATATGGAAACGCGGCCGCGTAGCGTCGACATTGCCATCTCGGGGTTGCCGGGCGCTGTCGTGTGGAGTGAGGCCGGCGACCGCGCCAGCGCCGGGACCGGGCTGCGTCTGGCATTGCAGCCCGATGCCGTGACGCGAATCCGAATGTTTGTCGCCGCCCCGGCCGCCGGCGAGGAACACCAGCGTTTTCATATCGTGGCACAACCGACCCATGGTGCTAAGGGGTCGCGCGAGGCGCGGCCGGCGCACGATGATGTGACCTTCGAACGCCCGGACCGGGAGGACGACGAATGAGCGCACGCCGTTTTACCGGGCGCCATATGTGGGCGGTGATGGTCGGCTTCTTCGGGGTCGTCATTGCCGTCAACTTCACCATGGCCTGGTTCGCCAGCAACAGCTTTGGTGGCACGGTCGTCGACAACAGCTACGTCGCCAGCCAGAAATTCAACGGCTGGCTGGCGGCGTCTCGGGCCCAGGCTCGGCTCGGCTGGACCACGGATCTGTCGCTCGATGCCACGCGCCATCCTGTCCTGCTAACAGGTGGCTCTGGTTTCACGGCGACCGGCACCGCCCATCACCCGCTCGGCGGGGCGGCCGATGTGCCGCTGGCGTTTGTCGCAGCCGGTGATGGCCGATTGGTCGCCGTGCAGGCGCTGCCCGGCGGGCGCTGGCTGGTGCGGGTGGCGGTAAACCGCGACGGCGAGACGCTGCGCCTGGCGGAAACCTTGCAATGAACGCTGCCACACCTGCGCTTGCCGAGGCGCCGTTGCCACAAACCCTGTTCTCGGTGCCTGGGATGCGCTGCGCCGGCTGCATTTCCAAACTGGAAACCGGGCTTGCCGCAGTGCCGGGCATCGTCGCTGCGCGGGTCAATTTCACCGCGAAACGCGTTGCCATCACCCATGATCCTCGGCTGTCACTGCCCGATCTGCAGGCGGCGCTGGCGGGCCTTGGATTTGAATCGCAACCGCTGGGCGATGCGCTGCCGCTACCCAACGGCAACGACAGCCCCGACCTGCTGCGCGCCATGGCAGTCGCCGGGTTCGCCGCGATGAACGTCATGCTGCTGTCGGTGTCGGTCTGGTCCGGCGCCACCGGCGTGACACGCGACCTGTTTCACTGGCTGTCCGCAATGATCGCGCTGCCGGCCATCGCCTATGCCGGGCGACCGTTTTTCCGATCGGCCTATGCGGCGCTTCGGGTCGGGCGCACCAACATGGACGTGCCGATCTCGATTGGCGTCGTGCTCGCCTCGGGGCTCAGCCTGTTCGAAACCATCACCGGCGGCGCCCATGCCTATTTCGACAGCGCCGTCATGCTGCTGTTCTTCCTGCTGACCGGCCGCTGGCTCGACGCCGTGATGCGCGATCGTGCCCGCGACGGGGTGACGGCGCTGCTGCGGCATACAGCGCCCGGCGCCCTGGTGCAGGCGGCCGATGGCAGCACGGCATGGGTGGCAGCACGCGACCTTGCCCCTGGCATGGTCATGCTGGTGGCAGCGGGTGAGCGGCTGGCCGCCGACGGCAACGTGCTGACCGGGCGCAGCCATTTCGACTTGTCGCTGTTGACCGGGGAGAGCCTGCCGGTGCTGGCAACCACCGGCGACCAGGTGCTCGCCGGCACCACCAATATCGATGCGCCGTTGACGGTCAGCGTCACCGCCGCCGGGCCCGACACCGCGATTGCCGATATCGCCCGGTTGATGGCCGATGCCGGCCAGTCGAAATCGCGCTATGTTCGTATCGCCGACCGGGCTGCGCGCCTGTATGCGCCGTGTGTCCATGCGCTGGCGCTGCTCAGCTTTGGCGGCTGGATGCTGGCGGGGGCCGGCTGGCACGAGGCGCTGCTCATCGCGGTTGCCGTGCTCATCATCACCTGCCCGTGTGCGCTGGGGCTGGCAGTGCCGGCAGCGCAGATCGTCGCGGCGGGGGCGCTGATGCAGGCGGGGATCATCATCAAGGACGGTTCGGCGCTCGAACGCCTGGCCGAAGCCGACCGCGCCGTGTTCGACAAGACCGGGACTTTGACCCTGGGCCAGCCGCAACCGCTGGCGCTGGCGGCGCTGTCGCCGTTGCAGAAGATGCTGGCGCTGGCGCTGGCGCAGACCAGCCGCCACCCGCTCAGCGAGGCGCTGCGCCGCGCGCTGGTGGCAGAGGGCGTGGTGCCGGCGCGGGTCCGTGATCTCCACGAAACGCCGGGGCAAGGCGTAACGGCCAGCCATGATGGCAAGCCCGTGACGCTTGGCCGTGTCGAGGACGACGCCGCCGGCGATGCCATGGCCTGTGCGTTGCGTATTGGCGACGGGGCGCCGGCCGTCATCCGTTTCGACGATCCGCTGCGCCCGGATGCTGCGACGACGATTGCCGCGCTGGCGGCACTGGGCCTGCCGGCATCGATCCTGTCGGGTGATCGGCTGGCCGCGGTCAGCCCGATGGCGCTGCGGCTCGGGCTGCTCGCCCATGCCGACATGTCCCCGGCCGACAAGCTGGCGGCGATCACCTCGCTCACCGCTTCAGGCGCGCGCGTGCTGATGGTCGGCGACGGCCTCAACGATGGCCCGGCACTGGCGGCGGGC
>JBMOGO010000090.1:0-13794 GCA_049318305.1 Polymorphobacter sp.
ACCGTGACGCAGGACCCGGCATCGCTGCGCACCGGGATCCGCGAGATGGCGGCGGCGCTGCTGGCGAGCGGCATCGATCCCGAGCGTGCCGTGCTGTTTCCGCAAAGCCAGGTACGCGTTCATGCCGAACTGGCCTGGGTGCTGATGTGCACGGCGCGGATGGGCTGGCTCAACCGCATGACGCAGTTCAAGGAAAAGTCGGGCAAGGACCGCGAAGGCGCCAGCGTCGGCCTGTTCACCTATCCGGTGCTGCAAGCTGCCGACATCCTGGCCTACAAGGCCACGCATGTTCCGGTCGGTGACGACCAGAAACAGCATCTGGAACTGGCGCGCGATATTGCCGCCAAGTTCAATACCGACATGGGCGTGGATTTGTTCCCGCTGCCCGAACCGGTCATCCAGGGCCCGGCGACGCGGGTGATGAGCCTGCGCGACGGCAGCGCCAAGATGTCGAAATCCGATCCCAGCGATGCCAGCCGCATAAACATGACCGATGATGCCGACACCATCGCCCAGAAGATCAAGCGCGCCCGCACCGATGCCGATGCCCTGCCCGGTGAAGCGGCGGGGCTGGCCGGCCGGCCGGAAGCCGCCAACCTGGTCGGCATCATGGCGGCGTTGACCGATCGCAGCGTCGCCGATGTGCTGCGTGATCATGGCGGCCACGGCTTTGGCGCGTTCAAGCCGGCGCTTGCCGAGGCGGCGGTTCATGTGCTCGCCCCCATCACCGCGCGCTTTGCCGAGATGCGGCGCGACACGGCGATGATCGACGCGGTGCTCGCTGATGGTGCTGCCCGCGCGCGTGCCATCGCCGAACCGGTGCTTGCCGAGGTGCATCGTGCCGTCGGCTTCACCGGTTGATGTGTCAAATCGCCGTCCGTTGGCGAAATTCAGTCGCCATTAACGTGCAACCCGTAATTAACGGTCCTATATAGCTACGCTACTTCATAAGGTGTGTGACCATGATCCCGACCCGTAACACGCTGCTGCGCTCGTCGCTGGTTCCCATCGCCGCGCTGGCGTTGCTGGCCGGTTGCGCGCCCACGTTCGAGGCGCGGGTGGCGCGGTTTTCGGCGCTGCCGGTGCCGGTTGCCGGCCAGAGCTTTGTGATCGAACCGCGCGACGCCGCTAATGCTGGCGGGCTGGAGTTCGCTACCTATGCCAATCTGGTTCGGCAGCGCCTGCTCGCCAACGGCTTTGTCGAGGCAGCATCGCCGTCGCAAGCCGCGTTGACCGTGCTGCTCGACTATAATGTCGGCCAGCCGCGCGAGAAAATCCAGACCCGGCCGGGCTTTGCCGGCGGCTGGGGTGGTGGCTGGGGCGGTGGTTATGGCTGGAACCCCTATTGGGGCGGCGGCTGGGGCCAGTTCGGCGGCGGCTTCGGCGGTTGGGGTGGCGGCTGGGGTGGCGGCTGGGGCGGCCCCGAAGTCTATTCGGTAACGCAGTACAACAGCCAGTTGGCGATGAAGATGGTCCGCAACACCGATAAGCTCAGCGTGTTCGAGGGCCGCGCTGAAACCATCAGCTCGACGAACAACCTGACCCGGCTGGTGCCGAATCTGGTGACCGCCATCTTCACCAATTTCCCCGGCAACAGCGGCGAAACGGTGCGGGTCAAGTTCGATCCGGCACAGCCAGCCAAGCCTGCCAGCGTCAAGCCGGTTCGCTGAGGCACCGGCGCTGCGGCAGCACCTGCCGCGCCGCAGTCACGATTGCTGATGCAGCGGCGCTCACTGTCGATGTCGCGCCTACGCGCTTAGCGCGGGATTTCCTCGTTATAGCCCATGCGGTTGGTACGATCGTTCGCCCAGGCATCGACGTCCTTGCGCGAGCAGCCGATCATGCCGCCGGGGCCGTTGACGCTGCAACTGCCGATCGATCCGCCGGCGCCGCCAGAACTGTCGCCCAGCAACAGGGACCGGTTGCTGGCAAACACGCTCTGGCGGTTCTGCGCCTGACGCAGCCGTTCCGGAATGCGGTAGATTTCGGATTCGGGCAGCCGCGCGCAAACCACAATTTCGTCGGCAGATGCCGGCTTTGGGCATTCTTCGGTGCCGAACACCGTGACCAGGCGCTGGCGCGGGGTGCTGGTATCGCCGCCGGGTGCCGGCGCCGGTTTCAGCGTTGATCGCACCGGCGGCTCCGCGGTCTGGGCCAGGCCGGGGGACGCGAGGCCGAGCGCCAGAAATGCCACGATGGTCACACGCATGTCGTTCTACTCCACCAGCTACCAGAGCTGCTTAAAGGCTTTTGCCGGGCGGCGGAACCGCAGAAACGTCAGCCCTGGTCGATGTGCATCGAATAGGTGAAGCGTTCGCCGGGGTGGGCCGAAACGGAAATTTCGACAATGCGGCCTGTGTCGTCGCGATAGACCCGGACGATGCGCAGTACCGGCGCGCGGCGCGGAATGCCGAGTGCGGTTGCCTCGCGCCCGCCCGCCGCCATGGCGCGGATATCCTGTTCGACCCGGGCGACGCGAAACCCCGCCGCCGCGCTCAACTGTTCGAACAGCGTTCGCGTGCCCGGCTTCAACCCGGCGACATGGGACGCCAGTTCGGCATTGATATAGACATCGGACACCGCCACGGGAGGGCCGCCATTCGCAATGGTGCGTACGCCCGAAAGATGGATCCACGTACTGCCGGCGGCAACGCCCAGGTCTGCGGCCAGCACGTCGCCGAGTTGCAGTGAACCGTGCACGCGGAACTGAAATTCCGATTCGGCAGCATATTGCAGCAGCTCCGCCACGTCCGACAGCGGCTGGCGCAGCACCTGGCCGCCGGTATCGACCGTCGTCCCTGAACCGCGGCGGCGGCGGATCAAGCCTTCGGATTGCAGCCGGCGCAGCGCCTCGCGCACGGTAAAGCGGCTGACGCCATAGCGTTCGCACAGCACGCTTTCGGTGGGCAGGTGCGCGCCTTCGCCGAAGGTTCCGGCGGCGATTCCGGCGCGCAGCTCGTCGGCGACTTGCAAATAACGCGGCTGCGCGCCTTTGCGGCTGCCGCGCGTTGCATCACCTGCTGCGTCGAATGTCTTGGCGGTCACACATTCTCCCCGGTCCTGACTGCTACCTTGATTGATGCGTGCCAAGTCCGCAATATGTCCGGACAAATGGCGCCGGTGTTGCGGTGCTGCCAGGGGTCCGCAAATTGTCGCATGACGCGCTGCCAGTTCCTGCGAGAGCGTCGTTGACCGAGGCGCTGGCCTCGCGTCTGGCGCGGCCGGTCGATGCACCGACGCGGACACGGGCCCGGCTGCACCTGTTCGACTGGCTGGCGTGTGTCGCCGGGGCGCGGCACGAACCGGTGGCGGCGGTGGCCCGCGCGGCGGAGCCCGATGCCATGACCCGCGCCGCGTTGCTGGGCAATGTGCTGGAAATGGACGATGTCGATCGCATCGGCCGGCTGCATCCCGGGCCGGTGGTATGGCCGGCAGCGTTATGTGCGGTGCGTGACGAGGCCGGGCGCGATGGCGCCGCTACCATCGCAGACCTGCTCGATGGTGGGGTGCGCGGCTATGAAGCCATGGTCAGCATCGGTCGCATGTTCGACGCCCAGCATTATGCGCATTGGCACCCGACAGCGACCGCTGGCGGCTTTGGCGCGGCAGCGGCGGCGGCATCGGTGTTCGGGCTGGATCTCGCGCAAACCGTCGCGGCATTGGGCAACGCCGGGTCGGTGGCCGGCGGGCTGTGGCGGATGCGCCACGAACCGGTAATGACCAAGGCGCTGCACGCCGCCCATGCCGGTCTGTCGGCGCTGTGGTTCGCGCGGCTGGCGCGGCACGGCTTCACCGGGCCGGCGCAGATCCTCGAAGGCGAACAGGGTGTCTTTGCCGCGATGGTCGCCACTCCGAATGCCGTGCCCGACACGCCCGGCTGGCGGCTGCACGAGATCAGTTTCAAGCCTTATCCGGCGTGTCGGCATGTTCATCCCGCCATCGATGCCGCACTGGCGCTCGGCGAGGCGCTGCGCGGCGATGGCGCCGTGCTCGTCGAAACCTATGGCGATGCCTTGCGCTTTTGTGATCGGCCGGCGCCGGTGACAGCCAATGACGCCAAATTTTCGTTGCAGCACGCGGTGGCGGTGGTGGCGGCGACCGGCACGCCGCGACTCGCCGATTTTGAGCCTGCCGCGTTGCCGGGGCTCACTGCCAGGCGGGCGCGGGTGACGGTGCGCCGCGCCGCCGATCTGGATGCCGCCTATCCGGGGCATTTCGGCGCGCGTGTCACCGCCGGCGGCCAGACGGTGACGATGGCCGATGCACTGGGCGATCCCGAACGGCCGGTCGGTCGCAGCGAGCTGGTTGCCAAGCTGGCGGCACTGGTCGCCTGGGGCGGCCTCGACGCGGCGCAAGCCGAAACCGCCGCCGCGCTGGTGCTGGATAGCGCCGATTCATCGCCAGCCGCGCCCCTGTTCGATCTCATCACACGGTGGACGGCATGACAGCGACCTACGACCTGCTCGCCTTTGCCGCCGGCCCGGTCCGCCTGCCCGACGCGGTGCGCCAAGCGGCGCTGATGTTGCTCGCCGATACGCTGGCGGTCGGCGCGGCAGGGTCGACGGCGCCCGGCGCCGATGGCGTGCTGGCGGCGGCGCGCGGCTGGGGCGCTGGTGATGTCGTGCCGATCCTGGGCCGTGAGACGCGCTTGCCGGCAGCGGGGGCGGCGTTCGTCAACGGCTTTCAGATCCACTGCCTCGAATGGGATGCCGTGCACGAACCGGCGGTCGTTCATGCGATGAGCGTGGTGACCGCGGCGGTGCATGCCGCCTGCTATCGTACCGCTATCGATCATGAAGACGCGCTGGCCGCGCTCGTCGTCGGCGTCGAAATCGCTTGCGGACTGGGGGTTGCCGCCGACACGCCGCTGAAATTCTTTCGCCCGGCCACTGCCGGCTTGATCGGCGCGGCGCTGGCCTGTGCCCGCATCGCCGGCCTGCCGGCGGAACGCTTTGGCGATGTGCTGGGCCTCGCCCATGCGCAATGCGCCGGCACCATGCAGGCGCATGTCGAAGGCTCGATTGCGCTGCCGTTGCAGGTGGCAGCGGCGGCGCGGGCAGCGATTACGACGGTTGATCTGGTGGCGGCTGGCCTGCCAGGGCCGCACGATGCGTTGATGGGCCCGTTCGGCTATTTCCCGCTGTTCGATGGCGGTGACCCGACCGCGACGGTGGCGACGCTGGGCAAGGTCTGGCGCATTGCCGAAATCAGCATCAAGCCCTGGCCATCGGGGCGCGCCAGCCACGCGACGCTGGCCGCGCTAGATGGCGCGGGTGACGTGGCGGCGATTGTCGCGCATGTGCCGCCGCTGATCGCGCGGCTGGTCGGCCGGCCGTGGACCGAGGCGATGACGCCGGCCTATGCGCGGCTGTGCCTGCCGTTTCTGGTGGCTCTGATGCTGCGCGATGGCCGGATCGACCCGCGCTGTTTCACGGCGACAAGCTTTACCGATCCGGCGTTGCGGGCGCTGGGCGCGCGGCTGACGATCAAGGTCGATGGCAATCCGGACCTGAATGCGCTAGGGTCGCAGCGCTTTGAACTCGATGGTCGCCGGGTCGATGTGCCGGCAACTTTTGGCAGCCCGGCGAACCCGTTGTCGGATGACTGGCATGCGGGCAAGCTGGCGCTGGCGCGATCATTGGCGGCGGTCGCGGCGCCCGTGATGGACCCCCTGTCGATGCTTTGCGGAATTGACCGATGACCTATCCCGATTACTTCGCCACGGCGGATGTGCCGGCGATCGTGCAGGCCTATCCGATCGGCGAAGCGTTCACCGGTCGCTATGTCGGCATGAGCAGCGATGCGCTGCGCAGCCTTCAGGAGGCGCAATTCACCCGGCTGATGGCACGCGGCTGGGCGATTCCGTTCTATGCGCGGCACTGGGGGGCAAAGGGCATCGAACCGGGCGATATTCGCGGCCTCGACGATATCGAAAAACTGCCGAGCTATGACAAGTCCGACCTGATGGCATCGATTGCCGAGCATCCGCCGTTCGGCGATTTCGCCGGCATCGGCGATGCGGCGACGCGGCCGCCGGTCGTGCTGCACACGACATCGGGCACCACCGGCAAGCCGCAGACGCTGTTGTTCGGGCCAAGGGGGCGCGAGGTCGGCAATCTGCTCGTTGCCCGCATGGCGCGGTGGCAGGGCTTGTCGGCCGGCGATGTCGTCCATTCGGTCTATGGCCATGGCATGATCAACGGCGGCCATTACATCCGCGAGGCCTATACGCATTTCACCAACGCCGTCTTTCTGTCGGCCGGCACTGGCGTCGAAACGCGCTCATCGACGCAGGTGCAACTGATGGCGGATTTCGGCGCGACGGTGGCGGTCGGCTTCATCGACTATATCCGCAAACTGGCCGAAGTCGCCGCCGCCGAAGGGCTGATCCCCGGCGAACATATCAAGCTGCGCATGATCATCGGCCACCTGGGCACGGAAGACCGCGCCAGCGTCGAGGCGGCGTGGGGCGGGGCCAAGGCCTATGACTGGTACGGCGTCGGCGACACCGGCTGCATCGCCGGCGAAGGCCCGGACCGCGACGGCCTGTATGTCTGGGAGGATGCGCAGTTCCTCGAAATCTGCGACGTTGCCAGCGGCGCTCCGGTGGCTCCGGGCGCTAAAGGAGATATGGTGGTGACCTGCCTTTACAAGGATGATGTGGCGCCGTGCATCCGCTTCAACACCCATGATGTGTCGGCGTTTCGCACCGATACGAACGCCACCGGCATGGTGTTCCGCCGCATCGAGGGGTTTCTTGGCCGGTCGGACAATATGGTCAAGCTGAAGGGCATCAACGTCTTCCCGCACGCCATCGGCGCCTTGATCGAGAACCGGCCGGAACTGACCGGGGAATATATTTGCCGGATGACGCGGGATGCGCGCGGCAACGACATGATGACGGTGACATTGGAACACCGCGTACCCGGCAGCGACCCCGCCGGGATGGCGGCATTGCTGCGCACCGGGCTGGGCGTCGAGGTGGCGGTCGTGCTGACCGGGCCCGGCGGCACCGCGGCGGCAACGCAGATCGACGTGCGGCAAAAGCCGATCCGCCTGATCGACGAGCGCGGGCTGTGATGACGCACCTGTCCATCGCCGAGATTCGCACCGGTGACGCCATTGCGGTCACCGACGCCTGCCTGGACCGCATCGCCCGCTTCGACGGGATCTTGCGCGCCTTTACCGCGGTCGACGCCGACGGCGCCCGCGCCGCCGCCGCCGAATCGGCAATTCGCATCGCGCGGGGCGAAGCGCGGCCGCTCGAAGGCGTGCCGATCGGCATCAAGGCCAATATCGATATCGAAGGACTGGCGACCACCGCCGGCATGGCGGCGCGGCGTGACAGCATCGCCACCAGCGACGCTGCTGTGGTGCGCCTGCTGCGCGAAGCCGGCGCCGTGATCCTGGGCCACCTCAACATGCACGAGGCGGCGCTCGGCGCGACGACCGACAATGAAGCTTATGGCGTTACGGAAAATCCGCACGCCATCGGCCGCACGCCGGGCGGTTCAAGCGGTGGCTCGGGGGCGGCCGTCGCTGCCGGGCTTTGCGCAGCGGCGCTGGGCACCGACACGCTGGGCTCGGTGCGCATTCCGGCGGCATACAACGGCGTCTATGGGTTGAAGCCGACCAACGGCCTGGTGCCGGATGACGGGCTGGTGCTGCTCGAGCCGCGCTTTGATTGCATCGGCCCGCTGGCGCGCTCCGTCGCCGATCTGGCGGCGGTGATGGCGGTGCTGGCGCCGCTGGGCGATGCGGGTCCGCTGCTGCGGGTGGCGACGCTCGCCGCGGTCGATACCGCCGACCTGCAGCCGGCGGTGCGCGCCGGGTTCGACGCCGCCGTCGCCGCGCTGCGCGGGCTGGGGCTGGCGGTGACCGGCGGCCTCGCGCCTGAACTGGATCTGGCTGCCGTGCGCACCGCCGGCTTCATCGCATCGGCGCGATCGGCCGGCGCCATCTTTGCAGCGGACCGTGCCGCCGGCGGGATCAGCGCGCGTTTTGCCAAATTGCTCGATATCGGGGATGCCGCCACGCCGGAAAGCCTGGCGGCGGGGGAGGCAGTGATCGCCGCCGCCGCCGCGACGCTGCACCGCCTGCTCGACGATCATGATGTGCTGTTGCTGCCCACCGCGCCGCAGGCCGCGTTCGCGCATGGCCGGGCGCCATTGAACCAGGCCGACTTTACCGCGTTGGCCAATGTGGCGGGGTTGCCGGCGCTGTCGTTGCCGGCTGGCTTCAGCGCCGAAGGCTTGCCGGTCGGCGTGCAGATCATCGGCCGCGCCGGCAGCGAGGCGAGCCTGCTGGCGCTGGCGGCGCGGCTTGATGATGTGCTGGCGGCGTATCGCCTGCCAGCGGATTTTGCTTGAAGGGAAAAAACCATGCGGATGATCGTGTTGTTCAATCTGAAACCGGGAGTTGCCGTGGCCGAGTATGAAGCCTGGGCGAAAACCCGCGATATCCCGATCGTTCGGGCGCTGCCCTCGATCGACGATTTTCAGGTCTATCGCAGCACCGGCCTGTTCGGCAGCGACGCCGGGGCGCCGTATGCCTATGTCGAGATCATCGACGTTGCCGACATGGATGGTTTTGGCAAGGATATCGGCACGGCAGCCATGCAGGCCAACATGGCGGAGTTCAACGGCTTTGCCGACGCGCCCGCCATCATCCTCACCGAAGCGTTAAGCCTCGTCTGATGCGGCGTTTCGATGGGCGGGTCGTTGTCGTCACCGGCTCCGGGCGACCAAAGGGCCTGGGCCAGGCGATCCTGCAACGCTTTGCCGACGAAGGCGCTGCCTGTGTCGTGTCCGACGTCGGCAGCGGCGGCGAAGGGCTGGCGAGTTCGGCGGATGTCGCCGCAGTCGTCGCCGACCTGGAGGCGCGCGGCGCGCCGGTGCTGGTGCAACCCTGCGACGTATCGAGCGAGGCGGATTGCGATGCGCTTGTCGCCGCCGCCGTGGCGCGCTTCGGGCGGATCGATGTGCTGGTCAACAATGCCGGCATCGGCTTCGTGATGAAGCCGCTACTGGAAACCAGCGGCGCGGACTGGGACCGGGTGCTCGATGTCAATTTGAAGGGGGCGTTCCTCGCGTCCAAGGCGGCGGCGCGGGCGTTCATCGCGCAGGGCGTTGGCGCGGATGGGATTGCCGGGCGGATCATCAACATCGCGTCGCAGGCGGCGAAATCCGGGTTTCCGCACATGGCGCCCTACACGGCGTCAAAACATGGCATGGTCGGGTTGACGCGTTCCAACGCGGTGGAGCTTGGTGCACATCGGATCACGGTCAATGCGGTCTGCCCGAACCATGTCACGACCGGGCTGGGCGCGGCGCAGAACGAATATTTCTCGAAGCTGCTGGGGTTTGAATCGGTCGACGCCTATCTTGCCAACATGAAGGCCAAGAACCCGCTGGGCCGGCCGGGGCTGGGGTCGGACACCGCGGCGGCCTGTGCCTGGCTGGCCTCGAGCGATGCGGTCTATGTGACGGGGGAAGCAATCAACGTCAGCGGCGGCGAAGAAATGCACTGAGTTTCCGGGCCTGGCCCGGCAATAGACAGGTGCCGTGCGGGCCCGTAACACTGTCGACGTGACGTCGTACACCGCATCCCTTCGCCTTGCCCTGCCACTCCGTCCGCTGTTCGTAGCGACGATCGGGTTGGGGTCGTTCCTGTTGTTCCTGATCCAGCCGATGTTCGGCCGGTCGGTGCTGCCGCTGCTCGGCGGTTCACCATCGGTGTGGAATACGGCCATGCTGTTCTATCAGGTTACGTTGCTGCTGGGCTATCTTTACGCCCATCTTGTCCGGCGGCTGTCGATCGCGCGGCAAATGGCGTTGCACCTGGCGTTGTTCAGCGCGGCGGCGCTGACCCTGCCGGTCGGTGTGGCGCGCTGGGTTCCCGCCGCCGGTGATACGCCGCCAGCGCTGTGGCTGCTCGGCCTGCTGGCGGCGTCGATTGGCCCGGTGTTCTTCGTTGCATCGGCGCAATCGCCGTTGATGCAGGCCTGGTTCGGGCGGTCGCGCCATCCGGATGCTGCCAACCCCTATTTTCTGTACGCGGCGTCGAACCTTGGCAGTTTCGCGGCGCTCATCGCCTATCCGCTGCTTGTCGAACCGACGATGACGCTGGGCACCCAATCGCTGCTGTGGTCGCTGGGGTTCGTGCTGCTCGCCGGCCTGGTGGCGATATGCGGGCTATCGATACGGCGCGAGGCGCCGGTAACGGTGCAGGACGCGCCGAGTGTGGCCGTGACCTGGGCACAACGCCGCCGCTGGACCTTGCTGGCCTTTGTCGCGTCGGGCTTGCTGCTCTCGACGACCACCCATTTGACAACCGACATCGCCGCCACGCCGCTGCTCTGGGTTATCCCGCTCGGTGCCTATCTGCTCAGCTTTGTGCTGGCGTTCGGTGCGTCGGGCCCGCGCTGGACACGGCTGGCACAACAGGTTGCGCCGGGCGCATTGCTGGCGCTTGCGGCCTGGGTATGTCTGCGATCGGGGCCGGGGGCGGCAACACTGTTCGCCGCTGCCGGCGTGTTGGTGTTGTTCATCGTCGCGCTGGCGCTACACGGCACGTTGGCACAGGAAAAGCCCGATGTCGGCGGGCTGACGGATTTCTATCTGTGGATCTCGGTGGGCGGTGCCCTTGGCGGCGTGCTGTGTGCGCTGGTGGCACCGATCATCTTCGATTGGCCGTATGAGCATCCGTTGTTGCTGGTCGTCGCGGCGGCGGTGATCCCGTCGCCGATTCTATCGCCGCGGCTGGCCGCATTGTGGCAGGATTGGCGAGCGCGGCTGGCGGTGGTGATGATCGCCAGCATCATCGGCGTAGCGGCAGGACTGCGCATCGCGGCGCTCCAGCCCGGCGCGCTGTTGCCGGTCGGCATGCAGCTGGAACTGGTTGGGATCCTGCTGCTCTGGCTGCTGGCCCTGGCGACGATCGGGCGGTCCGTTCTGTTCGCTTATGTCTTCGCCATGCTGTTGCTGGCGCTTGGCGGGGCCGGGCAAGTGCGGACATCGATGACGGACGGCGCGCGCGAGCGCAGCTTCTTCGGTGTCTATTCGATCTACACCGAACCGGAAAACAATTGGCGCCGGCTGCTGCACGGCACCACGACGCACGGCTTGCAGTCACTCGATCCCGCCCGATCGCGCCTGCCGATGACCTATTATGCGCCCGACAGCGGGGTCGGGATGGTGATGCGGCAGGCGGCGCGATTCGGCGACACGGCGCGCATCGCCTTTGTCGGCCTGGGGGCGGGCACGCTGGCCTGTTATGCCCGGCCCGGACAAAGCTGGACCGCGTATGAGATCGATCCGGTTGTCGCGGCGATCGCCCGGCAGCAATTCAGCTATATCCGGCAATGCCGGCCCGATTTGCCGATTGTCCTCGGCGATGCGCGCCTGACCTTGCAGCGCGCGGCCCCCGGCGCGCTTGATATTCTTGCCGTCGATGCCTTCTCGTCGGATGCGATTCCGCTGCACCTGGTCACCCGTGAGGCCTTTGGCATCTACAGCCGGGCGTTGCAGCCCGAAGGCGTGCTGTTGATCCATGTGTCGAACAAGTTTCTCGATCTCGAACCGATGATCGCGGCCATCGGCGCGGCGCAAGGCTGGACCGTCAAGGTGCGCAACTATTCGCCCGGTGGCAACCAGCCACGCGGGCAGATGTTCGCCAGCTCGGTCTGGATCGCGCTGGCGCGGACGCCGGGGGCGATGGCGGCGATGACGGACCGGATGCCGGCCAATGCCTGGACCGCGCCACGGGAGCAGCAGGGACTGGTGCCCTGGACCGACGATTTCGCCAGCATCTTGCCGATGATGAAGGTGTTTCGCTGAGTTTAATCGCGGCCGGGCTTAGACCCGAAACCGACCCTATCTGCACGTCCTTTTCGCACCGGGCGGCCCGCTGGGGGCGTCGGCGCGATTGCACAGGCCTAAGGGCCTGCGCTGCCCGCACCTCCTGCCCAGCGAACCGCCCGGCACGACCTTGCCGTGCAGTTACGGTCGGTTTCGGGTCTAGTTGACGACGGCGGCCTGCATCGCTTCGAGCCGCGCGACGGCCTTTTCATTGCCGGCGCTGCGCGCGGCGGCAAGGTCGATGGAAACCTTGGCGGGGTCGATATCGCCAACCGGCGTAGCCGATTCGGCCAGGATGGTCAGGCCCTTGTCGCTGACTTCGGCAAAGCCGCCATCGACGAAGATGCGGCGAGTCAGCGTGTTCGAATCGGCCTCGTAGATCGCGATCGCGCCGGGGCGGATGGTGCTCATCATCGGCGCATGGCCGGGCAGCACACCAAAGTCGCCTTCGGTGCCGGGAACGACGACCATGGCAACCTTGCCGGACGACAACAGCCGTTCGGGGGAGACGAGTTCAAACGTGAAGGTGTCGGCCATCAAAAGAACCTATCGCGAACTAGTTGGAGGACCAAGAACGCTCCCCATGTTGCCCCAAGGAGCGAAGCAACACTTAGTAGCGCAGGCAAAAATAATACGTAGCGCTTCGAAAGCCAAAACTCTGTCACGGTCAAAGGCGCAAGGGAGAGCGGAACGACGAACAACCCGGCCAGCCACATCAATACCCAATAAGGCCCAAACGCTAAGTCGCTGAAAACTACCGAAAAGACGCAGGTAAACGAGAAAAAAGCTATTAACCCCTTAGTGCGTTTACTCGCAAAGACGTCCCAGCTCTCCCCGACAATCCACATTCATCAAGCCGCTTCGGCAGCCAGCTTCTGCGCCTTGGCGACGGCGTCTTCGATGGTGCCGACGAGGTAGAAGGCGGCTTCGGGCAGGTGATCATATTCACCGGCGACGATGGCCTTGAAGCCCTTGATGGTGTCGGCGACATTGACGAACACGCCCGGCGTGCCGGTGAAGATTTCAGCAACGTGGAACGGCTGGCTGAGGAACCGCTGGATCTTGCGGGCGCGCGAGACGATCAGCTTATCTTCTTCGCTCAATTCGTCCATGCCGAGAATGGCGATGATGTCCTGCAACGACTTGTACTTCTGCAGCACTTCCTGGACCGAGCGGGCGACGGCGTAATGTTCTTCGCCGACGGTGCGCGGTTCGAGAACGCGGCTGGTCGAATCGAGCGGATCGACCGCCGGATAGATGCCGAGTTCGGCGATCGAGCGAGAAAGCGTCGTCGTCGCATCAAGATGCGCGAACGAGGTTGCCGGCGCCGGGTCGGTCAAATCGTCGGCGGGCACGTAGATCGCCTGCACCGAGGTGATCGAACCCTTGTTGGTTGAGGTGATGCGTTCCTGCAACTGGCCCATGTCGGTGGCCAGCGTCGGCTGATAGCCCACGGCCGACGGGATGCGGCCGAGCAGTGCCGACACTTCCGAACCGGCCTGGGTGAAGCGGAAGATGTTGTCGACGAAGAACAGCACGTCCTGGCCTTCGACATCGCGGAAATATTCGGCGTTGGTCAGGCCGGACAGCGCGACACGGGCGCGGGCGCCCGGGGGTTCGTTCATCTGGCCGAAGACCAGCGCGACCTTGGAGCCGACCGACGTGGCGTTGCCATCGGCATCCTTGGCAATGACGCCGGCTTCAAGGAATTCGTGATAGAGATCATTGCCTTCGCGGGTGCGTTCACCGACGCCAGCGAACACGCTGGTGCCGCCATGGCCCTTGGCGATGTTGTTGATCAGTTCCTGAATCAGCACGGTCTTGCCGACGCCGGCGCCGCCGAACAACCCGATCTTGCCGCCCTTGGCGTAGGGGGCGATGAGGTCGATGACCTTGATGCCGGTGACCAGAATGGCGCTTTCGGTCGACTGGTCGA
>JBMOGO010000091.1:0-13577 GCA_049318305.1 Polymorphobacter sp.
CCACTTCCACTACGTGCTGTCGTTGGGTGCCGTGTTCGCGATCTTTGCCGGCTTCTATTACTGGTTCGGCAAGATGACCGGCAAGCCGTACAATGAATTCCTCGGCAAGCTGCACTTCTGGGTGTTCTTCATCGGCGTGAACGTCATGTTCTTCCCGATGCACTTCCTGGGCCAGGACGGCATGCCGCGGCGCATCCCGGACTATCCGGAGCAGTACGCCTATTACAACCAGATTGCTTCCTACGGCTATGCGATCATGGCGGTCGGCATGTTGATCTTCTTCGTCAACCTGGTCGTCAGCCTGTCATCCAAGAAGCGCGTGGCCGACAATTATTGGGGTGAAGGCGCAACGACGCTGGAGTGGACCTTGTCCTCGCCGCCGCCGTTCCACCAGTTCGAAACCCTTCCGGTCATCAAGTAACAACAGGCCTCCCGTTCGCGGGAAGCGCGGGGAGTGGGGACGTCCTGCCCTCGCCGGAACGTCACCCACCCCCGACCCCTCCCTTGAAAGGGAGAGGGGAAGAAGCGAATGACAGCACCGACCGCCCCCGTTACCGCAGCGCCCGAAACGGCCTTTGCGGAATGGCGCGACTATTTCGCGCTGCTGAAACCGCGGGTGATGACGCTGGTGGTGTTTACTGCGGCCTGCGCGATGATCGCGGCACCCGGCACGATCCATCCGTTCCTCGGCTTCACCGCGATCCTGTGCATCGCTGTCGCGGCGGGTGCGGCAGGCGCGCTCAACCAATGGTATGAGGCCGATATCGACGCGATGATGAAGCGTACGGCCAACCGGCCGCTGCCTGCCGGCAAGATGGCGCCGCATGAAGCGCTGGCCTTTGCCGTCGTGCTCGCGGTCGGTTCGGTGGCGATCATCGGCGTTGCCGTCAACTGGGTGGCCGCGTTCTGGCTGGCCGTGTCGATCCTGTTCTACGTCATCGTCTATACCGTCTGGCTGAAGCGCCGCACCCCGCAGAACATCGTCATCGGCGGCGCGGCGGGGGCCTTTCCGGTCATCGTCGGCTGGGCGGCCGTCACGGGTGATACCTCGCTACTGCCCTGGCTGTTGTTCGCGATCATCTTCCTGTGGACGCCGCCGCATTTCTGGGCGTTGGCGCTGTTCATGGAGGCCGATTATTCCAAGGCCGGCGTGCCGATGCTGCCGGTGACGCATGGCCTCGCCAACACCCGCACGCAGATCCTGGCTTATTCGGCGTTGCTGGTGCCGGTTACCATTGCACCGACGCTGCTCGGCCTGACCGATTGGGCCTATGGCGGCACGGCGATCACGCTGGGCATCATCTTCCTCGTGCTGGCGTTCCAGGTGTGGCGCAACCCGGCGACAACGGCGGCCGCAATGGGGCCGGAAAAGAAGCTGTTCAAGTTCAGCCTGCTGTATCTGGCCTGCCTGTTCGGCGCGCTGGTTGCAGACCGCTTGCTGCTGCCATGACCGCCAGTTGGACCCCCACCGAACGCGCTGCGTTCGAAGCGCGGCGCAAGTCGCGCAATCTCGCGCTCGGGTTGGTGCTCGGCGCGCTGGTGCTGCTGTTCTTTGGCATCACTGTCGTTCGCATGGCGCCGGGCCTTGCCAATGGCAAACCGCAAGTCGGGCAATCCACGTCCGGTCCGGCCACCGCGCCGGCAGCGCCGCGATGACCGACATCAGTATCGACCGCGCCAAGCGCCGCACCGGTGCGCTGGCGGCGCTGCTGGCAGTGGCCATGATCGGCCTCGCCTATGCCAGCGTGCCTTTGTATCGGCTGTTCTGCCAGGCGACCGGCTTTGGCGGCACAACCGGCCGGTCCGAAGCCGCAGCCTTGCCAGATGCGCTCCGCCTGCAGGCGCTGGGCGGACGGACCATCAAGATCCGGTTCGATTCGAACACCGCGCCGGGCATGCCGTGGAACTTTGCGCCGCGGGATCGCGAAAACACCATCAAGATCGGCGAAAAACGCATGGCGTTCTTCACCGCCACGAATCTCGCCGCAACACCGACCACCGGACGCGCCATCTTCAACGTCTCGCCCGACACAGCGGGGCAGTATTTCCGCAAGATCGAGTGTTTCTGCTTCACCGAACAGACGCTGGCAGCGGGTGAAACCGTGCAGATGCCGGTGACCTATTTCGTAGATCCGGCGATTCTCGACGACCCCGACGCGAAAAAGATCGACGAGATTACGCTCAGCTACACCTTCTTCGCGGTGGACAATCCCGAGCCAAAGCCGGTAAGCAAATCGGCAACCGTATCAGCATCGAATAAGGGCTAATGGTCATGGCCGCTGGCAAGACCCACGACTACCACATCCTCAACCCGTCGAGCCGGCCGATCCTGATGTCGTTCGCGGCATTGGCTATGGCCGCCGGTGCGGTTGGCTGGATGCACAAGGCGGGCTGGGGTGGCATGGTGTTCTTTGCCGGTGTCGCCGCCGTCTGCACCATGTTCTACCTGTGGTGGAAGGATGTAGTGCATGAAGCCAACACCGGCGATCATACGCCTGTTGTCCAGCTGCACCACCGCTATGGCATGATCCTGTTCATCGCTTCGGAAGTGATGTTCTTCGTTGCCTGGTTCTGGGCCTATTTCAACGCCGCGCTCTATCCCAAGATGCACGAGGGCGTTGATGGCAAATGGCCGCCGACCGGCGTCGAAGTGCTCGACCCGTTCGTCTTTCCGCTGGTCAACACGCTCATCCTGCTGCTGTCCGGCACCACTGTCACCTGGGCGCATCACGCGCTCATCCATGGTGACCGCAAGGGCCTGAAGCAGGGCCTGTGGCTGACAATTATCCTCGGGCTGATCTTCAGCGGCGTGCAAGCCTATGAGTATTACCACGCCGAGATCGCCTTTGCCGGCAATATCTATGGTTCGACCTTCTATATGGCGACCGGTTTCCACGGCTTCCACGTTATCGTCGGCACGATCTTCCTCATGGTCTGCCTGGCGCGGACCTATCGGGGTGATTTCACACCGCAGCAGCATTTCGGCTTCGAAGCCGCCGCCTGGTACTGGCACTTCGTCGATGTCGTCTGGCTGTTCCTGTTTATCGCCATCTATGTCTGGGGCAGCAATTTCGGCGCCGCGGTGGTCCATAACGCCTTTGGGTGATGCAGCACCCCCGGTGACGGTGCCGCCAACAACGGCGCAGGTTGCGCTCACCGGCTGTTGCCCGCGCTGCGGCAAGGGACGCTCCTTTGCGGGCCTCATCGCGTTTGCCCCATCGTGCCGCGTCTGCGGGCTCGACTTGCGCAGCTTCAATGTCGGGGATGGTGCGGCCAGCTTTCTCATCCTCATTGTTGGCGCCATCGTAACCGGGCTGGCGATGTGGCTGGAACTGACGCGCTCGCCGCCCTGGTATGTTCATGCCGCCTTGTGGGTGCCGCTGACGCTGGTCCTGTCGATCGGCCTGATGCGCATCGCCAAGGGGCTGTTGCTGGCGCTCGAGTACCGGCACGAGGCGCGGCAGGGGCGGTTGTGAGGCGTATTCCGGTTTTCCCGACGCTGCTGACTGTGGTCATGCTGGCGGTGCTGGTCAGCCTTGGTGTCTGGCAGTTGCAGCGCCGTGAATGGAAGGCGGCGCTGATCGCGCGGCTGGAAGCCGCCCAGACCCAGCCGCTGCTCGAACCCGCCGATTATCGCCGCGCCATGACGCGAGAGGCAAGCGTGCAGTACCGCCGCGCCGAGCTCCCCTGTTCCCCCGGCACGGTGCTGCCCTATGACATCAAGGGCGGCAGCAGCCGGACCGGAACGTCGGGCTACATGGTCCTGGTGTCGTGCCGCCCGAACAACCGGCCACCCGATATCGTTGCGGTGGCGGGCTGGACGCAGCGCCCCGATGCGGTGCGCGTGCCGGTGACCGTCGACACGATTTTCCGCGGCATCATCATCGAACGGCCTTATGGCGATGCGTCGGCGCGGCCGCAGTTCATGCTGATTCCCGACACCGCGGTGCCGCCGCTGCAACCGGCGCGCCTGCCGACGCCGGCGGACCTGCCCGACAATCACCTGTCCTATGCCGGGCAATGGTTCGGTCTCGCGATCGTGCTGGCTGCGATCTATGGCCTGTGGCTGCGGCGACATTTGCTTGGCGACAAGGTTGCCGCCGGGCGCACAGCGCCCTAATCGCTGCGTCATGAACTATCTGAGCACTCGCGGCGCTGCGCCGATTCTGGATTTTGAAGGCGTCACGCTCGCCGGGCTGGCCAGCGATGGCGGCCTGTATGTACCCGAAACCTGGCCGCGGTTCGGCAAGGCGGCGATCGCGGCAATGGCGGGCCTGTCCTATGTCGAAACCGCCGTGCGGGTGTGCGCGCCGTTCGTCGGCACCGCGCTGACTGAGGCGGAACTGCGCGACTTGCTGACCCGCGCCTATGCCGGGTTCGACCATGCTGCCGTCACGCCGCTGGTGCAGCTCGACCAGCGCCACTGGCTGCTGGAACTGTTCCACGGCCCGACTCTGGCGTTCAAGGATGTCGCGATGCAGGCGCTCGGCCTGTTGTTCGAGACGTTCCTGGCCCGGTCCGGCCGCCACGTCACCATCATCGGTGCCACTTCGGGCGACACCGGCAGCGCCGCCATCAACGCGCTCGCCGGGCGCGACGGGGTGGAGGTGTTCATGCTCCACCCGCGCGGTCGCGTGTCCGATGTCCAGCGCCGCCAGATGACGACGGTGCTCAGCCCCAACATCCACAACATCGCCATCGAGGGCAATTTCGATGATGCCCAGGCGCTGGTGAAGGCGATGTTCAACGATGCGGATTTCGCCTCGCGGTTCAACCTGTCGGCGGTCAATTCGATCAACTGGGCGCGGCTGATGCTGCAGATCGTCTACTATTTCTACGCGGCAATTCGCCTGGGTGCGCCGGAACGCCAGGTCAGCTTTGCCGTGCCGACCGGCAATTTCGGCGACGTTTTCGCAGGCTATGTGGCGCGCGCCATGGGCCTGCCGATCGACCGGTTGATTGTCGCCACCAATAGCAACGATATCCTGCACCGCGCGCTGAGCAACGGCGATTATTCTGCCGGCACGGTGACGCCAACCGATGCGCCGTCGATGGATATCCAGGTCAGCAGCAATTTCGAACGGCTGCTGTTCGATCTGGCGGGCCGGGATGGTCGCACCACGGCGGCGGAGATGCGCAGCTTTGAAACCGCCAAGGCGCTCGCCATTCCCGCCGGGCAACGTGCCGCCGCCGCGCAGATTTTCGACAGCGCCAGTATCGATACCGATACCATGGCACAGACCATCCGCTGGGCGCGCGACAAATGCGGGCAGTTGATCGACCCGCACACCGCGATCGGCCTGGCCGCGGCGCGCGCCAGTGCCGGCACCACGCCGGTCGTCACGCTGGCGACGGCGCACCCGGCGAAATTCCCCGATGCTGTCGAACGCGCCAGCGGCGTGCGGCCCTCGTTGCCGCAGCGCACCGCCGGCATTTTCGATCGCGAGGAGCGCTATTCGACCATGGCGGCCGATCTTCGCGTCGTGGAAGCCTGGATCGCCGAGCGCGCGCGTCCGGCGGGATCGGCACCATGAAGCCCCCGATCATCGCCCATACCAGCCACGGCCTGCGCGTCGCCACCTGCGAAACGCCCGGCGTGGAAACCGTCGCGGTCGCGCTCCACGCCGAAACCGGCGCGCGCTTCGAAGTGCCAGCGCACAACGGCCTCGCGCATCTGTTCGAACATATGGTGTTCAAGGGCACCCATAGCCGCTCCGCGCGCGCCATTGCGGAGGAGATCGAGGACGTTGGCGGCAGCCTCAACGCCTGGACGTCGCGCGATACCACGGTGTTCCACGCCCGGCTGCTGGCGCGCGACCTGCCGCTGGGCCTCGGCCTGATCGCCGATCTGGTGACCAACCCGCGCTTTGACGACGACGATCTGGTGCGCGAAAAGGATGTCGTGCTGCAGGAACTGGGCGAAGCCCGCGACACGCCGGACGATATCGTTTTCGACCATTTGCAGGAAGCAGCGTTCCCCGGACAGGCGCTGGGCCGCTCGATCCTGGGCAGCGAAGACAGCCTGGCGCGGCTGACGACCGCGCATCTGCGCGACTGGCTGGCGCGGCATTACCGCAACGCCGGGCTGACGCTGGTGGTGGCGGGCAAGCTCGATCATGACGATGTCATGCGCCTTGCCGAAGCCGCCTTTCCCAACGGCGGCGCCACCGACACCGCCGCACCGGAGCCGGCACGCTTTGCCCCCGGGCAGTTCGCCGACCCGCGCAAGTTCGAACAGGCGCAATTGACCAGCGGCTATCCGGCGCCGGGCCATTATGACGCCGGCCATGACGCCGCGGCACTGTTCACGCTGGCGGCCGGCGGCGGCATGTCCTCGCGCCTGTTCCAGGAGGTGCGGGAGGCACGCGGCCTGGCCTATTCGATCAGCGCGGCGACAACACCCTATGCCGATGCCGGGCTGATGAGCGTCCATGCCGCCACCGCCCGCAAGGATGCGGCGCGGGCGCGCGACCTGATCGACAAGGTGCTCGCCGAAGCCGCGGTCGGGCTGGAACCGGCAGAACTGGCGCGCGCCAAGGCGCAGGCGGTGGCATCGCTGCTGATGGCGCTGGAAAGCCCGCAGGGGCAGGGTGATTATGTGGCGCGGCAATTGCTGGTCCACGGCCGCTGGGTGCCTGCCGCCGAAGTGGTGGCGCGGATCGAGGCGGTGACGGTGGAGCAGGCGCGCGCGGCCGGGCAGGCGATGCTGGCGCACGCGCCGGCACGGGCGGAGATCGGCGCGGTGGTCAAGGAGCGGGCCAAGGCCGCATGACCAGCCTCGACGTCCTCGTCACCGACGCCTGGGACGATTATGCGCTGCTCGATTCAGGGGGTGGCCGCAAGTTCGAACGCTATGGCCCCTATCGCTTCGTCCGCCCCGAGGCGCAGGCGCTATGGCAGCCGGCCAGCCCGGACTGGAAACACGACGGCGAATTCACCGGCGGCCGCGATGACGAAGGCGGCGGCCGCTGGGACCTGGAATATCATGTGCCCGAACGCTGGGTGGTCAATCGCGGACCGGTGCGCTTTCATGCCACCAACACGCCGTTCCGCCATCTGGGCTTTTTCCCCGACATGGGGGCGCAATGGGACTGGATGCGGGCGCGGACGAAACCCAATGCCCGTGTCCTCAACATGTTCGGCTATACCGGTGTCGGCAGCCTGATTGCGGCAGAAGCCGGCGCGGTCGTCACCCATGTCGATGCCAGCAAGAAGGCCGTGGCGGCGGCGCGCGAAAATGCCGCGCTGACCGGCCTGCCCGAGACTTCGGTGCGCTGGCTGACCGACGACGCGTTGAAGTTCATGCGGCGCGAGGTCCGGCGCGGCAGCAAATATGATGGCATCTTGCTCGACCCGCCGAAATACGGCCGCGGGCCCGATGGTGAAATCTGGTCGCTGGAACGCGATTTGCCCGAACTGATGCAACTGGCGCGGCAACTGCTGTCCGACGACGCGGCATTCCTCGTGTTGACCGTCTACGCCATCCGCATGTCGGCGCTGGCGATCAAGGCGCTGACCGACGAAGTGATGGCCGGCGCCGGCGGGCGCATCGAAGCCGGCGACATGGCGATTCGCGAGGAGGCGCGCGGCCTGTTGTTGCCGACCGCGATTTACGCGCGCTGGAGCGCCGACTGACAAGAGCCTCCGGCGGGCAGGGCCGACGGCCCTGCACCCGATTTTAGGTTCGGGCACTGGTTGGAAGTTTGGCGCCGATCCCAAAAAATGGGTGCAGGGCCGTCGGCCCTGCCCGCCGGAGGCTCTTTCCTTTGGTGTTATTTGTCGCCCTGCGTCTGCAGGATCGGCAATTGCGAGGCGAGCCCGAGATTGATCAGTATCGCCAGGCGGCGGTCGATCTGGAAGAAGCTGGCGGCCTTCACGCCTGGCAGCACCTTGCCGACAATCGGCACATATTTCGACCGCAGCTTGGCGGCGCGAACATCGACATCGAGCCAGCGGGTGATGAAATTCGTCGCCTGCGCATTGGAATAGCTGCCGTATTTTTCGGAATATTCCTTGATCAGGCCATATTTCTGGTCGTTGATCACCGTCAATTCGGCGATATAGCGATCATAGATCGGCCAGAATTTTGCGGCTTCGGCGTCGGTGAGCGCCAGCGTTTCGGCGGTGGTCTTGCGCTTGTCGGCGCGCAATTCGGTGCGAATGATCTCGAGATCGGCTGCGGTCAGTGCGGAGTCGCTGCTGGCAGCAGGGGCAGCAGGCGCTGCAGTCTGGGCCTGCGCCGGCGACAGGGCCAGCAGTGCGGTACCAAATGCCAGTGCCTTCATCATGTTCGTCATCTTCGTCCCCTCGTTTCGGTGCCAGAATGTCCGGCGTCGGCGCTACAAGCTCGCGCTTTCCGCCGCAACCGATTCTCGCCTATGGTTCGTTCAGCACCCGGGGATCTGACAATTGATGCAAACAAGGCGCTGCCGATGTGGCCATTGATCGGCATTGCCGTCGTCATCCTGGGCTTTGCGCTGCGGCTCAACCCGCTGCTGGTGGTGGTCGCGGCGGCGCTGGCCAGCGGCGTGGCGGCCGGACTGCAACCGCTGGCGGTGGTCGCGGCGTTCGGCAAGGCGTTCAACGCCAATCGCTACGTCAGCGCGCCGTGGATCATCCTGCCGGTCATCGGCCTTTTGGAACATGCTGGCCTGCGTGAACGCGCGCGGGACCTGATCGCCGGGGTCGCGGCGGCAACCACCGGCCGGCTGCTGCTCGCCTATCTGCTGCTGCGGCAACTCACCTCCGCCGTCGGCCTGACCGCGATCGGCGGCCATGCCCAGACCGTGCGGCCGCTGGTGGCGCCGATGGCCGAGGCGGCCGCCGCGCGCGCCGACCCCGACATCACCGACGCCGGGCGCCAGAAAGTGCGCGCCATGGCCGCCGCCACCGACAATGTCGGGATGTTCTTTGGCGAAGACATTTTCCTCGCGGTGGCCTCCATCCTGCTCATCAAGGGCTTCCTCGAAGCCAACGGCATCATCGTCGCACCGCTGCAACTGTCGGTCTGGGCGATCCCGACGGCGGTGGCGGCGCTGCTGATCCACGGCTTCCGACTGTTGCGGATGGACCGCAAATGATCGGCCTGCCGTTTCTCTACGTCATCGCCGGCGCCCTGTTCGCCGGCTGGAGCCTGCTGACCCTGCGCGATCGCAGCAACCCGCGCCGCATCACCAGCGCCGCCTTCTGGGGCCTGCTGGCGCTCAGCTTCCTCGCTGGCGACTGGCTCGGCGACTTGGGCAATGGTTGTCTGGTGCTGGCGCTTGTTGCCATCGCCGGCACGGGCCGGCTCGGGAAGGGTGCTCCGCCGACGAGCACGCCGCTGGCCCGCGAGGCGAGCGCTGCAAAGCTTGGCAATCGGCTGTTCCTCCCCGCGCTGATCGTGCCGGTAACGGCGCTGGTCGGGACTTTGGGGTTCAAATATCTGACGATTGGCGGCGCGCCGCTAGTCGATCCCAAACAGGTGACGCTGGTCAGCCTGGGGCTCGGCGTCGTTATCGCCATCGCCGTGATCATGCGCTGGCTGCGGCCGCCGATGCTGACGCCGCTGCACGAAGGTCGGCGGCTGGTCGAATCGATCGGCTGGGCGATCATCCTGCCGCAGATGCTGGCCAGCCTGGGCGCCGTGTTTGCGTTGGCCGGGGTGGGGCAGATCGTCGGCGGCATTGCTGGCGCCGTCATCCCCGATGGCGCGGTGTTTCTCGCGGTGCTGGCGTTCACGCTCGGCATGGCGGCGTTCACCATGGTGATGGGCAATGCCTTTGCCGCGTTTCCCGTGATGATGGCGGCGATCGGGCTGCCGGTGCTGGTACTGAAACTCGGCGGCGACCCGGCGATTGTTGCCGCCATCGGCATGCTAGCCGGGTTCTGCGGTACGCTGATGACGCCGATGGCGGCCAATTTCAACATCGTGCCGGCGGCGCTGCTGGAACTGGATGACCGCAACGCCGTCATCAAGGCGCAGGTCGGCACGGCGCTGCCGCTGCTGGCGATCAACACGCTGCTGATCTGGGGGCTGGCGTTTCGATGAAGCTCGACGACGACCTTGCAGCGCGCTGGGCGCGCATCGCGCTCGGCCATGTGACGCGCGAATATCCGCACAAGCTCGACCATTTCATGGACGGTCCGGACGATGCGCGCACCCCGCGCGATCTCCACCCGATCTTCTTTGGCAGCTTTGACTGGCACAGCTGTGTGCATGGTTGGTGGCTGCTGCTGCGGCTGGCGCGGCGCTACCCCGGCCATGCGGCGGCGAAAGAGACCCTCGCGCTCGCTGCCAGCCTGTTCACCCCAGCGAACGTCGCTGCGGAATGCGCCTATCTTGAGCGGGCGTCGGCGCGCGGGTTCGAACGGCCCTATGGCTGGGCGTGGCTGCTGGCACTGCACGACGAGGCGGCGCAGGCCGATGATCCAGCACTGGCGGGCGTGCTCGAACCGCTGGCGCGGGCATTTGCGGCGCGTTTCCACGCCTTTCTGCCGCTGCAGACCTATGCCATCCGCACTGGCGCGCATGGCAATACCGCCTTTGCGCTGGCCATCGCGGCGGGCTGGGCCACCCGGCACGACCCGGCCTTGCTGGCGCTGTTCCGCGCCCGCGCTGGCGACTGGTTCGGCCAGGACCGCGACGCCAATCCGTTCGAACCGGATGGCGATGCGTTCCTGTCGCCAACACTGGTCGAGGCGCTGGCGATGGCACGGCTGTTGCCGGCGGGCGAATTCCCGGCTTGGTTCGCCGGCTTCCTGCCGCAAATTCCGGTCTGCCTGACGACCCCGGCAACCGTCAGCGACCGCAGCGATGGCAAGATCGCGCATCTCGATGGCCTCAACCTGTCGCGCAGCTGGTGCTGGCGCGGCATTGCGGCGGCGTTACAGCCAGGGCCGGCGGGCGCGCAGGCCGAACGCTGCGCCGCACTTCACCTCGCCGCCGGCTTGCCGCATATTGCCGGGGACTATGCCGGCGAACATTGGCTCGCCAGCTTTGCCTTGCTGGGGATCGACGATGACTGATCGGCGCTGGTTGCTTGCATTGGCGCTGCTGCTCGCCGGTTGCGGGGGCAATGACGGCAATCCGGCACCGCCGCGCCTGACCGCCGCCGCTGATGTGCCCGTGCGGCAATCGCATGTCGTGGTGCCGGTCAGCCTGGAAATTCCGGCGCTGGAAGCCCGGCTGAACGCCGAAATTCCAAAAAGCCTTTACAAAATCGACCGGCAGGAAAGCGCCTGTGTCGCCGGTCAACGCATCGGCAAGACCAAGGTGACGCCGGATATCGGCTGCCGCATCGTCGGCACCGTAACGCGTGGCCCGATCCGGCTTTCGGGCGAAGGCAAAACCTTGCAGCTTGCGATGCCGATCACCGCCGAGGTCAGCGCGCGCAACATCGGCAAGATCATCAAAAGCGAAACCGCGACCGGTGCCGCGATCGTGCGCGCCGATATCAAGCTCGACATGACGCCGGATTGGCGACCGCTGGCAAAGGTCAGCATCGATTATGATTGGACCGAAAAGCCCGGCGTCGAACTGCTCGGGCAGCGATTCACCTTTGCCGGCAAGGCCGATGACAAGCTGGCGACAGTCATCGCGAAACTGGAAGCCGATATTCCCCGCCATCTTCAGGCGCTGCACCCGCGTGACCGGCTGGAAAAGGCGTGGGCGAGCGGCTTCACGTCGGTGGAACTCAACAAGCGTAACCCGCCGGTCTGGCTGCGCATCACGCCGCAGCAGCTCAGCTATGGCGGCTATCGTGTCGAAAACGGCCAGATCATCCTGGCGCTGGCAGTCGATGTCGGCACCGAAACCTTTGTCGGCAACCGCCCGGCGGATCCGACGGTAACGCGGCTGCCGGCTTTGGGAAAATTGCCGTCGGGCGGCGGTTTTGCCTTCGAAATGCCGGTCGTCGCCGATTATGACCAGCTGGAACCCGTGCTCGCCAAGGCGCTGGGCAAGCTGGCCAAAAAGGGCCTGACCCTGCCCGAACTGGGAGCCGTGAAGCTGGAATTCGGCAAGGTGACGATGTACGCGACCGATGCCGGCAAGCTCGCGATCGGCTTGCAGGTCGATGCCGCCGGGTCGAGAGGGCTGGTGTCGACGAAAGGCACCGTCTGGCTGACCGGCGTTCCTTACAACCAGCCCGACAGCCAGCGCATTCTTGTGCGAGACCTGACCGTCACCGGCACCGCAGACAGCCCATCGGGGCGGTTGCTGCTCGCCATCGCCAAGGCGCCGGCGGTGCAGGCCGAAATCGCCACTGCCGTATCGCATGATTTCGCCGGGGATTTCGCCAAGCTGATGGTCAAGGTCGACAAGGCACTGACCGACAAGCGACTAGGGGCATTCGTGCTCAACGCGAAAATCGAGTCCGTCAGCAACGGCAACGTGCAGCCGCTGGGGCAGGGATTGTACATGCCGGTAACGGTACGCGGAAAGGGCGACTTGCGCTTTTCGCCGAAAATCTAGGCGCGATTGCACTCTGATTGAATCAACGTCTTTGAAGCGCCGCCGGCGGCTGCGGCCTTGGCCCCAGACCCCTTTCGCTGATTTTGCGCATGGCACCGAAGGTGGCCCTTGGGCGCTTTTCAAATGGGGTTTGGGGCCTGCGGCACCAACCGCCGGAGGCCCTGTTTCAACTTGACTGAAATCTAGGCGCTGCGGCGCTGCAAGCGCACGATCTCGCCATCGACGGCCTGCAGGAACCGCGAACGGTCCCCCTTGGAGAACGCCGCCGGGCCGCCGGGCAGCACATCGCCGCCGGCGCGCAGGTCGGCCATGATGGCGCGGGTGGCGATGGCCGCACCGATCGAACTGGTGGTGAACGGCCGGCCATTGTGCGCCAGCACGCTCGCCCCGGCCTTCAGACAGCGATCGGCGAGCAGAATGTCGCCGGTGATGGCCAATGTCGCTGCATCGGCCGCAGCGGCGATCCAGTCATCGGCGGCGTCGAACCCGTCGCTGACCATCACCTGGGTGACCAGCGGATGCCCCGGCAGCCGCATCCCGCTGTTTGAAACCACGATAACCGCAACACCGTGGCGAATCGCGACGCGGTAGATTTCGTCCTTTACCGGGCAGGCATCGGCGTCGACGAGGATCCGCAAGGCTCAGGTCGCAGCGATACGCGCGACCAGTCGGGTCGCAATTTCGGCCTTGCTGGCGGCGCCCCAATCCTCGCTGCCGGCACGGGTCAGCAGATGGACATGGTTGTCATCGGTGCCGAACACGCCCGCGGACACATCATTGGCGACAATCCAGTCGGCGCCCTTGCGGTTCAGCTTGGCGGCGGCATTGGCGATCAGGTTGCCGGTTTCGGCAGCAAAGCCGATCACCAGTCGCGGCCGCTTTGCGCTGTGGCCCAGCGTCGCCAATATGTCGGGATTCTCGACCAATGTCAGCGCCGGTGGACCGGCATCGCCCTTCTTCAGCTTCGCCGGCGCCGCCTCGACCCGCCAATCGGCAACAGCGGCGACCATCACGGCGATATCGGCGGGAAGTGCGTTTTCGACCGCCGCCGCCATGTCCCGCGCACTGGTGACATCGACGCGGGTGACGCCGGCGGGCGTCGGCAACGTCACCGGGCCGGCGA
>JBMOGO010000092.1:0-13313 GCA_049318305.1 Polymorphobacter sp.
CGGTGCAGCAGCGCCGGTTTGGCGACAACCTTGGGCGCGGCCACCTTGGCAGGGGCCGGCTTGGGGGTTGCAACCGTCTTTGCGACCGGGGCCTTCACAGGCTTGGCCGCAACCGGCTTTGCCAGCGCCGGCTTGGCAGTGACCGGCTTGGCGATCACTGGCGATGGGGTAGCGGACGCGACCGCCGGGGCGGCCGCGACGGGGGCTGCGGGCTCGGCCACAACCGGCGGCGTGACCACCGGAGTGGGCGCCGCGACTGGCGTTGCCGCGACGGGCGTTGCGGCAACCGGGGTCGCCATTGCCGCTGCTGCAACCGGCTTTGCAGCAACCGGTGCCGTCACGGCCGTGGCCGCAACCGGGGTTGCAGGCGCAGCTTTCGCGGCGGTCGGCTTGGCAGGTTTAATCTTGGCGGGCATCATCAGCTCCACGTTCATGCTGCGATGCAACATAGCGACTATGGCGCCAAGGTTCAAGGGTTATTGTTGCAGTGCAACAAAACCAGTCTTCCCCCCGCTGGAGGGGGGAGGCGGGTCAGTGTCCGACCGCCGTTGGCGCGACGCCCGATTCCGCCAGCGCCGCATCGAGGTCGCCCTGCAGCCGCGCCAGTGCCGCGGTACTGCGCGCCTCGACCCGCGCCACCAGCACGTCCTGGGTGTTCGACGCACGCAGCAGCCACCAGCCATCGGGCGTGGTGACGCGGGCGCCATCGGTTTCATCGACGCGGGCACCGGCGGTCTTTAACCGCGCCAGCACTTCGGCGACCACTTCGAACTTGCGTTCATCCGACGACTGGAACCGCAGCTCCGGCGTGTTGACCATCGCCGGCATCGCGTCCTTCAGCGCCGTCAATGATCCGCCCAGTTGCGACACAGCGCGGATCAGGCGGACGGCGGCATAGATGCCGTCGTCGAAACCATACCATTGGTGCTTGAAAAAAATGTGCCCGCTCATTTCGCCGGCCAGCGGGCTGTCGACTTCCTTCATCTTGGCCTTGATCAGGCTGTGCCCGGTCTTCCACATCAGCGGTTTGCCGCCCAGTTCGGCGATGCGATCGTACAGCGCCTGGCTCGCCTTGACGTCGGCGATGATCGTGGCACCCGGCATGGCCTTCAGGACCGGTTCGGCGAGGATGCCGAGCAGCTGGTCACCCCACACCACGCGGCCCAGGCCATCGACGGCGCCCAGCCGGTCGGCATCGCCATCGAACGCCACGCCGAAATCGCAATGGTTTTCCGCAACGACGCGCTTCAGGTCGGCAAGGTTTTTCTCTTCGGTCGGATCGGGATGGTGGTTGGGGAAATTGCCGTCGACATCGGTGTACATCAGGTGGTGGGTGCCGGGCAGGCGCTGCACCAGCCGTTCGACCACCGGCCCGGCGACGCCATTGCCGCAATCCCAGGCGATGGTGAACGGCGTTGTCGCGTCGAAATCCTGCAGCAGCCGATCGACATAGCGGTCCATGATGTCGAGCGTTTCGCTGCCGGCGGCGCCGCTTTCCCAGTCGCCGGCGGCGGCCATCTTGCCCATCGCATGGATATCGGCACCAAAGAACGGCCGGTCCTTCAACATCATCTTGAAGCCGTTGTAGGCCGGCGGGTTGTGGCTGCCGGTGATCATCACGCCGCCGTCGCAGCTGAGTTCATAAACCGAAAAATAGAGCATCGGCGTCGGACCCAGCCCGATGCGGACCGCGGTGACGCCGGCGTCGTTCAGCCCGCGCACCAGTTCCGCCTCGAACACCGGCGACGAGGTACGGCCGTCATAGCCGACCGCAACGCGCGAACCGCCGGCGCGGCGGATGGTCGTGGCAAAGCTGCGACCGATGGCATAGGCGTCGGCATTGGTGAGCGTGTCACCGACAAGACCGCGGATGTCATACTCGCGCAGCGATGTCGGGTGGAAGCTGTGGGTCACATCGGTCTCCGGATTTTGGCGAGCCTTAGTCGGCAATTGCCAACAAGTTATTACGGCTAACGCTTCAAATGCGTTGTCGGGTCGATTAAATCGTCAGGCCCGCTGCCGTGGCGTTAAAAATTCAGGCACGCTGCCGTGCCAATAAAAGATCTCGCGCCGCGGTCATGGCGCGGGCGGCGTCGTTGCTGCCGCCGGCATCGGGGTGGGCGCGTGCCATGCCGGCGCGCCATGCTGCCTGGATGGCATCGGCATCGGCGGCGGGGCCAAGGCCGAGCAGGCTGCGGGCGCGGGCTTCATCGGCTGGTGAGGCGGCTTTGGCCGTCCGCATTCGCCACCAGGCATAGCCCGCACCGGCAAGGCCAAGCGCGACCAGCGGCCGTCCGGTTTCGATCATGCGCAGCGCAAGCAGCGCCGCCGCCGCGGTGCCGCCATAACGCGCCAGATTGGGCAGCAATTCGCCGCGCTTGTGCAACCACCAGGCCAGCGCAGCCGCCAGGACGAGCGCGATACCCATCAGAAATCGAGCCGGCTGGCATCCACGCCCGGCAGGTTGAGCGCGATCAGCAGGGCCCGCAGTTCGGCGCGGGCGCCGACATGGCTCATGCTGAAATCATCGAGCGCCGAGCGGTCGAGCAAGGTCAGTCCGCGCGGGAAGAATTCGCGGAAGATGACGCGTTCCGACAGGCCGCTGACGACGCGGAAGCCGACGCGTTTCGACAGCTCTTCGAGTGCCGCGCCGACTCGCTTGCGATTGCGCGCTTCCAGCGTCGACAGGCGGTTGCGCAGCACCACCCAATCGACCTGCACGCCGTCGACCTTGGCGCGGGCGCGGCGGGCGTCCCAGATCAGCTCGGCATAAAAACTCGGGCGGCGCACCGCGAAAGTTTCAGGGTCGACCTGCCCAATCAAGTCGAAATCGACGAAGGAATCGTTGATCGGCGTGACAATGGTGTTGGCGCGGGCCAGCGCGGCGCGGGCCAGCTCCGAATCGCGCGCCGGCGTGTCGATGACGATGAAATCCAGCCCCGCCGCCTGTTGCAGCCGCATTGTCAATTCGCCAGCGGCGGGCGGCACATCTGCGATGACGGCGACATCGGGCATCGGCAGCGCGATGTCGCGCTTGGCGGCAAAGGCGGCACGATTCTCCAGATAGCGCGCCACCGTGCGCTGCCGGCTATCGAGATCGAGCATCGCGGTGCGGAAACCGGCATGCGCCAGCGCGACGCCGATATGCACCGCGGTCGTCGATTTGCCCGATCCGCCCTTTTCATTGCCGAGCACGATGATGTGCGCGGATTTCGCTTGCCCCGTCATCAAGACCCCAAACTTGCCAACCGTGCTGGTTTCGCACACAGGCACCGGCCTGTGTCAACCGAAAGGCCGCCCTTGCCAGCACAGTTCACAATCGTTCGCACCCCGCGCGAGCTGACCGCCGCCATGGAAGCGTGGAAACGCGCCGGCCACAAGGTGGCGTTCGTGCCGACCATGGGCGCGTTGCACGCCGGCCATCTGGCGCTGGTCGGCAAGGGGCTGGAGCATGCCGACAAGGTGGCGGCATCGATTTTTGTCAACCCCAAACAGTTCGGCCCGACCGAGGATCTGGAACGCTATCCACGCGACGAGGCCGGCGATGCGGCCAAGCTTGCCGAGGCTGGCTGCACGCTGTTGTACGCGCCGACGGTGGCGACAATGTATCCGCCGGGCTTCGCCAGCTATGTGCGGGTGGCTGCCTTGCCCGACCTGCTGTGCGGCGCGGCGCGGCCGGGGCATTTCGATGGCGTGGCGACAGTGGTGTCGAAACTGCTGGCGGCAGCGCGCGCCGATGTCGCGGTGTTCGGGGAGAAGGACTGGCAGCAGCTGGCGATCATCCGGCGCATGTCGGAAGATCTCGACCTGGGAACAGCGATCATCGGCTGCCCGATCGTCCGCGATGATGATGGTTTGGCGCTGTCGTCGCGCAATCTGTACCTGACCGCCGACGAACGGGCGCGGGCCGTCGCGCTGCCGCAAGCGCTGGCGCGGGCGCGCGAGGCGCTGCGCGCCGGTGGCGATGTTGCGCCGGCGCTGGCAACGGCGGAGCGCCGGATTGCGGCGGCAGGCTTTGCGCGGATCGATTATTTCGAGCTGGTCGATGGCGAGCGGTTGACGCCGCTGCGCGCGGTCACGCCGGGAGCGCGGCTGATGGCGGCCGCGGTGATGGGCACCACCCGGCTGATCGACAATCTGGCGGTTTGAAGTCCGCCATGTGCCGGGTCAGCGGCGCTGGCGGTACGGCTGGAAATTCTGTCCCGGCAGCCGGCTGGTTTCGAACGAGAATTGTGCCGCGCCGTGTTCGCCGAGGGGAACTTCGGTGGCGCCAAAGATGCCGCGGGCGCCGCCAGTGCCGATGAACATGCCGAATTCGCCGTGGATGCGCTTGTCGCGGGCGACCTCGCCGTACAGGCTGTTGCCCAGTATAGCGTCGCGTTCGGGGCTGGGCAGCAGCGCCGCACCCGGCTTTTCGGGGCGCATCGCGGCGGCGGCGATAGCGGCCTCGCGCTCGGCGGGGGTCAGCGCATAGGTCACGGTTTCAGCGGCGGGCGCGGCGGCTGCGGCGAGCAGCAGGGGCAGGCAAAGGGCGCGCAGAAGCATGGGGTCGATCCTCGATCCGGAGCGCCAGAAGCGCATAGCCATCCTTAGCCGCGCCTGAACGGTGTGGCCATGTCTTGTGCTTCGATGTCGGCAGCGACCATCATGCCCTCGCGCACGACGAAGTCTGCCACGGCATCGCGAAACCCCGGATTGTCGATGTAATGCGCCGAAACGGTGGCGACCGGGCGATAGCCGCGCGCCAGTTTGTGGGAGCCTTGTGCGCCGGCTTCGACGCGCGCCAGGCCATGTGCGATCGCCCATTCGATCGCCTGGTAATAGCAAAGCTCGAAATGCAGGAAGGGGATGTCCTCGCTGGCGCCCCAATAGCGGCCATACAGGCAGTCGCTGCCGATCAGGTTGAGCGCGCCGGCGACCGGGCGGCCATCGCGCTGTGCCAGCATCAGCAGGACACGATCGCCCATGGTCGCGCCGAGTTGCGAGAAGAAGCTGCGGGTCAGATACGGCCGCCCCCATTTGCGTGCGCCGGTGTCCTGGTAGAAGGTCCAGAATGCGTCCCAGTGCGCCTCGGTAATGTCTGCACCGGTCAGATGGACGATCTCGACGCCGCTGGCCATGGCGCCTTCGCGCTCCTTGCGGACGGCCTTGCGCTTGCGGGAGGCGAGGGCGGCGAGGAAATCGCCGAAATCGCCATAACCGTCGTTCGACCAGTGATATTGCTCGCCGACCCGCATCAGCCAGCCTTGCGCCTCGAAAATCGGCTGCTGTTCGGGCGTCAGGAAAGTGGCGTGGACCGATGAGAGCTTGTTCTGGCGGCACAAGGTCTCGGCGGCGGCGAGCAGCGCCGGGGCAGCAGCCGGGTCGCGCAGCAGCAGGCGCGGTCCGGTGGCGGGGGTGAACGGCACACTGCATTGCAGCTTGGGGTAATAGCGACCGCCGGCGCGTTCATACGCCTCCCCCCAGCCATGGTCGAAGACATATTCGCCCTGGCTGTGCGACTTGAGATAGGCGGGCAGGATGCCGATGGGCACGCCGGCGGCATCGTCGACAACGATGTGTGCCGGCTGCCAGCCGGTACGCGCACAGGCGCTGCCTGAGGCTTCGAGCGCCGCGAAGAATTCATGCAGCGTGAAGGGGTTGTCGGTGCCGGCGCAGGCGTTCCAGTCCGCCGCCGACAGGTCGGTGGCGGCAGACAGGATGCGGGCGCGGATTTCGGGCATCAGTCCGTGATAGCGACGATAGCGTCTACCTCGACCGCGACCCCGCGCGGCAGCACGGCCACCCCGACCGCGGAGCGGGCGTGGCGGCCAGCTTCGCCGAACACCTCCACCATCAGGTTCGACGCGCCATTGCCGACTTCGGGCTGGTCGGTGAAATCGGCGGTGGAGGACACGAACACCCCCAGCTTGACGATGCGGCGCACTCGGCCGAGATCACCCAGCGCAGCGTTGATTTGCGCGATGATTCCGATGGCGCAGCGGCGAGCGGCGGCGGCTCCGGCGGCGACATCCATGTCCGCGCCCAGCCGGCCGCGAATCAGGCCGCCGGCTTCGTCGAACGGGATCTGGCCGGAAATGTGCAGCAGGCCGTCGATGGCAACGGCCGGGACATAATTGGCAGCCGGCGCGGCCGCGCTCGGCAAGGTGAGGCCGAGCGCGGCGAGTCGGGCGGCGGGCGTGTCGGTCGTCATGCAACGGTTCCTTTCAGTACAGCCTGGATATGGGCGAGCGCCTCGGGCCAATGGTCGATGCGGGCGTGGGCGTCGGCGGCGTGCGGAATCAGGCCGCGCAGTGGCGCCTCCGCCACCATGTGCAAGCGGTGGACATGCGGCACCACGGCCTTGGCGGAGCTGTGATGCGGCGGCAGGTCATCGATGAACACCGCGTGCGACGGCTGGAATTCATCCAGCAGCGCGCTAATCGGACCGCCTTTCGGGCCGTTGTTGCCGATGACGCGATAGGGCATGCCCAGCCGCGCCAACTCGGCAGTGCGCGACACGGCATGATGGTCGGCGATGTTGGTGAGGACGACCACGTCGCAATGTTCGGCCAGCGCCGCCAGCGCATGGACGGCGCCGGCGATCGGTGTCTGCGTCGGCATGTGCGTCGTGAAAAATCCGTCGAGCAGCGCCGGAAATTCCGCCGGTGCCACCGGCGTGCCGTCGGGGTGGCGAATGTTGCCGGCCAGCGCAAAGCTTTCCAGCTTGAGCGTCAGCCCGTGCACCGCATCCAGATAGGCGATGAACGGATCGGCAAATTCAAGCAGGACGCCATCGCAATCCGAAATGATCAGCGGCCGGCTCATGCTGAGAGCACCGCGCCGGGGCCTTCCGAGAGCGCCGTGCCGGCGCGGACCAGCGCTTCGGGCTTGATGCCGATCGCATCGGCGCAGGCGACAAGGTCCGATTCGCGGCCCTGCAGGAATTCGATGACCGCGGCGAGCAGCACCGGGTCCCCGGCGCGGGCGCGCAGCGTTTCGGCATCAAGGCCCGACAGCGCCAGGAAGCGCGGCCCAAGGTCGGGATCGCCGGCAACAAAGCCGAGTGCCTGCAAGCCTGTGACCATCGCTCCGGCGGCGCTGTTAACTTGATCGTCGCGCAACACGGCTATGCTCCGGCTGTGGCAGGGGTCCGCCCTCACTAGGGGGCAAAGGGCGGTTTTGCCAAGCGTTGGCGAAGGGGTTGCGACGACAGTGCAACGCGGTAGGATGCCATTAACAATCGTCAATGCACGACAGGCAAGGCGCGGCATTGGCCTAAGGGGTTCCGAAGACAGGCGAATGACTATCCGTATCGGTTTTGTCGGCAGCCAACGCTCGGGCGATCTGGGGGAGGCTGTGCGTGCCCTGGTGCCACCGGGCACGACGCTGGAAATCCTCAGCGTTGCCGAGGCCAAGCATCTGATCGAGCTGGGCGAACTGACGGTGCTGATCATCGCGCTCGATGGGCCGTCATGGCCTGATACGTTTCAGGTGATGATGGAAATGCACGATGCCGGCCATGCCCGGCCGCTGGCAGTGTTCGGGCTGGTGCCGCGCGACGACCCGGCGGCGCTGGTCAAGGCGTTCGAAGTGCGCGTCGCCGATGTCGCCGGCCTGCCGATGGACCCGCACGAGGTGCGCGCTCGCCTCGCCGCACTGGTCCGGCGCCGGCAGGTGGCGTTTGCCCGCGCCGCCGAAACGCGTGTCGCCTGGCGGCTGGCGGTCATCGATCCGGTAACCGGGCTGTACAATCGCCACCATCTCGACACGGTGTTACCCGCCGCCTTCGACAGTGCGCGGGCCGGCGGGCGGCCGCTGGCCTTGCTGATGATCGATCTTGATGCGCTGAAGCCGTTCAACGACCGCTGGGGCCATGCAGCGGGGGACAATATCCTGCGCGTCGTTGCCGAGGCGTTGCAATCGAGCGTGCGGGTCACCGATACCATCGCGCGCTATGGCGGTGATGAAATCGTCGTGGTGATGCCCGATACCGATTCGGCGACAGCGCGCACCATGGCGGCAGGCTTGGTGCGGGTGGTTGCGGAAACCCGGATCGGGCGAATCGGCGAAGGGCCGGCCGGGGTGACGGTGAGCATCGGGCTGGCGACGCTTGAAGACCGCGACGGCGATGCGCGAGGGCTGCTCAGCCGGGCCGATGACGCGCTGTATGCCGCCAAGCGCGCCGGGCGAAACCAGGTGGCGGAGGCGGCGTGATCCTCTCCCCTTGCGCGAGCGGTTGAGGGGTTTTCTGACGGTAGTGAAAGGAAGAAGCATGGGCAAAGCCCATGCTGGCGTCGGACGAGCTCGGTCGGCACAGGGCCGACCGCCTCGCCGGCCGAGTTCGCGCCTGTCGGCGCGCTACGCTGCGCTAGGCGCGCGCGAGGCGCTTCACTTGATCTTCGCTTCCTTGAACTCGACATGCTTGCGCACGACCGGGTCATACTTGCGGAAGTTGAGCTTTTCCGTCTGCGTGCGCGGGTTCTTCTTGGTCACATAATAGTAACCGGTGTCCGCGGTCGACACGAGCTTGATCTTGATGGTGGTCGGCTTGGCCATGACAGGTCCCGAAACAAACAGAAGGAAGCGCGTGCGGCGGGCCGAGCGCGGGAAGCGGCGTCCAATGGCGGCAGGGGCGGCAAAAGTCAAGCGGGGTGGGTGTGCGCACCACCCGATTTGGCAATCCTGCCGCGAACGCATATCTCGGCACCATGACCATCGTCCAGCTAGCCGATCGCGCCGTCCTCAGTGTTGCCGGGCCCGATGCCCGCGACTTTCTGCAAGGGCTGCTGACCAACGACCTGGCGCTGCTGGCGCCGGATCGGCCGCTCTATGCCGGGCTGTTGTCGCCGCAGGGCAAGGCGCTGTTCGACATGATCCTGTTCGATGGCGGCGATTCGGTGTTGGTCGATGTCGATTCCGGCCGCGCGCCGGCGCTGGCCAAGCGGCTGGCGATGTACAAATTGCGCAAGGCGGTAACGATCGCGCCCAGCGATCTGGCGGTTTTCGCCGGCTGGGACGGCGGTGAGGCGGGGCACACGCCCGATCCGCGCACCGCGGCGATGGGCGCGCGCTGGCTGGCGGCGCCAGAGTCTGCACCCGATTCTGCGGCGGTTGGCGATTATGACGCGCATCGGCTGGCCATAGGCGTACCGGCGAGCGTCGATATCGGCGAGGACCAATTGCTGTGGCTGGAAACCGGCGCCGACCTGCTGAACGGCGTCAGCTTCACCAAGGGCTGTTATGTCGGCCAGGAAAACACCGCGCGCATGCACCACCGCGACAAGGTGCGCCGGCGGCTGGTGCCGGTGCGGTTCGATGGCGACCCTGGCGACGGCGTTGTGCGCGATGCTGCCGACCGCTCGGCGGGAACGCTGCGCGGGCACCGGGATGGCGCCGGCATCGCGCATCTGCGGCTTGAGGCCGCCGCCGGTCCGCTTACGCTCGGCGCGGCACCGCTGACCGTGCTGCGGCCCGACTGGCTGGAACCGGCGTTGCTGGCGGCGGTTGCCGAAGCATGATCGAAACCACGCCCGCCGCCGCCGCAAAGCCCGATCTCGCCGCCCAGGTCGAACATCTGGCGGTCGATACCTTTGGCTGGTTGCGCACCGACAGTCGCGAAGCGCTGGTCGCGGTCGGCGTCGCGGTCGCGGTCTATTTCGCCTTCTTCGGGCTGCGCTGGGCGATCGTCCGCGTGCTGGGAGAGGGGCATCCGGTCACCAGTTGGCGCGGCTTCACCCGCCGCATCGTGCGCCGCACGCGCAGCCCGTTCATCGCGGTGTTTTCGGCGTTCGTCGTCACCCATCTGATCGTCACGCCGGGGCCGTTGCAGCGCGCCATCGAGATCGCCTTCACCATCGCCTTTGCCGTGCAGGGTGCGCTGTGGGTCCGCGAGGTCCTGCTGGCGCTGGTCGATCGCCGCGCCGCCGAAAGCGAGGACAAGGCCTCGCTCGACAGCGCCATCAATATCATCCGGGTGCTGGTCAATGTCGTCGTCTGGATCCTTGCGGTCATCCTCATCCTCGACAATCTGGGGGTCAATGTCACCGCGCTGGTGGCGGGCCTCGGCGTCGGCGGCATCGCCATCGGCCTCGCCGCACAGGGGATCTTCAGCGACCTGTTCGCCGCGCTGTCGATCCTGTTCGACCGGCCGTTCCGCGCCGGCGACACCATCCGCTTTGGCGAGGTAACCGGCACGGTGGAGGCAATCGGCCTGAAGACGACGCGTATCCGCGCCATCACCGGCGAACAGGTGATCGTGTCGAATACCAAGCTGCTCGACCTGCAGATCCGCAATCTGCGGCGGATCGAGGCGCGTACGACGGTGATGACCTTTCATCTTGATCTGGGGTCAGAAACCGCCGGCCTGGCCGGGGTGCCGGCGATGCTGACCGAGGTGCTGGCGCCGATGAGCCATGTCGAGATGAAGCGCGCGCATGTCACGGCAGTGACCGCGACCTCGATCGAGGTGGAGGTGGAATTCACCGTCGAGGATGCCTCGCTGATCGCGATGCTCAACACCAAACAGATGGTGCTGCTCGGCGCGCTCGATGGCTTTCGCGCGCTGGGGCTGGCGATGGCGGATTCAACGCCAAAGGTGGCGGCTCCCGCACCCGTTGCGGCGCCTGCGGTGGCGCACGCCGCCGCGCGGCCGGCGAGCGTTTAGCCCTTGGGCACTGCCTGGCCGCGAAATTCGACCGGAATCGACAGGTAGATCGGCGGCGGCGTCAGGCCGAGCCGGGCGCGGACATCCTCGAGCGGCAGTGGCAGCAGTGCCACCCAGTCCTGTGCCGGCATCCAGCGCGCCGCCTTGCCGCGGGCATAGCCTTCGCGAATGGCGGCGACATATGGCTGCTTGGTCGGTGCCTTGCGGCTTTTGAAGGCGGCGCCAACCGCGATGAACGCCCAGCCGAGCGAGCGCGTCTGCGCATAGGAAAAGGCGACGAGACAGGCCTCGCCCAGCGAATCAAGGCCATAGCCGGTCGTAACGTGCCACAGGTCGTGCGCGTCGCGGATGCGGCGGCCGTACCAGGCAACGGGATGCTCCAGGCTGTTCATTACCTGGTTGCTGACTTCGACAAGGCCCATCGGCGTCACGCCGCCATTGTCGGTGAAATCGCGATAGACGGCACCCAGGCTGCCCGGCGGCAGCGTCGCCAGCCAGGCGCGGTCCGACAGTTTTTCAGCCAGTTCCTCGCGGCGATAGGCGAGGCGGCCGCCTTCGGCCGTGGCGAGGAGCCGTTGATACCCCTTGCGGGTCGAATCGCCGTTGAGCGCGCGCATGATCTCGAACACCTCGCCGGTGTCGTCCTTGTCGCGCAGCAGGCGCTGCAGGGCGCGATACGCGGCGCGCCATTCGGTCTTGGGCACCGGCAGGCGGGTGGGTTCCGGGGCAGGGCGAATCGCGGTCTGAGCAGTCATGCGGAGTAGTCATACGCAAAAATACGCGGATGTAAACGGAGTGCTGCTCAGAAGCGCGCTCTTGCCCTCAGCGCGCTATTTCTGCGGCTGCAACGGCCCGGGCGAATCCGGCGCGACGGCCTGTGCGTGCACCGGGCCGTAGCCGGTGTTGTCAAAGCTGGAAACGCAGCCGGCGGTGCGCGCGCAAATCTGGTTGCCGGCGTAATGGTCGGTGGCGCAACCGGTCAGCGCGATCAGGGTGGCGGCGGCGAAAACACGAGTCATGATCGGGCTCCGGTGCAGGTACAATGCTGTTGCTATCGCGCCAATATGGCGTTGCAAAGGCAGGTGGGTGCCGGCTTTGGTCGATTGCGATCCGACTGTTTCGGGCGGAGCGAACTTTGGACTGGCGCGACAGCAGCCCTGGATGAGAAACGAGATGGGCCCTTCAACCGCCGCTTCCCGATGGCGGATAGGCTCGAAGGCGCCAGTTGCCGACCGAACTAGCTTCGCCCAAGCGTGTCCAGCGGAGCCGAATCAAGGTGCTTCAGAATACGCCTGAGCGCTGCGATGTTGTTTTCGTCTTCGGCGCTCTCCATCGCGTCCTCCAGCACCGCGCGGATATCGTCGGCACCGACCCGCTCCATTTCCCAATTCGGATAAAGGCGCGCGCGCTTTTCCACACTCCGGTCCAGCGGGACGATGTCGTAATGGCGCGCGTCGCTGTGAAGGCTCGCGATCAGGGTCTCCACCTCGACGGGCGGCCCTTCAATCCATTGAAAGAATATGCCGCTGCCGAAAACCAGCACCCCTGTGATATCGCGTTCGACATTGCGGCGTTGAGACCATTCGATGATGCGGTCGACCTCGGCGTCGTCGACGCCTGCGGCGGCACGGCTGCAATATACGAAAGTGTCAAGAACGACCGCCGCATGGTCCACGTCGGGGCCGCGTGGAAAACCATATTCGTCGAACATAAATCAGCTCGCTTTGTCTAGGCTGGGCAGGCCGTGCCACTCGGCAGGTTGGCGCCGTGTTAGCGCATCTTGCCAATCCGGGTAAGGAAGCATCGAGGTAACATCCCTGTACCGGCTTCGCGCGGGCGAGCGCTCGAGGGACCGCCTCCGGGGCAAGCGCCGAATGCGGCCAAAAGTTTCAGATGCACGCCTGGTTGCCGGTCGCCTGATTCTAAATCCCCGCCACATCCTCGATGCTGAGCAAACTCGCATTGCCGCCGGCGCTCGTCGTGTCCGTGCTGACCGTGCGTTCATGGACGAAGCGCAGCAGGTAATGCGGGCCGCCGGCTTTGAAGCCGGTGCCGGAGCGGCCTTCGCCGCCAAAGGGCTGGCTGCCGACGACAGCGCCGATCATCGATCGGTTGATGTACAGATTGCCGACATGGGCGCCGGCGGTCACCGCGGCGGCGACCGAGGCGATGCGGCTGTGCAGCCCCATGGTCAGGCCATAGCCGAGCGCGTTGACCGCAGCGAGCGTAGCGGGCAGCTCCCCGGCCTGCCAGGTGACGACATGCAGGATCGGCCCGAACCATTCGGCGGTCAGGTCGGCGATGTTGTCCAGCCGGATGATCGTCGGCACGATGTAATCCCCGGCGGGTGCCGCCAGCGCGTGCAGCCAGCGCGGTTTTTGTGACTGGCGATAGGTTTCCAGCCGCTCATGCGCCGCCGCGTCGATGACCGGGCCGACATCGGTGGCGGGGTCGGCCGGGTCACCGATGACCAGCGTGTCCATGGCGCCCTTCAGCATCTCCAGCGTGCGGTCGGCGACGTCTTCCTGCACCAGCAGCAGGCGCAGCGCCGAACAGCGTTGCCCGGCGGAGCGGAAGGCGCTGGTGATGACATCCTGCACCACCTGCTCGGTCAGCGCGGTCGAATCGACGATCATCGCGTTGATGCCGCCGGTTTCGGCGATCAGCG
>JBMOGO010000093.1:0-12711 GCA_049318305.1 Polymorphobacter sp.
CAATCCTAAACTGGAATTTTCCAGCTCAAAACGGTCCAGGAAACGGGCAGCAGGTCACTGGCGATGCAATCGGCGACAGCCCTATCTGGTGTCGCGCGCCGGGATTTGCGGCGTCATTGCCGCACCGCAAAGGCCGAGCCGCAATGCCGCTGGTTCACCAGAGTGTGCAATGATACTCTTTTTTTGCGATTTCGAGGGAGGATTGCATGCGTGTCCTGATACCGGTTCTTGCGCTCGGTCTGTTGGCTGCACCGGTCCATGCGGCTGGCGGCGGTGGCGGGGGTGGCATGTCTTCGGCACCCAGCGCCAGCGCCCCACAATATGATGCGGCGACCGAGTATCGCAAGGGCGTTGCTGCGCTTCAGGCCAAGGATTTCAAGGCAGCGAAAACGGCCTTTGATCGTGCGCTGTCGGTCGCGCCGCGAGATGCCAACAGCCAGTATATGGCCGGGGTGGCGCGGACCGGGCTTGGCGATCTGAAGGGCGCGCGGAAATTCTATGCCAAGGCCGCAAAAACCGATGCGAACATGATTGCCGCCTGGCGCGACCTCGGTGTCACCGATAGCCAGCTTGGCGACAAGGAAAAGGCACAGGAGACCCTCGCCGCCATCCAGGCGCGGCGCACCGCCTGCACCGAAACCTGCCCGCAGGCGGCTGCCCTGAAGGAGGCCGAAGAGGCCGTGGCCGCAGCACTTGCCGGGACGCCGACCGCAGCGGCGGTGCCGCCGGGTGCGCTGCTGTTCGCGTCGAGCGGCTTTGGCGACAGCCAATATCTGGCCGCCGTCGCGCTGATCAACGATCGCAAATATGAACAGGCGATTGCGGCGCTGCAATCGGCTCAGGGGGCCTTTGGTGCCCATCCCGATATCCTGACCTATCTGGGCTTTGCCAACCGCAAGCTGGGCCGCTTCGACATCGCCGAAGGCTATTACCGGGCCGCACTTGCAGCGGCACCCGGCCATCGCGGCGCCACCGAGTATTTCGGCGAGTTGATGGTCGAACGGCGAGACATGGCCGGCGCTCGGCGGATGCTGGCCAGGCTTGACGCGCAGTGCCGTTTTGGCTGCACCGAAGCGGAGGAGCTGCGCGCTTGGATCAGCGTCGGACATTCACCGCATTCGTCGTAACGCTGGTTTCGGCAGTAGCGATTGGCATTGCCGGGGCCGCGAGCCTGGCACAACCGCCCTTGCGCGAAATGCGCTGGATCGATCCCGGCCTGCCGCGCGGGGAGGTGGTGAGGTCGCTAACGACCGAGCCGTCCGAATGCCTGGTGGCACCAGCCGATGCGGCTCAGCAGGAAAAGATCGCCATCGGCCGGGCGGTTTTTCGGTCGCCGCTGTTGCTCGGCGGGCAGGCGGCGCGAGCCGGCGTGTCGTGCGCCTCATGCCACCGCGCCGGTCGCGGCAATCCGCACTTTGCCTTTCCCGGCGTATCGGGCACGCCCGGCACTGCCGATGTCACGAGCTCGCTGTTCAGCAGCAAGCGCGGCGACGGCATTTTCAATCCCAGGCCGATCCCCGATCTTGTTGTCGATCCAGCCACTGTCGATCGCAACCCGGCAACGCCCGTTCTGCGCCGCTTCATCCATGGCCAGATCGTCGAGGAGTTCGACGGGCTTGAACCGCCTACCGCCGTGCTCGACGGGATAACCGCCTATGTGGCGGCATTGGCGGCGCGATGCGGGAACGATGTGGCGCGCACGGCAATGGCTGAGGCGGGTGAAGCCAGGGCAGCGGTCCAGGCGGCGCGGCGGCTTCTAGCTGTCCCCAACCAGCCGGCGGCTCATTTGCTGATGGCGGCGGCGCGGTCGGCGCTTGGCCGGCTTGATGAACGCTATGCCAGCGTTGCCGGGATAGATCGCCGGTTGGCGGCACGCGATGGCGAATTGCGGCAGGTGCAGGCGTTGGCGACGACCGACCCGGCGTCCGCTATCGGGGGGCTCGATCGCTGGACGCAGCGGTTCGACAGAGATACCGAAGCGATGGTCGCCGCGCAGGATCGCTCATTTTATTCGGCCCGAATGCTCGAAGCGGCACTAGCGACAACCCATCCGCGTTGAAAGTGAACCATGTGCCGTCTTGCACCAGCTGCCATCGCCCTCCTGCTTCACGCCGCCGGCGCCATCGCCGCTGGGTCGGTGAACCCTGATCTGGCTGCGGTCGTCGCCGGCAGCTACACTGTCGAACCCGCGCATACCCGGGTGCAGTTCAGTGGGGCTGCCTGTTGGAACCACGGCCTACACCTTATACTAAATCCCTTGGGATCTGACTCACGGCGGGGGATTCCCAAAGCGGCCATGATCTGATTCAACATCCCATGCTTTGGGAGGTATGCGATGGCATCGGCGGTTATGCTTCGAGACGATTTTGACGGGGCTGGTCTTCGAAGGCTGGCGCGTCTGAGCGGGGACGCGAACCAGGTTCGACGGTTGCTGGCGCTGGCTGTGATTAACGATGGTGATGCGCGGCATGCGGCGGCACAGGTCGGCGGCGTCGTCATCGCGGCGGGCGACGCCCTGGTGGCCGAGGCGCTGCTGGCATGATGCTGGTGGCGCTGCTGCTCGCCGCCGCGATGCCGTGCAGCATGGCGGCGCCGGCCCAATGCAGCACCACCAGCGAACTGATGTGGGCGCCGGGAACCGAGACGGCGCTGAAAGGCTTCTTCGGCACGGCGCGGGGGGATTATTTGATGCCGAACGCGCTCGTCTGGAAGCAGGCGCGCGAAGCGCTCGGCGGCCCGCCGGAGGAACCGTTGCGCCTGAAGGACGTCAGCCTGCTTTTCTCGGCCTGCCGCGCCCATAGCTGCCCCGAAAAGGGTGCGATGGTGGTGACGCCGGCCGGCAAGATCCGCGCCGCCGCACTGCTGCATTATCGCTGCACCCGCGCCGGTTGCGCCAACAATGCCCGCCTCGCGCTCTTCTACCGCCAGCCGGCTGAGGCCGACGGGCTGGCGATGCGCGCGCTCATCGGCTGGGCGCGGGGCCTCAACAAGGGCGAGACGCCGCCGCTGGCGAAGCGGCGACTGGGCAGTTAGCGCGTCAGCCCCGTCCAGTAACCAGCAAAGGCCCACAAATCCGCCGCATCGGCGATGATCCTGTCGGTCGGCTTGCCGCTGCCATGGCCGGCGCGGGTTTCGATGCGGATCAGGTGCGGCTTGTCGCCGATCCTGGCCGCCTGCAGCGCCGCTGCTTATTTGAAGCTGTGGCCGGGCACGACCCGGTCATCGGTGTCGGTGGTGGTGACGAGGATGGCCGGATAGTCCTTGACGCCCTTAATGGGGGCCGCCCTTGATGGGGTCCACGGCATTTCGGTGCAAAAAAGCGAAGGGGACTGGCCTAAACATGGAGGTCCCGCGGCGTTGGCCAGGGTTGGCGAGGAAAAGTTTGCGGCATTGATGTGATGTGCACGGACAACCACGACCCCGTGACCCCACGTTTGGAAGAAGAGTTTGATGGGCTGGCCGCAAGACCCCACGTTTGGAACAGTCCCCGCTGCTTTTGGCCAGAATAATACGGGAACCCCCAATGCGCGATCATAATGGGGGGTTCACTCTGCCTGGTTGCAGGGATAACTTTGTGGTGGTGGCGCGAATGCCGGCCGGGGGGAGCAGGATTGAAGGAATTTCTGCACGAATCCGCTCAACTGGCGGCCTTGCCGGCTGACGCGCGCGAAGCATTGGCAAAAGCGAGCGACCATTTCACCGTTGGCCGTGGTGAGACGTTGTTCCGACAGGGCATGATGGCCGATGCGCTTTACATCGTTGCCAGCGGCACTCTGGCGATCGCGGCGCGGATCCCCGGTGACAGCTTGGCAGCCGTCAGCCGCATCGAAGTCGGTGAAGTCGTCGGCGAATTTGCCCTGCTCGATGATGGCCCGCGTTCGGCAAATGTCACCGCCATAGTCGATAGTGCGGGTCTGCGCCTGCCGCGAACGCGCTTTCTGGCGCTGCTCGCAGATGGCAAGCCGTGGACGATCGAGCTGATCGACGCGCTGCGTTGCCTAGTTGCGCAACGTACCCGCGCGACGCTGGCGCGGATAGCGGCAGCGGAGCGCTATGACCTGACATCGCTGCGCATGCCTGCCACGGACAGGCAACTGGACACGTTCTCAGATCCTGTACCGCTGTTTGCCGCACTAGGCCGGCTGGCGGCACTGGAACCGGCGGGGACAGCCATGCTGGCAAACGCAGGAACGTGCCTCGTCGTCCCGCGCGGAACACGGCTCACCGAAACAGGTGCTGCGTCGGAAGCGCTGACGCTGGTGCTGCGCGGCGCGCTGCGAGCTGTCCTTCCGCGTGCCGAAGGGTGCGAACAGATCATGGTCCATGGTCCAGGCGAAATTACCGGCCTGGTCGGCCTGTGCAACGGCGCTCCCCAGCCACTCGGGCTCGAGGCGGCCGAGGATTCGGTGGTGCTGCAACTGCCGGTGGCACTGTTCGAAACACTGCGACGCGGCGCCGATCGCCATGCGCTCGCCCTGTTCGGCGTCGCCGGCCGCCAACTGGTGCGGGACCAGCGCCGGGCCAACCGCCACCTCGGCCGCGCGGTATCGCTGGCGCAGTTCAACCATCACCCCGGCAGGAGCGCCGCCTGATGTGCCGGATCTTGTCCTACCTCGGCAGCCCGGTGTTGCTCGATCATCTGCTCTATGCGCCCGATTTGTCGCTGATCAATCAGACGACCTCGGCGCAGATGCTGGCGATGCTCAACCTTGCCGGTTTCGGCATGGCGGCCTGGGACCCATCGAGCCACGCACCGCATGCGCCTTTTCGCTACCGCACCACCCAGGTCGCGGTTTTCGACCGCAACCTCAAGGAATTGGCCAGCAAGCTGCAGGTCGGCGCGCTGCTCGCCCATATCCGCGGCGTGCCGATGACGTCTACGGTGCAGGTCAATGACCAGAACGTCCATCCGTTTCGGTTCGACGGCGTGCCGCTGGCGATGGCGCATAATGGCGACCTTGCCGGTTTTCGTGACATGCGATTCGATCTGGTGCCACATGTCCGGCATGAGTTTGCCCGGGCAATCTCGGGCTCAACCGACAGCGAATGGATCTATGCGCTGGTCGCCTCCGCCCTGCCAGATCCGGGCGCGGTGAATGCCCCCGAAGCCATTCTCGCCGCGATCCGCACGGTGCTGGCGACGCTGCGTACGGTGCGGCAGCGCCATGGCATCAGCCGGTCATCGTCTGCCAACCTGATATTTTGCGACGGCACAAACCTGGTCGCGGTGCGCTACACCTTCGATTTTGGTCGTTTCGAGGCCACCCAGTTGCAGGGATCGTCCGATTTCTTGTCAATGTGGTATAGCTTTGGTTCGGACTATGGACATCACGATGGGGAATGGAAACTCACCGGCGGCGCCGCCCGCGCCGACAGCATCATAGTCGCATCGGAGCCGCTGACCCGCGATTTTGCCACCTGGATCGAAGTGCCCGAATATTCGGCGCTGGTCGTTCGCAACGACGGGTCGCGCCGGTTTGCCGAAATCCACGCGCTCGACGTTTGATAATGACGGCCGGTATCTCTTACGTCTGCCGAAGCATGAGGATGGGGTCGTAAATTGCCATTCCTATCGGCGAATTGGCCGCTGTACTGAGGTCTTGACGGGGCCCGGTATGCTGGGGACAAACTGCGCGAAGCCCTGCGCCTCACTGGCAAATGGACCGCCCGGATCATCAAGCGATCCGATGCCGCATAGGGCTTCGCAGGCCTGCCCAGCCGCTTGTTCGTCGAACGAACCCTGGCTTGTCTCAGCCGCAACCGCCGCCTTGCCAAGGACTTCGAACAAACCATCGCGTCCGCCACCGCCTGGCTGTTCGTCGCATCCGCCCAGCTCTTCGCCAGGCGAATCGCACGACATTGTGCAGGTTCAGAACAATTTTGAATCAGGCTATCAGGCTGGCCTGGACCTGAGCGCTATTGGGGCGTGAAGGTCAGCAGCGTCCGCCCCGTGCCCAGCGGCCAGGCGGCGGTATAGAGCGCCACGGCAAGCCGGCCGGCACGCAGGTCCGCCCGGGCCAGCGCATCGAGCACGAGATCGGCGGTGGCCTGTTTCTGGCCGCGCAGCCGAACCGACTCAAGCACCGGCCCCGGCCCGCCTTCATGGCTACGATGCAGGGCCAGCACCATCGGAGCAGCGTTGCTGGCGGTGATATCGGCATGCAAGCGGGCGGTTGTCGGCTCATAAGTGAAGCGAATTGCCACTTTGGCGGTGCCGCCGCCGGCTAGGCTGGCGGAGGCGCGCTGCGGCCCCGGGATCTTGCCGGCCACCAGCGGCGGCGTGCTGAACGGCGGCTGGCGCGGCTTGGTGCGTTGTTCCCAATCATAGGCCAGTGCCAGCAATCGGGGCTCGCTGAAGCTCGGGCCGAGCAGTTCGAGGCCAACCGGCAGACCGCGCGGTGTGAAACCGACCGGCAGCACCAGCGCCGGCAAGCCGGTGTCTGCGCTCAGCCGGCAAGTGTTGGCAACTTCCTGGGCTCCGATCACCGGCGGCCGACCGAGCGCGGTGGGATAAAGCAGCGCGTCCACACGCTCCTTGGCGAACAGCGCATCCGTGGTCGCGCGAACAACTGTGCGCTTGGCGATCGCCAACTGATACCCTGGCGATTGTCGACCAGGCTCGCTCAGCGCTTCCCGCAGCTTCTCGTCATTCTGGTCATGGTGCAGCCCGGCGTTCACGACCTGCGCCAGCGATGTGACCGGAATGCCCGGATTTGCCGCCAGATAGCGCTGCAGATCTTCGGCAAATTCGAACTTTCGGGCGTTGCTGTCGGTCAGCATCTCAGTCAGCCCGGGAATCGCCACCTCGATCACCTCGGCACCGGAACCCCGCAGGGCGGCAATCGCCCGGTCATATACGAGCTTGCCCTCCGCATCGTCGGGCACAACGGCAAACAGGCTGCGCAGAACGCCGATGCGCGCGCCCTTCAACGCGCCGGCTTCCAGTGCCCCGGCATAGGATTTGGGCACATGCGCACCCGCACCTTTGGTCACCGCATCCGACTGGTCCTCGCCTGCCGTCGCATCGAGCATGATCGCCAGATCGGCAACATTGCGCGCCAGCGGCCCGGCCACATCCTGCGTATCGGAAAGCGGGGTCACGCCATTGCGGCTTGCCAGCCCGCGTGTGGTGCGGATGCCAAACAGATTCTGGTAGGCCGCTGGAATGCGAATCGAGCCGCAGGTGTCGCTGCCCATGCCGGCGGCGGCAAAACTGGCGGCAAGCGCGGCGCCGGTGCCGCCGCTGGAACCGCCCGGTGAGCGTCGCAGATCATAAGGATTGCGCGACTGGCCGGTCAGCGAGGAGACGGTGGTGATGCCATAGGCGAGTTCGTGCATCGCCGTCTTGCCAAGGATGATCGCGCCCGCCGCGCGCAACCGCGCTACCTGATGGGCATCGCTGGCCGGTTGCAGCGTGGCCAAGGCCAGCGTGCCGGCGCTGGTCGGCATGTCATTGGTATCGAAATTGTCCTTTACGAGCACGGGAATGCCGTGCAGCGGCCCGCGCGGGCCCTTGGCGGCGCGTTCCTTGTCGAGTGCGTCGGCCTGCGCCAGCGCGGCAGGATTGAGCATAACGATGCTGTTGAGCGCCGGCCCCGACTGATCATAGGCCGCAATGCGCGCGCTGTAGGCTGCCACCAGTTGCCGGGATGTGACCGCGCCGCTGGTCAGCGCGGCCTGCATGTCCATTATCGACGCTTCGGTCACCTCAATCCCGCCAGCGGGCGCCGCCTGGACGGCCGGTGCAAGCAACACCAGCGCCAACACATTCGCGGCGCTGCGATACAATTTTGCCATCATGCGAGGCCCCCTTGCCGCTATGAATATCCTAAAGGAACAGGGCCAGCAAATCTGCTGACCCCGTTTTTGCACGCATTGACAGGCGCGTAGGCCCTTCTCGTAGCGGCTTAGCGGCCGTTGCGGTCCTTCGCCATCACCTTGGTTCAGGCGCGGGCAAAATCCTGCGCCATCTGGCTTTGGCCGTCAGACGCGCGATAGACTTCGGCGACGGACGGCCCGCAGTTCGCTGTGCGAACCGAACAGCAAATTTACGGGGCAGGCCGTCCGCTTGCTCTCGCCGGTCGTGCGGTCCAGCCCGACATATTGGCCTTCAGGCGGCGGATTTCTGCCACTTGGTCTCCATGCCCAGCAAACTGACGAACCAATCGTTGCTCAGCAGCCCGGGCTGTGCGGTGAATACACCCATCTTGGTGCCGCCGGCGAGATTGCGGGTCGCCGGCGGCAGTCTATCTTCGCAGAAAGACGGACATCTTCATAAGACAAGTCCGGCCCTTGACGACCCGCTCCCCTTCCTGGACCGCCCTGCCGGACGTCATTGCCGTCGCGGCCGCTGTCGACCCAGTTGTTGCCATTCGCCGCCTCGCCTGCGAACGACCGCTTCGGAGAGTTACGGGCGTTTCTATCAAGCTTGTCGAGTTCAACTCACCAGCACATGCCTCCAGCGAATCTGGCACGGTTCAGTGTAACGAACCCACTCGATACCCTGAGCGCTGTTCAGAGAGCGCCGCGTGTCGGGCAACTAAAACTGCAGGTTGGCAGGGCGGAGCGAATATTTGACGTTTGGTTCGGTCAACCAAATCGCGAATTTTCACCTGACCTAGACACCTTCTAGCGGCAGGAGCATATGCAGGAATGTGGATAGGAGTAACGATCTTGGCATCCTCCCCCGATACTGAAGCTGGTGCTGCGATGCCGTCGTTGCTGCTTGTTGACGACGATGCACCGTTCCGGCAGCGTCTTCTCACGATGCTAAGCCGCAAGGGCTTTGCTGTGACTGCCACCGGCAGTTTGGCGGATGCGCGCGTCGAAGCTGCGCGGCTCAAACCCGAGTACGCTATTGTAGACATGCGGTTGGAGGACGGAAATGGTCTCGACCTGGTGGCGGAGTTGCGCGCAATGTCACCCAATGTTCGCATCGTCATGTTGACTGGCTACGGTAATCTCGCGACTGCCGTCGCTGCGGTCAAGGCCGGTGCCATCGACTATCTCGCCAAGCCCGCCGACCCGGAAGACATCGTCCGTGCCCTTTCCGCGGGAGCTGGCGAGCGCGCCGAAGCGCCGACTGAACCGATGTCAGCAGATCGCGTCCGCTGGGAGCATATTCAACGCGTCTACGAACTGTGCGACCGCAACGTTTCGGAAACTGCGCGCCGGCTCAAAATGCACCGCCGCACGCTGCAACGCATTCTTTCGAAGCGCAGCCCGCATTAAAGAATCCGTGTTTGACGGCGCCTTTTTGCGCGACACGGGTCTATTATCCCCGTTTTCGGCGTCAAAAGCGGTCATTACAAGGCTCCAGATTTGGGTTTTTGCGCAACCCCCATAGTACCCGTCGGTAGGATGCCAAATCGCCTCAAACGGACCGCAGTTCCCATTGCCACATTAACGGCATTTACTTGTTAGCACCTATCAAGAGTTGCTTCCGTCTCAGTTGGCAGTGCCAGCGGATGCCCTGCGCGAACGGCGCACATGCGAGCGATAAAGCGCAGGCGCAAAAATATAGTCATAGGCCGCGCTTGCAAGCTGCCTGATCCCCGGCAACCCCAAGAGTTTCCCCAGCAATCGATAGCGCGGCATCTGTGCCCAAAGCACCAGAAAGGCCGGAACGCCGGATGTGAGCACGCCGTCGTGATGCACGTATAAACGGCGTGCGGCCTTGTCATAATCAAGGCCCCACTGACGCCACGCATCGATGTTCAAGTCATCAAATCGGATCGGCAGGCCTGCTTCGCCGGCATATCGCGCATAGTGCCCGATTTCGGCGCTGCAGACCGGGCATTGGGAATTGTAGAGAACCGATGTGATAATTCTTTCTTCCATATGCCGTAAGTAGCGTCGGATGACCAGGAAGCCATCGCGCACCTCGCCGCAGGACAGAACGGCACACCGTCGCCAATCACACCAGCGGGTTGGCGACGCCCTTCAAGCAGAGGGCAGGCAGGACCGTACGGTGGACACCGGGTCGCGGTGTGCCAACAGCCGGCAAGGTGTATCGGCGTTCTGCCACGCAATCGTTTGTCTCTGCGGGCAATCGAGGCTTTGCCATCCAATGACTGAAATCGCGCCATTTTCGCCGACACGCGCCACTACCTTGTCGCGACTGGCGGCCCTGAGCGAAGCGCCGATCCCGCCGCCGTTGGACCTGCCTGTTGTTGCGGTCCCTGTGGCTCATCGCCCGGTGTTGCTGCTTGTCACAGCCGAGGACCTGCACCCGGAAAGTGGCTTTGGGCAGACATCGGGATTTGCGGGCGTGCTGGTGGTTTCCGGCGCAGCCATAAGCGGTGACAGGTCGCGCGCGTTCGTGGCGGGCGCGGCAGCCGACACGGCCGGGGCGCGTTTTGATTGCCCGGTGCAAATGATCGACGCGCTCGGCTCCGAAACCCTGTGCGCTGCGGCCGCTGCAGCCAGCAAGGACACGATCATGACAGCCTATGCGCCGGTGGGGCCGGTCGCCGATGCATGCGCTGCGGCGGCGGCGACAATGGCGAGTTCGGGGGTAGCGCTTGTGCAAGTGCAACGATCCTGGGACGCGCGGTTCTGGCCGCATCCCCGCAAGGGATTTTTCGCCTTCAGGGAGAAAATCCCCTCGGTCCTGGCGCAGGAGGGGCTGTGCTGAATATCGTCTGGTTCAAGCGCGATTTGCGGGTCGCCGACAATGCGGCGCTCGCCCAGGCTGTCGCCACGTCGGGGCCGGTTTTGCCGCTTTATATCGTCGAGCCCGGATTATGGGCGCTACCCGATGTTTCCGCGCGGCAATGGTCGTTTGCCGCCGAATGCCTGCGTGAGCTGCAACATGCGCTTGCCGCGCTTGGCCAGCCCTTGTGCGTCGTCACTGGTGATGCGACCGACATTTTGGCCCAGATCCATCGGGTCAACGGTATCGCGGCACTGTGGAGCCACGAGGAAACCGGCAATAGCTGGACCTATGCGCGTGATCGCGAGGTCGCTGCCTGGGCAAGGGATGCCAGCATCCCCTGGCATGAAGCTCGGCAGACCGGCGTTGTCCGGCGGATCAAGTCGCGCGATGGTTGGGCCAGAGCCTGGGATCGTGACATGGCAGCGCCGGTTACACCGGCACCGGCCGCCTTGATGCCACTGCCGGGCGAATGGCCGATGCATATTCCGACAGCGGCCGAAATTGGCCTACCAGATGATCCGTGTCCGCACCGGCAAACCGGCGGCCGCACGGCGGCACTGGCGACGCTCGACAGCTTCCTGCTCCGGCGCAGCGCCAACTATCGTTATCAGATGTCGAGCCCGCTCACCGCCTTCGATGCGAGTTCGCGGCTATCGCCCCATATCGCCTGGGGAACGCTGTCATTGCGCGAAATCGCCCAGGCAACATGGGCGCGGCTGCGTGATCTCAAAACGGATGCTATGCCTCTCGCTGCCGCCGAGGCGCCCCGCTGGCGGGCATCGATGGTGTCGTTTTCGGGGCGTCAGCACTGGCATTGTCACTTCATGCAGAAGTTGGAGGACGAACCGCGGCTGGAGTTTGAAAACCTGCACCGCGGCTATGATGGCCTGCGCCCGGCGCATGCCGATCCAGCGCTGTTACAAGCGTGGCGCGACGGCCGGACCGGCTATCCCTTTGTCGATGCCTGCATGCGGGCGCTCAACCAGCATGGCTGGATCAATTTCCGGATGCGCGCGATGCTGATGTCCTTTGCCAGCTATCAGCTCTGGTTGCCGTGGCGCGAGACCGGACTGCATCTGGCGCGGCAGTTCGTCGATTACGAACCGGGCATCCACTGGCCACAGGTGCAGATGCAATCCGGCACCACCGGCATCAACACGATGCGGGTCTATAACCCCGTCAAGAAAGGTTATGATCAGGATCCTGCCGGCCGTTTCGTCCGGGCGTTCGTGCCAGAACTGGCCATGGTGCCCGATGCGTTCATCCATGAACCCTGGCGCTGGGATGGCGCTGCCGGCGCTGGCTATCCGCCGCCGATCGTCGATCATGTGTCGGCCGCCCGGGCAGCGCGGGAGGCAATGTCAGCCGTGCGAAAATCCGCCGCGCACCGCGGCGCCGCTGCGGCGATCGTGCAGAAACACGGCAGTCGCAAGGCCGGAGTGCGAACGACTGCTCAGGACAATAAAGGCCGAGCCAAGCGGGCGCCAAAGACACCAGCCGCCCGTGCACAGCTCGTCATGGACTTCTGATCTGAGCAAGGCCATGTCGGCGCCCGCTGTCCCCGTGGCACTTCGCGTCGGCTTGTTTTGCCCTTGGTGATCCGCTCGTTGCGCAAGTTATCCAATGCTTTGTGACGCCGGCAAGCTCGCTCTGGCGCTCGCCGCCCCCTGTTCTGAAAATCCGGCGTTGCGGCTGAATAATGCAGTGATCCTCGGCATCAACATGTGCGGGACCGTGAGAATCGACAGTGTCATGAAGCTGGTGGCGAACAGGTTGGCAGGAATTGACGCGTCGTCGTTCTCGATGAAAACGGCTGCCGCGATGCCGAGCCCGGCAAGACTGAGGGGCACGACGATGCCGCCCCATTGCTGGAAGCCGCGCAACCCAAGGCGCCCGGCATGTTGCCGAAACTGCATCGGCGAATGGACGAGGCAGAAGAACAGCGCAAACCCTAGCACCGGCGGCAACAACAGCATCGCCGCCAACGCGCAGCTGGCGGATGTCAATCGGCGTTCAAACGGGACCCACTTGAAGGGCATATCGGCGTGCAAAAG
>JBMOGO010000094.1:0-12523 GCA_049318305.1 Polymorphobacter sp.
GGACTCGCGACTTACGCCGACTTCAGCAAGATGGGGTCAGAACACCGCTAACGAACTATTTCCCGATGCACCGCTTGTCGCGCATCCGAGCATAGACCTCGTTGCTGACCTGTGTTGCTTCGGCCGCCGACATGGCGCCGTAGGTTCCTGCCATCACGATCCCGCAGGCAACGCTGGTCATTCCGCCATCAAGACCAAGCAGAAACACCGAAATGAGTGCGCACCCTGCACCCGAAACAAGAGTTGCCCCGGCCCGCTTTGCCTCCCTTTGCGATTGAAGTTCCGCGTCGATTGCGCGCTGCGTTGCCACCATATTGGCCTCGCAATCGATCCGGGCCGGCTTTGCCGAGACGGCGGAAAATGACGTTGCAGCGATCGCCAGAATGACGATCAGTTTCCTGAGCATTTGCATCATCGCACGTGTCCTTCTGACCGAAACGGGTTGATTGACACCCTGTGCGCCCGGGGGTTGCAGACGGCGTGCGCGCAGAGCGGATCAGTTTTGATCCGGGGACAGACTGCGGTTTGTGTTCCGGAAAGGGGGTAACATCGGCCGCAACCGAGGCGTGGGCTGCCCTGCCGTTGATCGATTAAATTTGATCGAAGCTGGTGCTGATCGACGGGAGTCTTCAGATCGCGGCTTTGGCTATCGTTCGACGCCGATGATGGTGAACGGCGCCCATGCGGAGGGGTGAGCGAAAGATTTGCCGGAGCTGTCCTGGGAGGTGTCGTTCATGAGTTCCTTCATGGACTGCTGAAGGGCAGCGGCGCGTGACGGTTTTTGTGATCCCGTGCCTTGTGATCCCGTGGTTGCGGCGATTTCGACGGCGCGGGTGGTGAGACGGGCGGCGGCATCGTCACGAACACGCCAGTGGGAGACGAGGAGGGTATCGGCACCGGCGTAGAAGAAGGCACGGGCAAGCCCTGTGAGACCATCGGCGCTGTTGTTGCCATTGCCGGCGGCGGTGTTGCAGGCCGACAGGATCACCCAGTCGGCGCCGAGCCTGAGGGTTGCCGCTTCACTGGCGGTGAGGAGACCATCATTGGCCTCGGTGACAGGTCCTGCAGAGGGGGCAGGGGGAGTGAACGCCAGCGCTGGCTGGGCGAGGCTGCGGCCAAGGTCTCCTGCGATGAGACCATGGGTGGCGAAGGCGACCACCCTTGCCTTTGCGAGACTGTCATTGTCGCTACGGGCACGCAGGTTACCTTCGGTGGCATCATCACCGAGCAGGATCGACCCGGGGGCAGCACCGAGGCTCTTGGCAAGCGCTTCGATCTCGATCTTTGTGCCCCGCAGGCGGGCGAGTTTGCTGACTGCGCCGATATCGGCGCCGGCATCGCGGAAGTAGCCGCGCGCCTGACCGGGGAGGGCGGCAGAGGCGACTGCACTTCGGGTTTCCTCGTCGCTGGTCGTGCCAGCGCCGCGGGCGAAGTCGGGATCGCCCATGCCGAAGAAGGGGGTCTGGGTCGCGCGTGCCGGGCGCGACAGACCGCGCAGGGCCTTCAGCGACGAGACCTCGGGAATGACGGACAGCGCTTTGGTAAGTCCGAGCCACGGCGTAGCCCGCAGTGCTGCCACATCGGCGTCATCACCGGTATAGTCTCCTGTCACCAACGCTGCGAACGGCAGCGACAGCAGCACGCCTTGGGGGCTGATAATCCACTCGCTCTTGCCGGCGATCAGTTTTGCGATCTCGGGCGACCCGAACAGCGCGTCATAAACCCGCCGGGCGGTGGCCCGGTCATACCCACGCTGGGCGCCGGTCGGCACCGGGCCAGCGCTCTGCGCACGGACCGCAGCGCCCGCTGTTGTCGATGACCGTGCAGTACCTGCGCCCGCCAAGGTGCCAGCCGTCGCAGCTTCGCAGGCGGTCACATTGCCGGGGTCGAGCAGGCTCCGCATACGGCAGACATCGGCAACTAGTGCCTCCGGTTCTGCTCCGATCTCGGTCCAGGCGACGCCTTCGCGGGTCACAGCGAACACTATGCCACGCTGTTCGCCTTTTGGAAGCCCAGTATCACCGGGCGTCACTAGAATTAGTGCTTCGTCTGAACGAAGCAGCGGAATGCGCACTTCTAAGTTGAGGACAAAAGCTGTCGTCGCAGGTCCGACCTGCAGATCATTGACCGACACGGCGCTGGGGTTGATAAGTTCAAAGAATTTTGGATAATTTTTGCGGACTGCCTCCTCTGCCCCTTGAACTAAAGCATCGAGTCTCAGTCTTTCTCGTCCGAGCTTGGCTCTCTCCGCAGCTCCCTCCTTGCCGGTAAGTGCGCCTGCTTCGTCAATCTGCCGACCTAGTATCTGGCGGTCCTGCTTAGCGCGTTCCCAAGCAAGCGCTAACTGACGTCCAGTTGTGTCAAGTGAGGCGATCGCTGTAGATCGAGCAAGCGCTCGTCCGGAGCCTGAACGTGAAATTGCTTGAGCATGTAACCATAGTACACTGCTGTCGACTGCCGAATTTTCTATGTTCCTATTCGAAATAAAGGACCGGACTAGCATCAATTCTCCGAAACTAATACTATTTGTACTTCCCTCAAATTCGGTTTCGTCGCGATTTGCCTCGATAAGAAGTTTCGAGTGGATTTCTGCGTTCGCAAAATCACCCATGCCGAGATAAGATTGCGCAAGAACGGAGTGCAGTTCTGAAAATTCTCGGCGCGAAACTAACGAATCCCCTCTTGTCAGTGCATTGAGAGGCTCAAGTACTTTTATTGCGTCTTTGTAAAAACGATTCCATGATAGCGCTAGTCCCAACTGAAATCGTGCATTGTAGCGATCTTTGGAACTGGAACTTGTGTTTTTCTCGATTTCTTTTAGCCTTAGTTTGAGAGACTCTATTTCCTTCTCGTCGATACCATCTCTGTTTCTTAACGAAATGCGTTGTTTTTCGATATATAAAACCTCTTCTTTGCTAAGCAAATTCTCAATTCGGGCCCACGACTCTATTTCGTCAATATAACGAAGGGCTTCGTCAAATTGTCTGTTTGCATCAAGGCAAATTACAATGTTATAATATACATTAAGTATACTTGTCTTGGATTCGGGAAAATACTTTTTTAAGACACTATGCAAGGCAGTAAACAATCTCAGTCCCTCATTGGCGGTATGATGTTGTTTGCATAATTCTAAAGCCAATCCGCCCGTCAAGTGAACATAGAGACTACTTGAAAAATCCCCGTTAGATTCCATTAAGTATGTGGCATTTCTCCATTCATTGATCGATTCATCGTACTTTCCTTGGATGCTATAGGCGTTTGCAATCTCTTCACTGATCGAAGCAATAAATCTATTTTTATGATCGGGAATGCCTAGTTTAGTGTAAAAGCGGGAGGTGATATTATAAAGTTTTCGAAGGCTTAGTATCATTTCGGAGTAATTTGCGACCTTGCGGTATGATTCCACCTCTGCTGAAACAGACTGGATCTCATTGTATGATGCCTGACCGGGTAGCTCGACGTCAGTCTGATTATCGTAACGAGCGTAAGACATTTCCGCGGAACAATATAGACCGAGAAAGATCATCAGTCCAAAAACTTTCCGACGGAAATCCATAAATACCGCCTTCTATTTTAGCGCTAACCAACAGAAAAGGGTCGTGGTGCAACTGTTTCAATCGCGACAGCTACTATGCCACCGCGTTCGAGCGAATCCTCAGGCCCGCTGCGCACTTGGCCACCACCAAACGCTGCGGCATCCAATGTCGCCCGGAAACGGCTCGGCGCGCTGCTGTCGCCGCGCCGCTCACCCGCCGGTAGATCTCCCTGCAGGTGCCGGAAATCCGCCGCGTAAGGCGCCCGCGGATCGGCCTCGACTGCGACAAGAATGACGCGGCTCTGGCCAACGATGGTTTCGGTGCCCGGCGCTTCGGGGATTTCGGTCCAGGAGACAACGCGCGTTTCATTGGGTTGCAGCCGCAAGCCACTGAACGCTGAATCGCGATAGCCGCGCAGGAAGGTCGTCCTTGACCAGGGGTCCACGTATAGTGGCGTCACATCGACGGGCTTTGTCCCGGTGTTGGTGATCGACAGATAGACCCTGTCGCAACGTTCGATGCGGGGGATGCCGCTGGACGCGGTGCCGCGCGGGTTGAACTGCCGCGCATCGGCCGGCACCGCGGTCACCGGCACATGCGCAGGACAGGTGCCATCAACCGCGGGTGTGCCGCGAGCGATCGAAACCGTCTTCGACACCGGCGTGCCCGGCACCGCCGAGGCATTGGTGCCCTTCTGCGAGCCACCGGCGGTCGGTGCTGCACCCGCCATCCCGATCGAGCCCGTCGCCAGAACCAGCGCCGCACCCGCCATCAACAGTCCACGCTTCATCATCCTGCTCCCATCCCGCGAACAGGCAACACACCCGTCCGATGTCCCCTGGTTACCAACCCGAACGCCGAGCAACGATGACAAGAAATGTGATCCAGACCCCCAACATCATGAACAAACACAAGTTGAAGACATTACAAAGAGGTTAGCTCGCAAAATGGAGATGACCAGCGCAAAACGCATCTGCCCTGTTAAACTAATATGACGTAAGCGCAGCTGACACCTTCACGCGGCTTGACCCGCCTGGCATGTAGAGCGGTCTGATGGCTCGGAACACCGGGATCAAAGCTCCGATAGATGTGTATTCGTGGAGGTCGCGATCCGATCAAACGGCCCCGGGCTTTCGTAGGCAACCATGCCCCGGGCAAATCCCACGCGAAAGCGCGATCGAGCTGCATGAGACTGACGCGGCATCTTTTCGACGCGAAATGTTCCGATACCGCGAGCTGTGACGAAGGTGGGCCTCATTCCGAACCTGATCGTGATCGGAGCGTTGGTAGGCACAGACACTCGTTCCTGACACGCAATAACGGGTCGGGTAAGCCTCTAAGGGAGGTTAGCTTCGGTCCACAAAGCCATAGCACGGATAACATAGTTGAGCTGCAGTTGGCTAGCTCGAGGATGGCCAGCATTGCGATTGTCGCTTGTGGGTATCCGATAAGTGCGGCTCGGGCAGACCGGCGCTGATAGCCGCATGCTGGCCAACGTAAAGAACAAAAACGGAACTTATTCCGGGACTATTCCGGGGATTTATCGCCCGAAGTCGCCGGAAGCGGTCGATTCCTGTCCGGATTGCGCCTCGCGCCGGGTTGTGTTGTTCAAGGGGTTAGCCTAGGGGAAAACGCAGTTCGGGGAGTGGCGCAGCCTGGTAGCGCATCTGGTTTGGGACCAGAGGGTCGCAAGTTCGAATCTTGTCTCCCCGACCATCATCCGCTGTTGCGCAGGCCGGCAGCGATTCCGTTGATCGTCAGGTGTATGCCCTCTGCGATCCGCGGGTCGTCCTCGCCGCTGCGGCGGCGGCGGATGAGGTCGATCTGCAATTCATTCAGCGGGTCGATATAGGGCAGGCGCAGCTTGACCGATCGCGCCAGCGCTGGCTGCTTGTCCAGCAGTTGCGATTGCCCGGTCAGGCCGAGCAGCAGGTCATGGGTGCGGTGCCAGCCGGCCTTGATGGTGCCGAAAACCGCCCGGCGCAGCGCGGCATCAGGCACCAGCCCGGCATAGCGGCGGGCAATGTCCATGTTCGATTTGGCGAGCACCATTTCCAGGTTGGACAAGGTGGCCCCCAGGAACGGCCATGCTGCGACCATTTCCGCCAGCAGGCCCTTGTCGGCGAAGCCGGCCAGTGCGTCGCCGGCGCCATACCAGCCGGGCAGCATGATGCGTGCCTGGGCCCAGCTGAACACCCAGGGGATGGCGCGCAAATCCTCGATTCGGTCGCTGCGGGTGCGCGAGGCCGGGCGCGAGCCGATCTTCAGTTCAGCGATCTCGGTGATCGGCGTCGCGGCGCGGAAAAACGCGTTGAAACCCGGTGTTTCATAGACCAGCCCGCGATAGCTGCTGCAGGCGGCGGCGCTGATCGCCGACATGGCACTGCGGAAGCGCGCGAAGTCGGCGGCGCTGAGCCGCGGCGGTTCGAGGCTGGCGAGCAGCGTGGCCGCCGTCATTGTTTCCAGGCTGGTTTCGGCCACTGCTGGCGTGCCGTATTTCGATGCGATGACTTCGCCCTGTTCGGTGATGCGGATGCGGCCCATCACCGTGCCTTGTGGCTGGGCGCGGATGGCATCGAAGGCCGGGCCACCGCCGCGCCCGACAGCGCCGCCCCGGCCGTGGAATAGCTGCATCTGCAAGCCGCGCGCGGCAAACACATCGGCGAGCGCCAGCGCGCCTTCGTGCAGCGACCAGTTGGAGGTCAGATAGCCGCCGTCCTTGTTCGAATCCGAATAGCCGATCATCACCTCCTGATAGCCGCGCGCGGCGGCCAGGGCGGCGGCCTTGGGGCGATCGAGATAGTCGCCCATCACCTGCGGTGCGGCTTCCAGATCCTCGATCGTTTCGAACAATGGCACCGCCATGACATTGCATGACGGCGGGTCACCGGGGATGTACAGCCCGACCTCCTTAAGCAGCACATAGACTTCGAGAAGGTTGGACACGCCGCTGGTTTTCGACACGATATAGGCGCGGATAACCTCTGGCCCGAAGCGGGCATGGGCAGCGGCAGCGGCGCGCAAGATCGCCATTTCGCCAAGCGTTTCGGTGCTGTAGCCGGCGTGCGGGTTGAACAGCAGGCGGGGTGACGACAATTCTGTGCCCAGCAACTGCGTGCGGGCGGCATCGTCCATGGCGGCATAATCGCCCCGCACGCCGGCAACGCGCAGCAGTTCGGCGACGACGCGGGCATGGACATCGGCGTTCTGGCGCAGGTCGAGCGTGGCGAGGTGGAAGCCGAAGATGCGCACGGCGCGGATCAGCGCGTCGAGCCGCACGCCGATCATCGCCGTGCCACCATGCGCCGCCAGTGAGTCGGCGACACATTGCAGGTCGGCGAGCAGGTCTGCGGCGCGGAGATAGGCGGCGCCAGGCACCATTGCGGGCAATGGCGGGGTGCGGCCTGTCAGCGCGATGTGCGCGGCTGCAGTACGGGCATAGATGCCGGTCAAGGCGCGGCGATAGGGTTCGTCGGCGCGACTGGCGGCGGTGTCGCCGCTCGCCTCTGCCAGCGCCGCGAGCGCCGGGGAGACGCTGACAGTCGCCGATGACATCGACAGTTCGGCGCCCAGCGTGTTTAGTTCAGCAAGGTAATGGCAGATGACCGCAGCCGCCTGCGCCGACAAGGCCGCCTCCAGCGTGGTCGCATCGACGTTGGGGTTGCCGTCGCGGTCGCCGCCGATCCAGCTGCCAGGGCGCAGGAAGGGCGGCAAGCTGGCGCCGGTCAGTGCCTCCCAGCGAGCGTGGAGGCGCGGTAGGACGGGCAGGAAGCTGCCTGCCAGGTACGACAGTGCCGACTGGATTTCATCGGCGACGACGGGTTTGACAGCCCGCAACGGACGCGTTTGCCACAGGATGGTGATCTGGCGGATCAGTTCCGCCTCGGTCGCGATATCGCAAAAACCCTCTGCGCACTGGGCCATCAGCGCAGTGATGCTGGCTTCGCGGTCGATCATGCTCTTGCGGCGGACTTCGGTGGGGTGCGCAGTCAGTACCGGCACGACCAGCGCGCGCTGCAGCAGTGCCGTCACGGCCGCGCGGTCGACGCCGGCCGCGGCCAGCGCGTCGATGGCGCCGGCCAGTGTGGCGGCGCGGCCCGCCTCGGGCGTGCTACGGTCCTCCGCCAGATTGGCGAGCAACGAGAATAGCAGGAAACCGCGCACGAAACGCAGCGTATCGCCCAGATCGAGCTGGCCCAGCCGCTGCGACAGGGCGGCGGTGGTGGCGGCATCGGGGGCGCGGTGGGCAGCGACGGAGGCGCGGCGTACGCCTTCGATGGCGTCGAACACTGCGGCACCGTCCTGATTGCGGATGACGTCGCCGAGCAAGCGACCGAGATAGCGCACGTCGGCGCGGTCGGCCCTGTCGGCGGCTACATCGCGCGGCACGAGTTCGGCGGTGGCTGAGTCTGAAATGGTCATGCCCTGCGTCCCTGCCGTGCTGCAATGCGGCAGCCTATTGCACCACGCGGCGAATGCAAATGGCGGTGTTTCAGGTCAGCAACAGTCCGGTAACCCCGATCAGAATGCCGATTTGCAGCCCGATCAGGATGGCGAATTGCGCGGCAAAGGGTTGCTGGTCGCGCAGATGGTCGAGGCGCAGCTGTGCAAAAATGCCGCCGATACCACCGCCGAACAGCACCAGGAGCAGCAGATGTACCTCTGAAATGCGGTTTATACCGGTGATGGCGCGGCGTTTGTCGGCAGCAAAGGTCAGGAAGGTGATGGTGTTGACGATGGCGAGATACAGCGGAATCCAGCGCCACAGCGGCGGCAGATCAACGAAATCGCGCGCGCCATCGGCCAGAATTGCCTCGCCGCGGTCGATGGATGTGCGTTTCGGGCAGGCAATTGCGGGTGTGGCAGCAGTGGCCAGGCCTTCGGCGAGCAGGCGGCATGACAGGTCTTCACCCTTCAATGTGCAGCGGACGTGCGTGCGATCGGCAGTACGCGTGCACACCAGCGCCTGGCCACGCGTCAGCTCGGCGAGGCGATCGCGGACGGCGGTTCCGGGGTCGGCCGGGCAGGGGCGGGTGGCATAGGCGCTGGCGACTGGTGGCACAGCGATGCCGGCCAGCGCCATCACGGTGCCGTGATCGCTGCAGCGGATCGATTTCCCATCGCGGTGCGCTGGGTTCACACAGGCAAAACTGATGGCGGCGGTGAGCGTGAGGAGCGGCATCGTGGTCTGAACAGTTGATTAAAAATTCAGGAATCGCCGAATCCGCACCAAGGTCAAGCAGGATTGTTGCACCTTTAGAATTTGAGGATCAGCACCCCGAAAATGGCGCCGATCTGCAAGCCGACGATGCCGAGCAGCAAGCTGGCAAAGGGTTGCTTGCTGGTCTTGTGATCATGGCGCTGCTGGGCAGCGATGGCGCCGGCGCTGCCGCCGAGTGCCGCCAGGGTGAGCAACGTGGTTTCCGGGATGCGGCGCACGCTGCGGCGCAGTGCGGTGATGCTGCGCTGCTTGTCGACGACAAAAGCAGCATAGGCGATGGCGTTGATCATGATGATCCACAGAGCCACCCAGGTGAGCGGGGTGGCATTGCGCACCCGGTCAACGGTGCGGGCGGCGGCATCGCCGGGCAGGTTGAGCGTAGGCGCCGGCCGCTTTTTGGCGGTGCTTGCGCCGGTATCGACGGCAGCTTGCGGCGCCGGCTTGGCAGCTTGCAAGGCCGGGATGGGGCAATCGAGCCGGCCATAACGTTCGACTGCATAGCCATCGGCGACCATTGCGCAGCTGATATCGGTGCCATCGGCGGAGCAACTGACGACGCGGCGGCCATAATTGTCGATATCTTCCTCTGTACAACGCACCATGCGGCCGCGGGTCAGTGCCGCCAGATGGTCACGCGCCGCATAAGGGTCGCCCGGCGTGCAGTCGCGGCCGGGGCGGCAGGCGCCGGGCATTTCCGGCGCATCGATGCCGAACAGGCGCATCGCATTGCTGTCGCCAGCGCAGCGGATAGCGTCGCCATCATGATGGCTGGGGTTCAGACAGGCAAAGCTGACGGCCGCGGCTAGGAGGAGAATAGGCACAGGCTCGGCTTACGATAGGGCGTCGCAGAAAGAAACCCATCCACAAGCATGGTTTGCGATCAGTCCTTGAACGGGTCGCGCACCAGAATGGTATCATCGCGCTGCGGCGAAGTGCTGACCAATGCGACAGGGCATTCGGTCAATTCCTCGATGCGGCGGATATACTTGATCGCCTGTGCCGGCAGGTCGGCCCAGCGGCGGGCACCGGCGGTCGATTCGGCCCAGCCGGGGAACTCCTCGTAGATCGGCACCACGCGCGCCTGGTCGGCGGCATGGGCGGGGAAATGATCGAGCGCCTGCCCGTCGAGCGAATAGCCGGTGCAGATACGCAGCGTTTCGAAGCCATCGAGCACATCCAGCTTGGTCAGCGCCATGCCGGCGACGCCCGACACCGCGATGGCCTGGCGGACCAGCACCGCGTCAAACCAGCCGCAGCGTCGCTTGCGGCCTGTAACCGTGCCGAATTCATGGCCGCGCTGGCCCAGTTTCTCGCCGTTTTCATTGTCCTGTTCGGTGGGGAAGGGGCCGGAGCCGACACGCGTTGTGTACGCCTTGACGATGCCGAGCACATAGCCGACCGCGTTCGGCCCCATGCCGCTGCCGGCAGCCGCCTGGCCAGCGACGACGTTCGACGAGGTGACGAACGGGTAGGTGCCGTGATCGACATCGAGCAGCACGCCCTGGGCACCTTCGAACAGGATGCGCGAGCGGCTTGTCTTGGCATCGCGCAGTGTCGTCCACACCGGCTTGACGAAAGGCAGCACGGCGGGTGCGATCTCGTGCAATTGGGCCACCAGCGCGTCCCGATCAACCGGTGGCATGCCAAAGCCGATGCGCAGGGCGTTGTGGTGTGCCAGCAGGCGGTCGAGTTGCGGGCCGACATCATCCAGATGCGCGAGGTCGCAGACCCGCAGCGCGCGCCGGCCCGCCTTGTCCTCATAGGCAGGGCCGATGCCGCGCCGCGTCGTGCCGATCTTGCCGGCGCCACTGGCGTCCTCGCGCGCGCCATCGAGATCGCGGTGCAGGGGCAGGATAAGCGGGCACTGGTCGGAAACGTGCAGGTTTTCCGGGGTGATGGCGACGCCCATGCCGCTGATGCGCGCCACTTCGTCGCGGAAATGCCAGGGATCGAACACCACGCCATTGCCGATGATCGACAGCGTGCCGCGCACGATGCCGCTGGGCAACAGGCTGAGCTTGTAGGTCTGGTTGCCGACGACGAGCGTGTGCCCGGCGTTATGCCCGCCCTGGAAGCGCACCACGACATCGGCGCGTTCCGACAGCCAGTCGACGATCTTGCCTTTGCCTTCATCACCCCATTGGGCGCCGATGACGGTAACGTTGGGCATTCCGTTTCTTCCTTCTCCCCCCGCTCCGGGAAGCGCGTGGCTAGATCGCCGCTGCCTCTACGCCATTCCATACGTGGGTGCAGCGAAAATCCTTCGGGTCGGCATCCCCGGCAAAGGCAGCGACCGTCGCCCAGCCATCATGCCGCAATTGCGCCGCCACCGCCGGGTCGGTGCCCAGCGGCACCAGCACGCGACGCGGGTCGGCCACCCCGAGCCCGGCATCGACCAGACCATCGACATAAAGCGAAAAGCCCACCGCCGCTTCGCTGTCACCAGCGGGTGTGACGATCTGATAGGTGCCGCCACGGCCGGTTTCCCCCGCTATGCCGGCGCCGAACAGCGAAAAGCCGATCCAGGTCTGATATTCAAAGCCATGGCGCTCGGTCGGGTCGAGCGTTACCGTCACATCGGTCAGCGATGCGACGAGCCCGGCCACTGCCGTCAGTCGGTCGCGCACGGCCGGCGGCAGACCGAGCGCTGCGAGCCGCGCCAAAGCGGCTTCAGCCGGGCCGGCAGCAGCAATCAGCGGTTCGAAAGCCCCGGCCCCCAGCGCCTGCAAGCCGCCGGCATCCTTGCCATCGAGCAGATGCTGGACATCGGCAAGGCTGGCGCGGCCGAGCGGCCAGCCCGCCGCCGCCAGATCGGCAACCAGCGTCGGCAGGGTGATGTCGAGCGACAGGCCGCCGAGCCCGGTTTCGGCCAGCGCCGCCACCGCCAGCGCGATGACCTCGCCGGCCGCCGCCGTGCTGTCACTGCCGATCAGTTCGACGCCGACCTGGACGCTTTCGCGTTCGGGGCTGATCTGGCTGCCGCGCACGCGCAGCACCGGGCCGGCATAGCTCAGCCGCAACGGCCGCGCCGCGCCGGCGAGGCGGGTGACGGCGATGCGCCCGACCTGGCCGGTCATATCCGACCGCAGCGCCAGCGTGTGCTGGCTGATCGGGTCGGTAAACCGAAGCAATTCGCGCCGCGCCGCGCCGCCCAGCCGGCTGCCGAGCGATTCTTCATATTCGACCAGCGGCGGCTGGACGCGTTCATAGCCGTGCGCGGCAAAGCGTGCCGTCAGCCGGCGCACCAGCGCCGCTGTCGCTTCCGCCTGCGGTGGCAGGCGGTCGCGCAAACCTTCGGGAAGGAGACCGGGAGAGATCATGCCAGCACCGCCCGCATCATGCGAACGCCAGTGCCTTGACCGTCTTCACCCCCGGCAGGCGGCAGATGCTTGCCAGCAGCGGATCGGGAATCGCGTCATCGAGCGACAGCAGCAGGATGGCTTCCTGGCCCTCGTCGCGGCGGCCGAGGTGGAAGGTGCCAATGTTGACGCCGGCTTCTCCCAGCGCGCCGCCGAGGCGGCCGATGAAGCCCGGCTTGTCCTCGTTGACGATGTACAGCATGCGGCCGTTGAGATCGGCCTCGACGGTGATGCCGAAAATCTCGGTCAGGCGCGGCTTGGTCATGCCGAACAGCGTGCCGGCAACGCTCTTTTCGCCATCGGGGGTCTTTACCGTGACGCGCACCAGCGTGTGATAATCGGTTTCGCGCTCATGGCGGACTTCGGCGATCTCGATTTCGCGCTCGCGGGCGAGATAGGGGGCGTTG
>JBMOGO010000095.1:0-12481 GCA_049318305.1 Polymorphobacter sp.
GCGCGGCACCGCGAATGCCCGACAGCGGATTCTTGATCTCGTGCGCCAGCATGGCGGCAACCCCGACGGCGGAGCGCGCCGCGCCCTGCTGATGGACCTGGCGATCGACGAGCGTTGCAGCGGCCCGAGTTTGAAAAGCGACCGCCAACCAGTCCGGCGCCTCGCCGATCGGCGAAACCAGCACATCGGCGCGGCCGGTACGCCCGCCGATGAACTGCAATTGCAGATCATAGGCGGCGCAACTGCCGCCTTCGTTGTGCGCGCGCCTGACCAGTTCCTCGACGGCGCTGTTGGCGCCGAACGCCGCCAGCCAGCCGCGTTCCGCGAGTGCCTGCTGGCTGGCGTTGAGAAAGACTTCGGCGGCGAGGTTGGCGCGCACCGGCATCCCGTCGGGCCGTACCAGCACGGCCGGGACCGCCAACCCTGCCAGCAGTTCGGCAGCCCCGGCCATCAGGCCGCGAGTGCCTGGTGTTGCATCTGGCCATCAAAGAAGCGGTCGACCATCGACAGCACATCAACCGGATCGAGCAACTGGTTGACAGCATTACGGAATGACCCGGAATCATGCAGTCCCTTGGTGTACCAGCCAAGATGCTTGCGCGCCAGATTGACGGCGATATGGCCGCCATAAAGGTCGAGCATCATGTGGTAATGTTCGGTAACCAGCGCATGCTGTTCGGCCAGCGTCGGATCGGCCGGCACCGGACGCCCGGTCAGCGCCGCCATGACCTGCGCGATCAGCCAGGGTTTGCCATAGGCGCCGCGCCCGATCATCACACCATCGGCGCCGCTCTGTGCCAGCGCTGTTTTGGCGTCGTCGATCGAACAGATATCGCCGTTCGCGATAACAGGTACTTTGACCGCATTCTTGACCTTGGCGATGAAGTTCCAGTCAGCCGTGCCCGAGTATAATTGGCAGCGGGTGCGACCGTGGACAGTAATCAGTTGCACCCCCAGGTCCTCCGCCACGCGCGCCAGTTCCGGCGCGTTCAGGCTGGCATGGTCCCAACCCATGCGCATCTTCAGCGTCACCGGAACCTTGACCGCCTTCACCGTCGCTTCGATCAGCCGCGCTGCCAGTTCAGGTTCGCGCATCAGCGCCGATCCGGCATGGCCGTTGACGACCTTTTTCACCGGGCAGCCCATGTTGATATCGATGATCGCCGCGCCCATGCCCTCGTTGAGCTTGGCGGCTTCGGCCATGCGCTGCGGGTCGCAACCCGCCAGCTGCATCGATACAGGCTCCTCGCTCGGGTCCCACGCCGCCTTTTGCAGCGACTGGCGCGTCTCGCGGATCATCGCTTCGCTGGCGATCATCTCGGTGACGGTCAGCCCGGCGCCATAGCGTTTGACCAGCGTGCGGAACGGCCGGTCGGTAACACCGGTCATCGGCGCCAGGATGACCGGCATGTCGAGCCTGACCGGCCCGATGGAGATGGGTTGGATGATCGACACGATATTGCCTAAAAAACAGGCACGGGCCATAACGGCTTTCCCGAGGCACGGCAAGCAGCCGCCGCAACTCGCGGGCCGAGGAGGTTGCGATGCCAGCGACGCTGCCACAGCTTGATCGCCTGTTTCTGACCGACAGCGGCCTCGAAACCGACTTGGTGTTCAACCACGGCCATGACCTGCCGCATTTCGCCGCCTTCCCGTTGCTGAGCGACTCCGTTGGCCGGGCCCGGCTGATGGATTATTACCGCGCCCATATCGCGGTCGCCGCTGCCGCCGGCACCGGTTTCCTGCTCGAAAGCCCGACGTGGCGAGCGAGTGCCGACTGGGGGGCGTTGCAGGGTCTGGGTCCGGCCGAACTCGACCTGGTCAATCGCGACGCCATTGCTATGTTGCAAGCCTTGCGCGCCGACCCTGTAACACAGCGCGTGCCGATGGTCGTCAGCGGGTGCATCGGCCCGCGCGGCGACGGCTATGTGGCCGAGCCGGGTGCCGAGGCCGGGGCAGCGGCGCGGTATCACAGCGCGCAAATCGCAAGTTTTGTCGCGGCCGGCGCCGATATGGTCTCGGCGATCACCATGACGAATGTTGCCGAAGCGACCGGAATCGCTCAGGCTGCCAACGCCGCCGGCATGGCCGTGGTCATCTCGTTCACGCTGGAAACCGATGGCAAGCTTCCCGATGGCGCCAACCTTGCCGACGCCATCGCCGCGGTCGATGGCGCGACCGGCTGTGCCCCCGCCTATTACATGATCAATTGCGCGCACCCCGATCATTTCCGTGCCGTGCTGGCGGAACCGGCGCCGTGGCACCACCGGCTGCGCGGCATCCGCGCCAATGCGTCGCGATTGAGCCATGCCGAGCTCGACGAGATGACCTGTCTGGATGCCGGTGACCCGGCGGAACTGGCGGCGGCGTACCGCGCGCTGCTCGATCAACTGCCGCACCTGACCGTGCTGGGCGGTTGTTGCGGTACCGATTGCCGCCATATCGCGGCGATTGCCGCTAGCTGCACTGAAGCAGGCCTTGCACGACCGGTACGGGGCGCTAGTGGTGCCGCAATGACCACGCACGCCATCATCGTTGCTGCCGGCAGCGGCATCCGGGCCGGCGGCGATGTGCCGAAACAGTATCGCGAAATCGCCGGCAAGCCGCTGCTCCGTCACGCCGTGATGCGGTTGCAATCCCATCCTGGCATCGCTGCGGTAACCGTGGTGATCAATCCGGCCGATCGCGCGCTTTATGATGCCGCGGTCGCGGGCCTTGGCCTTCCCGAACCGGTGGCGGGCGGCGCAACACGGCAGGAATCGGTGCTGCGAGGGCTGGAAGCTCTTGCCGCTGCACCTCCGGCGCTGGTGCTGGTCCATGATGCGGCGCGAGCCTTTGTTCCCGATAGCGTGCTGGACGCGCTGTTGGCGGCGCTAAACGATCCGGCCAATGATGGCGCCGTGCCGGGGCTGCCGGTCCATGACAGTTTGCGGCGCGGTACCGGCTATTACAACGCCAGCGTCGATCGCGCCGGGCTATTGCGGGTGCAAACCCCTCAGGCTTTTCGCTTTCCGGCGCTGCTCGCTGCCCATCGCGCCGCCGCACCCGGTGCGACCGATGAACTCGCCATCACCATGGCCGCCGGGCTGCGTGTCGCCATCACGCCCGGTCACGAACGCGCTTTCAAGGTGACCGAGCCTCAGGATTTTGCCAAAGCCGAAGCGATGCTCACCCCTGCCCTCACCTCGCGTTCCGCCAGCGGCTTCGATGTCCACCGCTTTGGGCCCGGCGACCATGTCTGGCTGTGCGGCATCGCCATCCCGCACACGCACGGCCTGATCGGCCACAGCGACGCCGATGCCGGGCTGCACGCGCTCACCGATGCACTGCTCGGCACCATCGCCGCCGGTGATATCGGCGACCATTTCCCGCCGTCGGACGACAGGTGGAAGGGTGCCGCGTCGGATATCTTCCTCGCCCATGCAGCTTGTCTGGTGCGGGAACGCGGCGGCATCATCGATCATGTCGACGTGACGATCATCGCCGAACGACCGAAGGTCGGTCCGCACCGCCTCGCCATGCGCAACCGGATCGCCGCCATCCTCGCTATCGATGTGTCGCGGGTCAGTATCAAGGCGACCACCACCGAATTGCTCGGCTTCACCGGCCGCAGCGAGGGCCTTGCTGCACAGGCCATGGCCAGCGTGCGGCTTCCGGCGTAAGGGCGCGAGCATGGACCCCGACCTTCTCGCCGCCGCCGTGCGCGTGCTCGATGCCAATCGCGCCGCCGGCCGCACCATTGCCGCTGCCGAATCCTGCACCGGTGGGCTGGTCATGGCGGCATTGACCGAAATAGCCGGCGCCTCCGATGTCGTCGATCGCGGCTTTGTCACCTATTCCAACGAAGCCAAGATGGAAGCCATCGGCGTCAACCGCGACATTTTGGAAACCTTTGGCGCCGTGTCGATCGCCGTTGCCTGGGCGATGGCACAGGGCGCGTTGAAGCACAGCCATGCCGATACCGCCGTCGCCGTCACTGGCATTGCCGGGCCAGGCGGTGGCAGCGACAAGAAACCGGTGGGCACGGTGGTGTTCGCGCGCGCCGAACGCAACGGCGACCCCGGCGTGGTGGTGGCGGACGTTCGCCACTTCGGCGACCTTGGCCGCAGCGAAATCCGCCGTCAGGCGGCGCTGGTGGCGTTGGAACTGCTGATGCCTGACGCGGCGGCCGTGGCACCGTAAACCGCTGCCGCGCGATCTTCAAAGGCGCCGACCATGCGTTTGAAGGCTTCACCGAAAAACATGCCGGCGAGCCGTTCGAACATCTTGTTGCGAAATTCGAAATCCACTGAAAAATCGATCTCGCAACCGCCGGGCACCGACCGGAAAATCCAGTCGTTCTTCAGATATTTGAGCGGACCATCGATGTAATCGACATGGATCTTGCCAGGCCGGTCCAACGTGACGCGGCTGGTAAAACGTTCCCGCACCATGCGGAAACCCACCACCATGTCGGCGACCATCACCGTGCCGTCGTTGCTGCGCATCCGCATTGCCTGCACCCACGGCAGGAATTCATCATAGCGCGCAATATCGGCGACCAGATCGAACATCTGTTCGGCGGTCCAGGGCAACCGCCGCGTTTCGGCATGGCGCGGCATGTCAGCCTTGTTTCGCCCGGCGCTTGGCCTGCATCTCGGCGAAATCCTTGCCGGCGTGATAAGATGACCGGGTGAGCGGCGACGCTGCGACCTGCAGGAAGCCCTTTGATCGCGCCACCGCTGCCAGTGCGGCAAAGCGTGCCGGGGGCACGAAATCGATCACCTTGGCGTGGCGCGGCGTCGGTTGCAGATACTGGCCGACGGTGAGGAAATCGACCCCGGCCGAGCGCATGTCGTCGAAGACCTGGTGCAATTCCTGCTCGGTTTCGCCCAGCCCGACCATGACGCCGGATTTGGTGAACACCTGATCGTTGAGCGACTTCACCTGATCGAGCAGCCGCAGCGAATGATAATAGCGCGCGCCGGGGCGGATGGTCGGGTACAGCCGCGGCACGGTTTCCAGATTGTGGTTGTACACGTCGGGGCCGGCAGCGACGATCGTTTCGACAGCGGCCTTCTGCTTGTTGCGGAAATCCGGCGTCAGAATCTCGATGGTCGTGTTCGGCGCGTGCTTGCGCAGTTCCTCGATGACGCGGACGAACTGGCGCGCGCCGCCGTCTGGCAAATCATCGCGGTCAACCGAAGTGATGACGATATGTTCGAGCCCGAGCGCGCCGGCAGCTTCGGCGACGTGCGCGGGTTCCAACTGGTCGACCGGCCCCGGCATGCCGGTCTTGACGTTGCAAAAGGCGCAGGCGCGCGTGCAGGTATCGCCCAGGATCATCACCGTGGCGTGCTTCTGGCTCCAGCATTCGCCGATATTCGGGCATGCCGCTTCCTCGCAGACGGTGTTGAGGTTGAGCCGCCGCATCAGCGCTCGGGTTTCGGCGAACGCCGTCGACGTCGGGGCGCGCACACGCAGCCAATCGGGCTTGCGGGCGCGAAGTTCACCGGTCGGCATCAGCAGGGACTGGGACGGCGTCGGATTTTCACTCATGCCATGCAGATAGCGACTGCCGAGCCTGCTGCCAATCGCACATCGGCGACGGACTGTCGCATCGCGCCTGCGGTTTGTGCCAGTCTGGCGCTTGGTGAAAGCACCTCCGGCAAATGTAAAGGACGCGCCCAGCGTCCCGGGGGGCGGTGCCAGGCGCGTCCGATACCGGCCGAGGTCGCGACAAGGGCAGTTGTCGCAAGAAGGGTTTCGGCCCGCCCCGCTTATTTGGACGACTCCGCAAACAGTTCAAGACCCAACATGAACTTTATTTAATGTTGGGTGTCATTCGGGTATTTCATCGTAAATCCGGCCGCCGCCGCTGCGGGCGCCGGCGCGTTGTTCCACCCAGGCCTTGTGGGCCTTGAAACCACAGCCATAAATGCCGGCGAGCCCTGATGCCGAACAGCTGCCTGCTCCTCCGGCGTCATAATCGAACAAGGCGTTACGTTCTCGGCTGACGCTGATGCTGTTCTTGCTGCCGCGTTCGGGCGGCATGCGCAGCGGCAGCCGATAGGGGGATTTCGGCGGCTCCAGATCGGCGCAGACGACAATTTCGCCGGGTGCCGCCTTGGGGCACAAGGCGCTGAGTTTTGGTGGAATCGACGATTCAACCAGCAGTCCGGCCAGCAGCCAGATCAATAGTGCAAGGCCCGGCCATAGGCGTTGAGGACGCTTTCGTGCATCATTTCCGACAGGGTGGGGTGCGCGAAGACCGTGTGCATCAGTTCCTGCTCGGTAGTTTCCAGCCCGCGGGCGATGACATAGCCCTGGATCAGCTCGGTGACTTCGGCGCCGACCATGTGCGCGCCGAGCAATTCGCCGGTGGTGGCATCAAACACCGTCTTGATGAAGCCCTCTGCTTCCCCCAGCGCGATCGCCTTGCCATTGCCGATGAAGGGGAATTTGCCGACCTTAACCGTGTGGCCGGCGGCCTTCGCCTTGGCTTCGGTCATGCCGACGCTGGCGACCTGTGGGCGGGAATAAGTGCAGCCGGGAATGCCGGCCTTGTCCATCGGGTGGACGTGCATCCCGGCGATGGTTTCAACGGCGATAATGCCTTCATGGCTGGCCTTGTGCGCCAGCCAGGGCGCGCCCGCAACATCGCCGATCGCCCAGACGCCGGGGACGTTGGTGCGGCCAAAGCCATCGTTGACAATATGGCCGCGGTCTGTTGCGATTCCAAGTGCTTCCAGGCCGATGTTCGCAGTATTCGGCAGGATGCCGATGGCGACGATGACATGCGAAAAGCTTTCGGTGGTCGCTTTTCCATCGGCGGTGGTGATGGTGGCGGTCACTTCGGCAGCGCCCGGCTTGACGTCGCTGACCTTGGTGCCGGTCAGGATGCGCATGCCCTGCTTGGTCAGCGCCTTTTGCATGAACGCGGAGACTTCCTCGTCCTCCACCGGCAGCATCCGATCGAGCATTTCGACGACGGTGACGTTGGCGCCCATGTCATTGTAGAAGCTGGCGAATTCGACACCGATGGCGCCGGATCCGATGACCAGCAGTTTCGTCGGCATTTCGGGCGGCACCATGGCGTGGCGATAGGTCCAGATGCGCACGCCATCGGCGGCAAGGCCCGGCAGGTCGCGGGCGCGGGCGCCGGTGGCGATGATGATGTTCTTCGCCTCGAGCACGCGGGTCTGGTCGCCGGTGGTGACGCTGACCTGGGTGGCACTGGTCAGTGTGCCGACGCCTTCGACAACGGTGACCTTGTTCTTCTTCATCAGCCCTTTGACGCCGCCGTTGAGCTGCGCCGCGACCTTGCGGCTGCGCTCGGTAACCTTGGCGAGGTCGAAGCCGACACCGGTGGCGGACAGGCCATAGTCGGCGGCGTGCTGCATGTAATGGTAGATTTCGGACGTGCGCAGCAGCGCCTTCGTCGGGATGCACCCCCAGTTGAGGCAGATGCCGCCAAGGCGCTCGCGCTCGATGATGGCGACCTTCATGCCGAGCTGCGATGCGCGGATAGCGGCGACATAGCCGCCGGGACCGGAGCCGAGGATGACGAGATCGAAGGATTCAGACATTTACCGTCCTAAAGTCAAAGCAGCCAAGCAGTACGGGGCGATTGCCAACGCAAGACATCCCAGCGCCCAGGCTTTTGAGCTGGTGCCGCGCCAAAAAAAGCAACCAGAACAGCCCAAGCCAGCGCGCAATAGGCGAGGAGCAGCTGAACGATCGGGAGGGTCCCCTCGTCGACAAAAAGTGAAAACAGCAGCGTTACAAATGGTATAACGAGCAAGCTGGTGAACAGCAGCGCCCAGATCGCGAACACAATGAGGATTCGATACCCCTCACCCCGCTCGCCAAGGGGCGAGTCGCCCTCTCCCGCAAGGGGAGAGGGGAGAGTCACGCCACCAGACCCAGCGGGTTCTCGATCAGCGCCTTGAACGCGCTCATCAGTTCCGCGCCGTCCGCGCCGTCGATGGCGCGGTGGTCGAAGCTGCCGGTGACGCTCATCACCGTGGCGATGGCGAGCGCGCCGCCGACGACGTAAGGCCGCTGTTCCCCTGCCCCGACCGCCAGGATCATCGCCTGCGGCGGGTTGATCACCGCGTCGAAGCTCTTGATGCCGAACATGCCGAGGTTCGATACGCTGGCGGTGCCGCCCTGATATTCGTGCGGTTGGAGTTTGCCGGCGCGGGCTTTCTCGGCGAGTTCCTTCATCTCGGTGGCGATCTGCGACAGCGCCTTGCTATCGGCCCCGACGATGATTGGGGTGATGAGGCCCGACGGCGCCGCCACCGCGACCGAGATATCGGCGCGGCTATAGGTGATCAGGCTGTCGCCGGCGAAGCTGACATTGCACTTGGGCACCTGGCGCAGCGCCAGCGCCAGCGCCTTGATGACCATGTCGTTGACGCTCAGCTTGATCTTGCGCGGTTCAAGCGCCGCGTTGAGCTCCCCGCGCAGCTTGAGCAGCGCATCGAGCCGGACATCGACGGTCAGATAGATATGCGGAATGGTCTGCTTGGCCTCGGTCAGCCGCTTGGCGATGATCTTGCGCACCGCGCCGAGCTTGCTGACCTCGTGCGGGATCTCGCTGGTCGGCGCGGGGGCAGCGGGTCTTGGCGCCGGAGCAGGTGCTGCCGCTGGAATGGGTGTAGTCGGCGTTGAGGCCGCTTTCGGTGGGGCTGCCGCCGGCTTGCCCGCAACTGCATCGACATCAGCGCGCACGATACGGCCATTAGGCCCGGAGCCGGCAACGCCAGCCAGCGCAATGCCCTGGGCTTCGGCAAGCCGCCGGGCGAGCGGGCTGGCATTGACCCGGTTACCGGGTGCCGACGCCGCTGCAACGACGGGGGCGACAGGTGCGGGCGGAGGGGCCGGCGCTGCCACCGCCGCCGGGGCTTCGACCTTGGCCGGCGCGGGCGCGGGCGCAGCTTTTGGAGCCGCTGCCTCCCCTTCGCCCTGCAACCGCATGATCACCTGCCCGACCGGCACGCCTTCGGTGCCCGCCGCGACCACCAGTTCGGCGACCACGCCCTCGTCGATGCTTTCAACTTCCATCGTCGCCTTGTCGGTTTCGATCTCGCACAGCACGTCGCCGGACTTGACGGTATCGCCGACCTTGACGAGCCATTTCGAAACCGTGCCGGTCTCCATTGTCGGCGACAGCGCGGGCATGGTGATGTCGATCATTTGTAGCAAACCTTCTTCGCCGCTGCGACCACGTCGGCGGGTTTCAGCAGCGCCAGTTTTTCAAGGTTGGCGGCATAAGGCATCGGCACGTCGATGTTGGTGCAGCGCAGGACCGGGGCGTCGAGGTCGTCGAAGCCCTGTTCCATGGCGACGGTGATGACTTCCGACGCGATCGAGCAGACCGGGAAGCCTTCCTCCACCACCACCATTCGGTTGGTTTTCTTCAAGGATGCCAACACGGTTGCCGTATCGAGCGGGCGCAATGTGCGCAAATCGATGATTTCCGCCTCGATGCCTTCCGCCGCCAGCGTTTCCGCCGCTGCAAGACACACGCCCACCCCGATCGAATAGCTGACCAGCGTCACGTCCTTGCCAGCGCGCGCCACCGATGCCTTGCCGATCGGCACGACGACATCGCCTTCGGGCACATCGAAGCTCTGGCCGTAGAGCAGTTCATTCTCCAGGAACACCACCGGATCGGGCGAACGGATCGCCGCTTTCAACAATCCCTTGGCGTCGGCAGCGCTGTACGGCGCAATGACGATCAAGCCGGGAACGCTGGCATACCAGGCAGCGAAGTTATGGCTGTGCTGCGCGCCGACCCGCGATGCCGCGCCGTTCGGGCCGCGGAACACCACCGGGCAGCGCATCTGGCCACCCGACATGTAGTTGGTCTTGGCGGCGCTGTTGATGATGTGGTCGATGGCCTGCAGTGCGAAATTAAAGGTCATGAACTCGATGATCGGTTTGAGGCCGTTCATCGCGGCGCCGGCGCCGATGCCGGCAAAGCCATATTCGGTGATCGGCGTGTCGATAACCCGCTTGGGCCCGAATTCGTCGAGCAGGCCCTGGGTAACCTTGTAGGCGCCCTGGTACTCGGCGACTTCCTCACCCATCACGAACACTTCCGGCGTGGTGCGCATTTCCTCCGCCATGGCATCGCGGAGCGCCTCGCGTACTGTCGTGCGCTTCATATCCCCGGCTGGGACGGCAGGTGCCGGGGGTGGGTTCGCTGCGGCGACGGCGACGGGCTTGGGCGCCTCAGCGACAACAGGTGGCGGTGCTGGCATAGAGGCACCCTGCCCCGGCCCCTCGAGAGAAGCGGTTTCGTCTTCGCCGATGATCACCGCGATCAACGTGCCGACCTTCACGCCCTCAGTGCCGGCGGCGACATGGATCTTGCCCATGGTGCCGCCTTCATCGGCCTCCAGTTCCATCGTCGCTTTGTCGGTTTCTATCTCTGCCAGCACGTCGCCAGCCTTGATGGTGTCGCCTTCGGCCACCAACCATTTGGCCAGCGTGCCTTCTTCCATGGTCGGCGACATGGCGGGGAGCTTGATTTCGGGCATCAGTATTTCCCCACCAGAACATCGGTATACAGCTCGGCGGCATCCGGTTCCGGAGATTCTTCGGCAAAATCGGCGGAGGCATCGACAATCTCGCGGATCTGCTTGTCGATGGCTTTCAGGCTGGCTTCATCGCCGAAACCCTGTTCGAAAATCTCGCGCTTGACCTGTTCGATCGGGTCCGACTTTTCACGCATCGCCTGGACTTCCTCCCGCGATCGATACTTCGCCGGATCTGACATGCTGTGACCGCGATAGCGATAGGTCTTCAATTCCATCAGCACCGGCCCCATGCCGCTGCGCACCCAATCCACCGCGACCTGCGCTGCGCCGCGCACCGCCTGCACGTCCATGCCATCGACCTGGATGCCCGGTACCCGGAAGCTTTCGCCGCGACGGTACAGGATATCCTCTGCCGAGGCGCGATTGACGCTGGTGCCCATCGCGTACTGGTTGTTTTCGATGACGAAGATGATCGGCAGCTTCCACAGCTCGGCCATGTTGAAGCTTTCATAAACCTGGCCCTGGTTCGACGCGCCGTCGCCAAAGTAGGTCACGGCGATGCCGCCATCTTCCTTGTACTTGTGGGCAAAGGCGAGGCCGGCGCCGAGCGAGACCTGTGCGCCGACAATGCCATGGCCGCCGAAAAAGCCATGTTCGACGCTGAACATGTGCATCGAACCGCCCTTGCCCTTGGAAATGCCGGACTGGCGGCCGGTGAGTTCGGCCATGACTTCGTTGGCGGGAATACCCTTGACGAGCATATGGCCATGGTCGCGATAGCCGGTGATGACGCTGTCACCGGGGTTGAGCGCCGCCTGGATGCCGACGACGACGGCTTCCTGGCCGATATACAAATGGCAGAAGCCGCCGATCAGACCCATGCCGTACAATTGCCCGGCGCGTTCCTCGAACCGGCGGATCAGCATCATCTGCCGGTAATATTCGAGCAGCTCGTCCTTCGTCGCCTTCTGGCGCTGGGCTTCCGGCAAGCGCGGCCAGTTGGGGACGGGTGCGGGGCTTGCGACCGCCGCTGCCTTCGCGGCCACCTTTGGTGTCGCCGAACGAGCCATGGTAAACGCCCTCCCCTGTTAACCGGATTGGGTATAGGAGCCTCGCCCCCGCCGGTTCAACCCCAGAACGCTACACAAAAAAACAGCTTATGGCTTGTCGTCCGATTTCACGAAAACGTCGTCGGACGGTTTGACGACAACGTCGTCGGGCAACTTGACGATGACTTCATCGGGTTTAACAACATTGAGGTTGCGTCGCACCAGTTCGTCGGCAAGATCGGGGTCCACCCGGCGCGGATCGAGCAGATCGACCTGCCGCTTGAGCGCGGCGGTGGCTTCGGTGCTGGCGAGCGCCTGGGTTTCAAGCTCTACACGCTGCGCCTTGTAATCCTTCCACGCGATGACCCCCGTCGGGCCGTTGATGGCGTGGCTGACGAAATAGCCGATCAGCAGGATGCACACCGCCGGCAAGGCAGCACGCCGCAGATAACCAAACAGGACCGCGCGGTTTTCCATGTCCAACCGATACAGGTGAAGTGCCCGGCTTTCAAGCAAAGCTCGCGACCATGTTGGCTCGCCAGGCTCGCTACCATCTTGGCCCGCCAGGCTCGCTAGCATGTTGGCTTGGCCGGCGGTCCTGCTATGAAGACGCAAAGCAAAATTCTTGGGGACCAAAACATGACCGCCATCAACGCCGTTGTCGACCTGCGCATGGATGGCGACATCGCCGTCGTCACCATCGATTCGCCGCCGGTCAACGCGCTGTCTGCCGATGTCCGCGACGGGCTGGATGGCGCCTTCAAGGCACTGGCCGGCGATGCCACGGTCAAGGCGGTGGTGCTCGCCTGTGCCGGGCGTACGTTCATCGCCGGCGCCGATATTTCGGAATTCGGCAAGCCGCCGCGCGGTGCCTCGCTGCACGCCGTGCAGGACGCGATG
>JBMOGO010000096.1:0-12304 GCA_049318305.1 Polymorphobacter sp.
GGAGCATAATTGGTGCTCATTATGATACGGGGCAGGGGATGTCCGCAAGCCGATCCCTCAACGTTCACACAGCCAAGACCGCTTTGCGCCCCAATCTCGGTCGATCGACCAGTTGTTCAACGATCCTGAAAGCGGACGTTCCTTCCCGACGCCGATGCGCCCTTTCTTTGATGCCGTTGGTCTGGCTTTTTTGGAAACAGCCGCTCCAAAATGAGCATTGGCATGCGCAGCTACTGCGGCGCATGCCAACGCCCGGTACTTGCGCCGGGATCGACCCAGAACCTTATCAGGATTCCACCATCAAAGCCTGGCGCACAGGCACGTGGGGCTGTTCGCCTGGGCGACCGAACATCGCCCGCAGCACGTCGCCAGCATTGCGGGCATACTTTACGTCGTTCCACAGATTCCCCCATTCGTGGAAGGCAATCACGAAGGGGTTGTTGCTTGTCACCGGCTTGGTTAGGCCATAGATCACCGGGGTTTCTGCGCGTTCCTCGACGAAGGTGCCGAACATCCGGTCATAGATGATCAGGACGCCGCCATAATTGGTGTCGAGATATTCGGGGTTGGAGCCGTGATGCACCCGGTGGTGCGACGGCGTGTTGAACACCCATTCCAGCGGGCCCAGCTTGCCCACCGCCTCGGTATGCAGGAAATATTGGTAGCGCAGATTGACCACCATCATCGCGCCGATGACGATCGGGTGGAAGCCCATCAAGGCCATCGGCAGGAACACCGCCCAGACGCCCGAGATATTGCTTGTCCAGCCGAGGCGGAACGCCGCTGGCAGGGTGAACTGGTTGGCCGAATGGTGAACGGCATGCGACGCCCAGAACCAGCGCACGGTATGACTGAACCGGTGTTCCCAATAATAGAAGAATTCGAACACGAAGAAGCCGACCGCCCAGGTCCGCCAGTCATCGATGGCCCATTGCACCGGGGCGAATTGATACACCGCGAACAAGGCGGCCGTGACGATCCCGCCGGTCAAAAAGTTCGTGATCCCCCGGCCCAGCATGACGCCGAGATTGGCGCCCAGCGAGCCGAAATCATAGCCCAGGCCGGCCCGCCGGCGCCACACCAGTTCGCCGGCAGCGAACAGCAGGACCGCCACACCAAATGCGGGCGCGAATGCGTTTTCGTTCATGACATGCTCCTGTGATTGGGTGCCGCCGTCAGGGCGGCAATGACTGTATTGGTGGCTCAGCGCGAGGGGCGGATTGCCGCGATCTCGCTGGCGCTCAGCACGCGGTTGCGGTCGGTGTCGGCCGCCTCGAAGGCGGGGGCCTGCCTGTTCGTCAGTTCGGCCCGCGAAATCCGGCCATCGCGATTGGCGTCCGCCGGCGCGAGCCTGGCAAAGCCCTCGTCGAACCGGCTCGCCATCAGGCGCGGCCGGTCCTGGCTGTCGACATAGCCGTCGTCGTTGCGGTCCATGGCGGCGAACATCCCGGTGCGCAGAGCCATGAATTCGGCCCAGGTTACCGCACCGTCGCCATTGGCATCGGCGCGCGCCAGCATCGATTGGAACTGGTCGCCTGCCTGCGCCTGCGCGGGGCCGGCCGGGATGACGGCGGTGACGCCGAGGATGCTGACGAAAAGAATCGAGGGGATAAGGTTGGTATTGGTCATTGCTGTGCTCCTGTGTTTGCAATGACGCTGAAATGGCCGCGGCGCGTTGCCCGCGTTTGCCCGGCCCAAGTCCATTTGTGACGAATTGTTGCCGGCCCCCGCCAGCCGGCAACGTTCCGCCACAAAACCGGCGTGGAGCCCGCGCCGCCAACCGGCTAATGTGGCGGTGATGAACGCAGCGCCCTCGATCCTGATCGTCGATGATGACAAGGAATTACGTGCGCTTGTCGAAGGTGCGCTCACCCGCAATGGCATGCACGTCACCACTGCCGGATCCGCCGCCGAGGCCGAGCCGATCATTGCCCGGGGCAGCATCGACCTCATCGTGCTCGATCTGATGATGCCGGGGGAGGACGGCCTGTCCTTTTGCCGCCGCTTGCGCGCCGCGTCGTCGATCCCGGTCATCATGCTCACCGCGATCGCCGAGGATGTCGACCGGATCGTCGGGCTGGAGGTCGGCGCCGACGACTATCTGGGCAAGCCGTTCAATCCGCGCGAACTGGTCGCGCGGATCAAGGCGATCCTGCGGCGCGGCCGCCCGGCCGATACCGTGCCGGCGCCGCCCCGGCGCACCGCCTACCGCTTCGGCGGTTTTCGCCTGCTGCCCGACCAGATGGCGCTGACCGCGCCGGATGGCAGCGACATCACCCTCACGTCGGGCGAGTTTGCCCTGTTGCTGGCGCTGGTCGAACGCGCGCCGCGGGTGCTGTCCCGCGAAACCCTGCTCGATCTGTCCCGCGGGGTGAACAGCAATCCGTTCGACCGCAGCATCGATTCCCAGATCAGCCGCATCCGCCGCAAGATCGAGACCGACGGCCGCCAACCCGCGCTGATCAAGACCGTGCGCAATCTCGGTTACGCCTTCACCGCCGCCGTGACCCGGGAGGCGTGATGAGCAGCTGGCTGCCGGGCGCGCTCAATTCGATCTTCGCCCGCATAATGGCGCTGACCTTCGTGCTGTTGCTGGTGTCGGCAGCAGCGCTCGCCGCCGTGCTGCAGACCCCCCTGTCAGAGCGGTTGTTCACCCGCGCCATCGCCGAGAGTTCGCATGGCATCGGCGAGCTGGTGTGGCTGCTCGAACGCTCCCCGCCTGAGGCCGAGGACGCGGTGCTGTCGATCTATGCCAGCCGGTCGCGGGCGGCGCGGATCACGCCGGGGTTCGCCGCGGGCCTGCACCGCGACACCGCCCGGCAGGCGATCCTGGTGCGCGGCGATTCGGCCGTGACCCAGCGCCTGCGCGGCCGCGACATCCGCTTTCGCACGCTCGGCCTGCTGGAGCTGCGCGCGCTCGTGAAGCGCGAACCGCTGCGGCCATTTTATGCCGCGAGCGATTATCACATGGCCATCGCCCTGGAGGACGGGCGGGTCCTCAACATCTGGCTTGCCCCCTCGATCTTCTACACCGACGGGCCTTATGCGCTGGCGTTCGTGCTGTCGGTGATCGGCGTCGTCACCCTGATGCTGGGCGCGGCGATCCACTGGGTGATCATGCGGCCCATCCGGGCGCTGGAGCGCGACGCCGAAGTCATCGGCCTGGCCGCGACGGCCATCGCCGTCGCCGAAACCGGCCCGCGTGAGCTGCGCCGTTTGTCGCAGGCGCTCAATCGCATGCGGTCGCGGCTGGCCGGGCTGGTGCGCGAGCGCGAACAGATCATGGTCGCCATCGCGCACGATATCCGCACCGGCCTGACCAAGCTGCGGCTGCGCATGGATGCCAGCGCGGCGCTGTCGCCGCAGATCATCGAGCCCGACATTGCCCAGATGGAGCATCTGCTGGCCGACATGATGGCCTATGCCCGCGCCGAACACCCGGTGACCGGGCCGGAGCTGGTGGAGATCGGCGCGCTGGTATCGGCACTGGCGCAGGCCGCGCCCTACCCGGTGCAGATGGAGACGGCGGCGAGCGATTTCCACGTCGCAGGCAATCCGGTGGCGCTGACCCGGCTGTTCGACAATCTGCTGGAAAATGCCCGGCGCTATGGCGCGGGCGCGATCGTGGTCCGCATGACGACGGGCGGTGACGGGTTCAGCGTCGACATTCTCGACGATGGGCCCGGCATCCCGTCGCACGAGATGGATCGCATCTTCGAGCCCTTCGTGCGCGGCGAAAGTTCACGCAACCGCGAAACCGGTGGCACGGGTCTCGGCCTCGCCATCGCCCGGGCAATCGCGCATGCCCACGGGGCGCAGATCACGCTGTCCAACCGCCCCGAAGGCGGCCTGCGCGCGCACACCTTCTTTTCGAACCAGGTGGCGGCCTGAGCCGCGGACAAAGCGCGGCGCGTCCGCCCAGCTTGCCAATGGGCAGAATAGCTGGTGCCACCATAGTTTCCGTCCCCTTTCGGACACCGCGGGCACGGCCGCTGTCGACCCAACGCAAGACGTTCACTTCATCTCTGGTCAACGTCCGGTTCTGACGAAATCCGTCGATCGGGCCGAAAAAAGCGGACGATCGGCAAAGCACCCTCATTCCCGTCATGCGCATGCTGACGGCAAATCCCGAAAGCCGCCATCTTCCTTGCGCTGGTGGCTTCCTTGCCGGGCGATCCTGTTTGGCCATGGCGCGCCCGGTGGCACTTGGTATATTTGCCGGTGCGGGGTGCGGTCGTCATTGCTCACCGAGTGCAGAATGAACCGAGGCCGATATGGACGTGCTCGATTTTGGCTTGAAGCCCCTGAGCACCTACCTGTCGGATCCCGTACGGCATGACCTGCAGCAGCGTGCACAGCGGCGAATCTTCGGCGACGGGCAGGCCTTGCACAGGCAGGGCGATGATCGAGCGCGGCTATGCATTGTCGCCGAAGGCAAAGTCCGGTTCGGGCGTTTCCAGCATGACGGCTCGTTCAAGCTACTGAGCATGCTGGGCCCTGGCGCACACTACGGCGATGTCGCGCTCGAGCGGCGCGCCTTCACGCAGAATGTCCATGCTGTCGGGCCCTGCGAGATCGATTCGATCGATGGAGCTGCACTCGATGCGCTACTGCGCGACCATCCAGACTTCGCCGTTGCGCTTTGGCGCTGCAACACGGCGCGGCTGAACGCCGTGCTCGAACTCTACGACGATGCGCGGACGCTGCCGGTGACGGCGCGGCTCGCAAAGGTGCTGTATGTTCACACAGGGCGCGGCGAGGTGCCGGATGGCGTCGCCTGTCTGCAACGCGAGTTAGCCGAGCTTCTGGGGGTTACCACCGTTGCCGTCGGCAATGCGATGAAGGCCCTTGAACGGGCCGGGCTTGTCGAACCGGGCTATCGTCGGGTCATCGTGCCCGACAAGGCGCGACTAAAAGCCTGGCTGCGCAAGTCCGGCGTGGCCTGAGGCACATCCGCCACCGGCAAAGATTTCGAACCGCGGCACAAAAACAAACTGCTTTGTCTTCCTGCCGCGCCAATGGTGGCATGATGGCGCTGGGATGGAGATTGTCGGCGGGCACATGGCCTCTCGGCGACGCAAGTGGAGAACTGTGCCGTGACAGCAGCCGATCTCACGCCGGAGCAGATCGCGTTCCGGGACCATGCCCGAAGCTGGCTTGCCGCCAATGCGCCACCGCCACCGCCGGAGCGGCTGCCGATCACGCCCATCGAGGTGATGACAACCGGGCAGCGCGACTATCTGCAGGCGTGGCAGAAGCAATGCTATGATGCTGGGCTGGTCGGCGCCGACTATCCCAAGGAATATGGCGGCCACGGACACCAGGGTTGCCAGCGCATCGCCAACCAGGAACTTGGTCGCGCCCGAGTTCCGTTCCTGATCAACATCGTCGGCCTCAGCATGGCCGCGCCGACGATTCTTCGGCACGGGACGGAGGAACAAAAGCGCAAGTTTATTCCAGGTTGCCTGTCAGGCGCGGAAATCTGGTGCCAGGGCTTCTCCGAACCCGGCGCCGGGTCCGACCTTGCCAGCCAGCGGACCTCGGCGGTGCGCGATGGCGACGACTGGATCATCAACGGCCACAAGGTGTGGACCAGCCTCGGCCATTTCGCCACGTGGATGATCCTCGTCACCCGCACCTCGAAGGAGGACAAATATGCCGGGCTGACCTATTTTCTCTGCCCCATCGCCGGCCAGCCGGGCGTCACCGTTCGGCCGCTCGTGAAGATCACCGGCGAAACCGGCTTCAACGAAGTGTTCTTCGAGGATGTGCGAATCCCCGATTCCAACCGGCTCGACGATGTCGGCAAGGGCTGGGAGGTGGCGATGACCACCTTGCTGTCCGAACGCGGTGCCGCCGAAGGTGCGGGCAGCGGCGGCGGTGGCGGCGACGGGGCGATCCAGAACCTGATCGAGCTGGCGCGCAGCAGTTGGCGAAACGGCATTCTCGCCGCCGACGATCCCGTCACCCGTGACGCCATCATGCAGCGCGCGATTGTCGGCGAAGGAATGCGGCAGAATGTCAGGCGAGTGCGGGTGCCGGCGCTCTGCGACCATCCGATGCGCCTGCCTTTGCAACAAAAGCTGACCGGCAGCGAGTTTGCCCAGGACAATGCGCGGCTTGGCGTCGAAATTGCGGGCGCGCATTCGACACTTTACAAGCGTGATCCGCGCGCGCCGCACCAAGGCCATTGGCCGCTCGCCTATCTGAACAGCTTCGGCAACACGATCGCGGCCGGCACCAATGAAATCCAGCGCAATATCCTGGGCGAGCGCGTGCTCGGCCTGCCCAAGTCGAAATAGGGAGGTGCAGGTGCCCGGAACAAACAGTGCGCCGAGCGATTTCGGCTTCGGCGAAGACGAAGCAATGATGCGCGACATGGCGCGCAGGATGCTCGACGAGCGGCTGCCGATGGACAGGTTGCGCAACCTGGTCGCAGCAGCGCCCGAGCCGGTCTATGATGCCGGCGAACGCGCCCCCTGGGATGAGGCACTGTGGGCCGAAATCGTCGCGCTCGGCTGGACCGGCCTGGCTATCGGCGAAGCAGATGGCGGCTCCGATATCTCGCTCGCCGGCATTGCCGCAGTTGTCGAGGAAGCGGGACGTCACGCGCTGCCTTCCCCGCTCATCCCGACGCTCTCGGCAAGCCTGGTGCTCCGGGCTGCCGGCAGTGGTGCCGCTCGGGCCGTGATGGCGCGCATCGCCGGCGGGGCCGCGGCCAGCCTGGCGATCACCAACGACCGTGGCAGCTGGGAGCCCGGGGACGCTCCGCTCATCGCCCACGCCGACGGCGACGACCTTGTCCTCCATGGCACCGCCCGGTTCGTGCAGGACGGATTCAAGGCCGACCTTTTTATTGCGAGTGCAAGGCTCGGCGATGCCATCGTGCTGTGTGCCGTGGACACCAAGGCCGAAGCACTGACTATTGAAGCCGATCACATCCACGACCTGACCCGCGATCAGGCGAGCGTGCATTTCGATGGTGTCCGAGTCAGCGCAGGTGCGATCCTGTCACGCGATGCGGCCCCGGTCCTGCACGCGGCGTGGCCGGGCCTTTTGGCGCTGGTCTCGGCCGACCTGTGCGGAGCCAGCGAGTGGCTATTACAGACGACGGTCGCCTACGCCAAGGAGCGCGTCCAGTTCGATCGCCCGATCGGCTTTTTTCAGGCGGTCAAGCACCCGCTGGTTAATGCCATGGTCGAAATCGACCGGGCGCGTTCCCTGCTTTACTATGCCTGTGCAGAGATCGTCGCCGGCTCGCCCCAGGCAGAAATCGCGGCGCGCATGGCCAAGAGCGCCGCATCCGATGCCGCTGCCTTCATCTCCGATCGATCCATCCAGTTGCACGGCGGGATCGGGTTCACCTGGGAATATGGCCTGCACATTTATTTCAAGCGCAACCTGCACAACCAGGCGTTGTTCGGCGACGGCGTGCACCAGCGGGCAAAGCTGGCGGATTTGTTGATCGGGCCGGTGAGCACAACGGCCAATGTGACGGGTTAACACCCCGGCGTTGCAACGACTTATTGAGGGAATTGCCCATGAAGACCAGATTGACCGCGCTGCTGGGCATCGAAGCCCCCATCATCTGCGGCGGCATGATGCGGGTCGGTACCGCTGACCTTGCGGCCGCGGTTTCCAACGCCGGCGCCCTCGGCGTGATGACGGCGCTGACGCAGAAGACGCCCAAAGGGCTTCATGACGAGATTGCGCGCTGCATGTCGCTCACCAACAGGCCCTTTGCCGTCAATCTCACGGTCGGCGTGGTCGCGACCAAGATCGACTATGACGAATATGTCGAGGTGATCACGCGCAGCGGCGTCAAGATCGTCGAGACCGCAGGCCGCAGCCCTGAACCGTTCATGGAGCGGTTTCGGGCCGCCGGCATCAAGGTCATCCACAAATGCGTCACCGTTCGCCATTCGCTCGCGGCCGAACGCCTTGGCGTCGATGTCGTCAGCATCGATGGCTTCGAGTGCGCCGGCCACCCCGGCGAGCAGGATGTCGGTGGCCTTGTGCTGTTTCCGGCGGCCGCCCGCGCGCTCAAGATTCCGGTGGTGGCGTCGGGCGGCATTGCCGACGGCCGCGGGCTGGCGGCGGCACTGGCGCTCGGCTGTGACGGCATCAACATGGGAACGCGGTTCCTGGCCACCCAGGAGGCGCCGATCCACGACGGCATCAAGGAAAAGATCGTCGAGATGGACGAGAACCAGACTCAACTCATCTTCCGCAGCTATCGCAACACCGCACGCGTCTACAAGAATGCAGTGGCGATGAAGGTGGCCGAGATCGAAGCCGCCGGCGGCGGTTTCGATCAGGTTCATGAGTATGTCTCCGGCACCAACCAGGACAAGGCCTGGACCACCGGCGATATCGAGGCGGGCATGGTGACGACCGGACAGGCGGGTGCGCTCGTCGACGATGTACCGACCTGCAAGGATCTGGTCCGATCGATTGTCGACGACGCGGAACGGATCATCACGCAGCGACTGGCGGACATGGTCGGCTAACCGCCAAACATCGGAGTTGCATATGACGCACATCGTTGACGTTTTCTGGTCCTTCCGCAGCCCTTATTCCTATCTGGTGACGCCCGACCTGCTGCGCCTGCGCGAGGATTTCGACGTTGTAATACCGCTGCGGCCGGTGCTGCCGATTGCCGTGCGTTCCAAGGAAACACTGTTCACCGGCGATCCGCGGCGGGCTCGGTACATTGCCATGGACGCTGCACGGCGGGGGGCGTTTCTTGGGATGCGGATCGGCATGCCATCGCCTGATCCGATCGTGCAGGACATGACGACTTACGAAGTTGCCGAGGAGCAGCCCTATATCTATCGGCTCACCGGCCTTGGCGTTGAGGCCGAACGCCGGGGCAAAGGCATCGAATTTGCCTATCATGTCGCACATTTGATCTGGGGCAGCGAACCGGGCTGGAACGAAGGCGATCGGCTTGCCGAAGCAGCGGCCAAGGCCGGGCTCGACCTTGCCGAGATGGACGCAGCCATCGCTGCCGAAGACCCGATGCCAGCGATCGAAGCCAATCAGGCAGCCCTTGCTGCCGCCGGGGGCTGGGGGGTGCCCACGATGGTCTTCAACGGCGAGCCTTTCTTCGGCCAGGACCGCATCGACACGCTGCGCTGGCGCCTCGAAAAATCCGGCGTGCCGAAACGCTGACGGCCGGTCGTCACAATGCTTTGAAAGGTCCGATATGTTGAAGCTGCATTTTGCCCCGAACTCGCGCGCCGGACGGATCGTCTGGCTGCTGGAGGAATTGGCGTTGCCCTATGACATCAACAAGATGTCGTTCCATCCCAAGGACCTCAAATCGGACGAACATCGCGCCCGACATCCGCTGGGCCGGGTTCCGGTGCTGGAAGACGGCGATGTGACGATCTTTGAATCCGGCGCCATCGTCGAATACATCATCGAACGGCACAAGAACGGCGGGTTGAAGCCCGCCGTCGATGACCCGCGTTTTCCGGCCTATCTGCAGTGGTTTCACTATTGCGAAGGCATGGTGATGCCGCCGGTCAACACGGTGGTGGTGCATACGCTGCTGCTGCCCGAAGATCGCCGCGATGCGAATGTTCTCGGCCAAGCGCAGCGGCTGCTCACCAAGGCACTCGAGCCGGTGAATGAAGCCCTTGCCGGCAAGTACTATCTGGTCGGCGACTTCTCGGGGGCTGACATCATGCTCGGCCATGCCTGCTTCATGGCCAACCGCATTGGCTCGGTCAGCGACGAGATGACCGACCTCAAGGCCTATGTGGCACGCATTGCAACGCGCCCGGCCTTCCAGAAGGCAATCAGCATGGCCTGAGTGGCGACGGACGCGAGTATTTGGAGGGAGAGTTCACCGATGGGGACTGAAAGCCCGGACCTGTCCGACAGCATCCGGACAGTTGGCGACATCGCGCGCGTGTATGCCGGCGTTCGGCCCGACGCCGTCGCCCTGACCTTCGAGGGCCGCACAACGACCTACGGTGAGCTGGACGCCAACACCAGCCGCGTCGCGAATGCGTTGCAGGCTAAAGGGGTCTCGAAGGGGGACCGGATCGGCTACCTCGCCAAGAACACGGACTGCTTCTTCGAGATCCTGATCGGCGGGGCGAAGGCCGGCGCGGTAACCCTGCCGATCGGCTGGCGGCTTGCCGCCGCGGAAATCGCCTATCTGTTGGAGAATGGCGAGGTTTCGCTGCTGTTCGTCGGGCGGGAGTTCGGCGACCTCGCCCAGCAGGCGATCGTGCTTTCGGGCCGCGCGGTTCGCGCGATCGAGCTGGAGAGCGGAGCACAAGACGGCTATGCGGCATGGCGCGACAGCGCGGCGGACAGCGACTCCGCGACCGCCGTCGGCCCGGCCGACACGGCGCTGCAGCTTTACACCTCGGGCACGACCGGCCGGCCCAAGGGCGTCATGCTGACCAACAGCAACCTGCTCGAAACCTGGATCCGCGCTGGCCAGGCCGGCATCGACTGCTATGGCTGGGCACCCGATGATGTCTGCCTTGTTGCCATGCCGTTGGCCCATATCGGCGGGACCGGCTGGGGCGTTGTCGGGCTGTTGAACGGTGCGACCCTCGTGATCCTGCGCGAGTTCGATCCGCCCACGGTGCTGGGCCTGATCGAGCCGGTGCGCATCACCAAGCTGTTCATGGTGCCTGCCGCCCTGAACTTCCTGATCCAGATGCCGGGTGCCCGCGAGGTTGACTACAGCCGCCTGAAGGCCGTCTTCTACGGCGCCTCGCCCATCCCGCTCGACCTGCTGCGCCAGTGCCTCGAGGTCTTCGGCTGCAGCTTTTGCCAGCAATATGGGATGACGGAGGCCTGCGGGACGATCGTCTACCTGCCGCCCGAGGATCATGATCCGCAAGGCAACCGGCGGATGAAGTCGGCCGGCCGCCCCATGCCGGGGATCGAATTGAAGATCATCGACAAGGACGGGAACACGCTGCCGCCGGAAGCCGTCGGCGAGATCGCCACGCGATCCACCTCCAACATGGCGGGCTACTGGAAGAACGAGGCTGCAACGCGCGAAACGATCGACGCGGACGGTTGGCTGCGCACCGGCGATGCCGGCTACCTCGACGCCGACGGCTATCTCTACATCCACGACCGGGTGAAGGACATGATCATCTCGGGCGCGGAGAATATCTATCCGGCCGAAGTCGAAGACGCCATTTTCGGCCATCCCGCCGTGGCCGATGTGGCCGTCATCGGCGTGCCCGACGACCGTTGGGGCGAGGCGGTCAAGGCGGTTGTGGTCCTCAAACCCGGCGCCGTGGCCGACGCGGCCGACCTGCTCCGGTTTGCCAGGGAGCGGATCGCAGCCTTTAAGGTGCCAAAGTCGGTGGATTTCATCGACGTCTTGCCGCGCAACGCCTCGGGCAAGGTTCTCAAGCGGGCGCTGCGGGAGCCCTATTGGGCCGGCAAAGAGCGCAATGTGAACTGAGGCCACGGTCCAGGCAGGAGCGGCAGCATGATCGACCTTTACACGGCACCGACGCCAAACGGCTGGAAAGCCTCGGTGACGCTTGAGGAACTGGAGCTGGCCTATGCGGTGAAGCCAGTCAACATCGCGACGGGCGAGCAAAAGGCGCCAGACTATCTGAAGCTCAACCCGAACGGCCGCATCCCGACGATCGTCGATCGCGACGCGGACGACTTTGCCGTCTTCGAATCCGGTGCAATCATGATCTACCTTGCCGAAAAGACCGGCCGGCTGATGCCGACGGACGCCAAGGGCCGGTCGCAGGTCATCCAGTGGCTGATGTTCCAGATGGGCGGGGTCGGCCCGATGATGGGCCAAGCCAATGTGTTCTTTCGCTATTTTCCGGAGAAGATCCAGCCCGCCATCGATCGCTACCAGAACGAAGGTCGCCGCCTGTTCGAGGTGCTTGATGGGCAGTTGAAGGACAATGAATGGCTTGCCGGCGATTTTTCCATCGCCGACATCGCCAACTGGTGCTGGGTGCGGACCTACAAATGGTCGGGCATCGACATCGACGGGCTCGATCACCTGACGCGCTGGCGCAAGGCAATCGAAGCCCGCCCGGCCTGCCGCCGCGGTCTCGAGGTCCCGGCACCCCCGCCGAGCGCCGACGACAAGGATGCGGCGGCCGACTTCGTGAAGAAGGCGGGCAGCATCGTGCAACGCTGACGGCGCGGGCCCCCTGGCCTGACCAACAACAAGAGGACCCAACATGCCCCAGCACACAAGCGGCTTCCGCCTGATGGGCCTTGAACCGTCGCCTTATACCAAGTCTCTTGGAGCCTGACTCACTGCGGGGGATTCCCAAAGCGACGA
>JBMOGO010000097.1:0-12255 GCA_049318305.1 Polymorphobacter sp.
TACATCTGCTCGCTGTCGGCGCGGTCGATCATCTACAAGGGGCTGTTCCTCGCCGAGGAACTGTCGGTGTTCTATCCCGATCTGATGGACGAACGCTTCACTTCGCGTTTTGCCATCTATCACCAGCGTTACAGCACCAACACCTTCCCGCAATGGTGGCTGGCGCAGCCGTTCCGTTGCCTCGCCCACAATGGCGAGATCAACACGGTGCGCGGCAACACCAACTGGATGAAAAGCCATGAAATCAAGATGGCGGCGGCAGCGTTCGGCGAACATTCCGAAGACATCAAGCCGCTGATTCCGGCCGGCGCGTCGGACACGGCGGCCCTCGACGCCGTGTTCGAAGCCTTTGTGCGCTCGGGCCGCGACGCGCCGACCGCCAAGCTGATGCTTGTCCCCGAAGCGTGGAGCAAGGACGACAGCCTGCCCGAGGCACACCGCGCCATGTATGCCTTCTTTGCCAGCGTGATGGAGGCTTGGGATGGGCCGGCGGCACTGGCGATGACTGATGGCCGCTGGGTGGTGGCTGGCCTCGATCGCAACGCGCTGCGGCCGATGCGGTACTGCCTGACGCGCGATGGCCTGCTCGTCACCGGTTCGGAAGCCGGGATGGTCGTCATCCCCGAAATCGACATGGTGATGAAGGGTGCGCTGGGCCCAGGCGAGATGATCGCCGTCGATCTGGATGGCGATGGCATCGGCATGACCGGTACCGAAGGTCCGCGCTTTTACACCGACCGCGAGATCAAGGACCGGATTGCCGGCGCCAATGATTATGGCGCGATGGTCGCCGGTTTCACCACCTTCGCCTCGATGCAGGGCCATGACGGTGCCCAGCCCGGTGCCCGCTACAGCCGCGACGAACTGCGCCGCCGCCAGGTCGCCGCCGGCCAGACCATGGAAGACATGGAATTGCTGCTCGGGCCGATGGTGGAGGAGGCCAAGGAGGCCATCGGCAGCATGGGCGATGACGCGCCGCTGGCGGTGATTTCGGAAAACCCCCGTAACCTGTCGCACTTTTTCCGTCAGAACTTCTCGCAGGTCACCAACCCGCCGATCGACTCCTTACGCGAAACCCGGGTGATGAGCCTGAAGACGCGCTTTTCCAACCTCGGCAACATCCTTGACGATGGCGCCCGGCAGGAAGGCGTGATGGTCATCGACACGCCGGTGATGACCAACCTGGGCTGGGACGTGCTGAAGCGGCATTTCGGCAAGCAGGTCGCTGAAATCGATTGCAGTTTCGATATCAATGGCGGCCCCGAAGCCTTGCGCGCCGCAATTGCCCGGGTGCGGGCGGAGGCGGAAACCGCCGTCAGGTCGGGCAAGAGCCAGCTGTTCCTGACCGATGAACACCAGTCGGCGACGCGGATGGGGATCAGTATGATCCTCGCCACGGCCGGCGTGCATACGCACCTGGTGCGCAAGGGCCTGCGGACGTTCGCATCGATCAATGTCCAGTCGGCGGAAGCGCTCGACACACATTATTTCGCCGTTCTGATCGGTGTCGGCGCCACCACGGTCAACGCCTATCTGGCGCAGGAAGCCATTGCCGATCGCCACGCCCGCGGCCTGTTCGGCGCGTTCAGCTATGATGAATGCGTCGCGCGTTATCGCAAGGCCATCGAGGATGGCCTGCTCAAGATCATGGCGAAGATGGGGATTGCCGTCATCTCGTCGTATCGCGGCGGTTACAATTTCGAAGCCGTCGGGCTCAGCCGCGCGCTGGTCAATGATTTCTTCCCCGGCATGCCGGCCAAGATTTCGGGCGAAGGCTTTGAATCGCTGTTCATCAATGCCCAGATGCGCCACGAGGCAGCGTTCGATGAAGACGTCATCGCGCTGCCGATCGGCGGCCTGTATCGCTATCGCGCCGGCTCAGAAGCGCATGCCTATCAGGCCGGGTTGATCCACCTGCTGCAACATGCGGTCGGGGCCGACAGCTATTCCGACTATCTCAAGTTTAGCCGGGCGGTGCGCGAACAGCCACCGATCGCGCTGCGCGACCTGCTCGATTTTGTCGAAACCAAGCCCGTGGCGGTCGAGGAAGTCGAATCGATCACCGAAATCCGCAAGCGGTTCGTCACGCCGGGGATGAGCCTGGGCGCGCTGTCCCCTGAAGCGCATGAAACGCTGGCGATCGCCATGAACCGCATCGGCGCCAAGGCGGTCAGCGGCGAGGGCGGCGAGGATCGCAAGCGCTTCACGCCCTATGAAAACGGCGACAATGCCAATTCGGTGGTGAAGCAGATCGCCAGCGGGCGGTTCGGCGTGACTGCGGAATATCTGAACGCCTGCGAGGAAATCGAGATCAAGGTCGCACAGGGCGCCAAGCCCGGTGAGGGCGGCCAGTTGCCGGGCTTCAAGGTCACCGACCTCATCGCCCGTTTGCGGCATTCCACCCCCGGCGTGACACTGATCTCGCCGCCGCCGCATCACGACATCTATTCGATCGAAGACCTGGCGCAGCTCATCTATGATCTGAAGCAGATCAACCCGCGCGCCCGCGTCTGCGTCAAGCTGGTCAGCAGTGCCGGCATCGGCACCGTGGCGGCCGGCGTCGCCAAGGCGCATGCCGATGTCATCCTGATTTCCGGCCATGTCGGCGGCACGGCGGCATCCCCGCAGACCAGCATCAAATATGCCGGCACGCCGTGGGAAATGGGCCTGTCCGAAGTCAACCAGGTGCTGACCCTCAATGGCCTGCGCCACCGGGTAAAGCTGCGCACCGACGGCGGGCTGAAGACCGGCCGCGACATCGTCATAGCCGCCATACTGGGCGCGGAGGAATATGGCATCGGCACGCTGTCGCTGGTCGCCATGGGCTGCATCATGGTGCGCCAATGCCACAGCAACACCTGCCCGGTGGGGGTGTGCACCCAGGACGACGCCCTGCGGCAGAAATTCGTCGGTACGCCCGAGAAGGTCATCAACCTGATGAGCTTCATCGCCGAGGAAGTCCGAGAAATTCTCGCCAAGCTCGGCGTGCGCTCGCTCGATGAAGTCATCGGCCGCACCGAATTGCTGCGCCAGGTCAGCCGCGGTGCCGAACATCTCGACGATCTTGATTTGAACCCCATTCTCGCCAAGGTCGATGCGCCCGATTACATGCGCCGCTTCGGCATCGAAGGGCATCGCAACGAAGTGCCAGACAGCCTGGATGCCGACATGATCCGCGATGCCGAACAGCTGTTCAGCCGCCGGGAGAAGATGCAGCTGACCTATGCGGTGCGCAACACGCACCGGGCGGTAGGCACGCGGCTGTCATCGGAAATCACCCGCAAATTCGGCATGACCGGGCTGGCGCCGGGCCATGTCAGCATTCGCCTGCGCGGTTCGGCCGGGCAATCGCTCGGCGCCTTTGCCGTGCAGGGCATCAGGCTGGAAGTGTTTGGCGAGGCCAACGACTATGTCGGCAAGGGCCTGTCGGGCGCGACCATCGTCGTGCGCCCGATGGTGTCATCGCCGCTGGCCAGCCAGGACAACGCCATTATCGGCAACACCGTGTTGTATGGCGCCACTGCCGGACGCCTGTTTGCCGCCGGCCGGGCCGGGGAACGTTTTGCCGTGCGCAATTCCGGCGCGCATGTCGTCGTCGAAGGCTGCGGCGCCAATGGTTGTGAATACATGACCGGCGGCGTGGCGGTCGTTTTGGGCCGCACCGGCGACAATTTTGCCGCGGGCATGAGCGGCGGCATGGCGTTCGTCTATGACCGGCAGGGCGATTTTTCGAAGCGGGTCAACCAGGATTCTGTGGTGCTGACCCGGCTGGCCAGTGCGCATTGGGAGGCCGTCGTCCACGCCTTGATCGAGGAGCATGCCCGCGAGACCGGGTCGAAATGGTCGGCCGGCCTGTTGGCGGAATGGGACCGCACCCGCGATGCCATCTGGCAGGTCTGCCCCAAGGAAATGCTGTCGCGGTTGCCGCATCCGCTGAGTGACCAGCCGGAGGTGATTGCCGCTGAGTGACTGACTGTGTTGATTTTATAATACAGCGTTGTTGAATCGCTGGCGGCAGCATCCTATCTTGGCACAACCAACGACAGGACGCAGATGATGGCCGACAACAAGCAGGATCCGCTGATCGAAAGCCTGATGGCGCTCGCCGTCAGTGCAGCGCCGCTGATCAAGCGCGCGCGCGATTCGGGGATGTTCAAGGCTGGCAGCCGCGAGGATGCCGCGTCGGAAACCGTGGTCGAGGCCACGGTCGTGACACCGGCGCCCGAGCCCGCGCCGGATTTCAGCGCTGAAAAGGCCGCTTTACAGGACATCATCGTCAACCAGGCGATGAAAATCGCCGCGCTGGAAGCCGAAGTCGCCCGGCTGAGCATGGCTGCCGGCAAGGCCAAGCGCGGGAAGGCCTGAGCCGCCCCGCGCCGGTTCGTCACGGCTTTTTGTAGAGCACCTCGCCGCGGCGCGAGACGATCAGCTTTTCAAAGCTGACGGGATCGAAATAGGCTTCGACCCGGTCGCCTTCGGGGGTGGTGCCATAAACTTCATAGCAGCCACCGTCGGGCTTGGCCTTGCGCACGTCCCAGCCCTGCTTGGTCAACGCAGCGGTCAGCGCCTCGATCGGCTTGTGGGTTTCGGGCTTGGCGGAGCAGGTCATCTTGCCGGTGGCGAGCGCCGGGGAGGCGATCGCCAGCGCCAGGACGGCGACTGTCAGTTTCAGGGTCATGAAAGGGTCCTTCGGGTTGGACGGGGGAGAAAGCGGGTGATTTCGAGCGCCAGCAGCGGCAGGCCCAGCCATAGGGCCGCGCGCCAGCCGTCATGTACCAGCACCATGTGCGCCAGCGTCAGCGCCGCCGCCGGATAGGCGAGCCGTTGCAGGCGTTTCCAGTTGCGGCCCAGGGCGCGCATAGCCGTGTCGCGGCTGGTCAGCGCCAGTGGCAGCAGCAAGATCAGCGCCGCCCAACCCGTCCAGATGCCGGGCGCCGTAATTTCTGCAAGGATGGCGGGGATGTCGCCCATGGCGGCGACATACAGGCCGAGGTGGGCCGCGGCTGTGCCGAACGCCGCCAGCCCGATGGCCCGGCGGTGCGGCCGCAACCAGGCAAGCACCGGGACGAGACGCAACAGCGGCGTGACGGCCAGCGCCGCGACCAGCAGGCGTGCTGCCCATTCGCCGCTTTCGGCGGTCAACAGGTCGAGATCGGCATCCACGGCTGTCGCTGCCACGAGCACAACCAGCGCAGGTAAAGCCAGCAGCAGCCAGAACAACATTACGGCGGGGCGCACGATCACGATCCGCGTCTAGCTTTCTTGCGAACGATTAGCAACAGCGCGCTGGCCTCGACTCTGCTCGCCAAACGCGTGAAGATGCCGCCATGTCAGCGCCCGATATCATGGCCATCTGCCGCCGCCATATCGGCATCTGGCACGGCCAATACCGTCATTTCGACACGGTCGGGAATGAAATCGACGCCCATGCCAGCGAGATCGTCAACGCGTTCCCGAACGATGGGCCCTACGTCTACGTCCAGACCAGCCGCTTTTTCTGGCCGGATGGGCGACAGGAGGAGCATGTTTTTCCTGGCCTGCTGCGGGATAATCGCCTGCACTGGTCGACCGAGCGATTGACCGGCACCGCCTTTACCAGCGCCGATGCGCCGGATGCGCTGTTCCTGCGCTTTGCGCGCGTCGACCTGCCGGGAACCGAAATTCTGGAAATGATCGAGATCGGCCAAGCGGCCGGCATCCGGATGCGCAGCTGGCAATGGATGCAGGACGGCGCGCCGTTTCGGCGCACTTTGGTCGACGAATGGCGCGTAACCCGCGATACCGACCGGCAATAGCGCCGCACCGAACAATTTTCCGTGCTATGGCGCGACTGCAACCCCTTCCCCCGCCACGCAGTTACGTTAAGATAGTCTTTCAATAATGTGGCGCCTTCACCAATACACACTCTGCCCGTTCAGCCGTAAGGTGCGCTTTGCCTGCGCGGTAAAGGGCATCAACGTCGAACTGGTGCGCGAATACCCCTGGGAACGCCGCGACAGTTTCGCAGCGCTGAACCCTGCGGGGCAGACGCCGGTCATCCAGAACGGCAACATCACTCTCGCCGACAGCGCCGCCATCTGCGATTATTTCGAAGAAACCGTGGCGCGCACCCCGCTCCTTGGAGCCGGGCCGGAAGAACGCGCGGAGGCGCGGCGGCTGGTCGCCTGGTTCGACCAGAAATTCTATGCCGAGGTGACGGCCCCGCTACTTTCCGAACGCATGTACAAGCGCGTGTTCCTGCGCCAGGCTCCCGATGCTGCCGCAGTGCGCAATGCGGCGCGCAATGCGGAGGCGCATCTCGATTATGTCGATTTCCTGCTTGACCGGCGCCGCTGGCTCGCGGGCCCAGCGTTCGGTCTGGCCGATATCGCCGCCGTGGCACAGATTTCCGTGGCGGACTATCTGGGCGGTATCGAATGGGATCGCCATGACGCGGCGCGCACCTGGTATTCGGCACTGAAATCCCGCCCGACGTTCCGCCCGATGCTCGGCGAACGCATGGAAGGCCTGCCCCCGCCGGCGCATTACGACAAGCTGGATTTCTAGAGTGCAGTTCGGTCAGTAAGAATCTAACGAGTACTCCAGTTCCTAGATTTATCGTGTTTTCTTGACCGCCGGATGAAAACATCCGACTGAAAAACACTCTAGCCCAGCACCGCCCGCGCCTGCCCGGCCAGATGTGCCAGCATCGCCGTCGTCACTGCGCCGCCCGCCCGCGCCCGTGCCACCGGGCCAGCGATTCGCGCCACCAACGCGGCATTGGCATCGATCCAGCCGGCCACGGCCGCCCCCGGGTCGCCGCCGACCTTGACCACGCGGCGCATCAGGTCGAGCCGCAACTGTTCGAAATCGCGGATCAGCCCGGCCTTCAGCAGCCGTTCCCACGGATCGACCGGGTCGAGCCCGGCGGCGGCGCCCTTGGCCCAATCGAGCCCGGTCGCGTCACCCAGTGCGGTATAGGCGGCGGCGGTTGCGGCCTCGCCGGCGCCAAGGTCGCTGGCCAGCAACCCGACACCGACAGCGCCATCAAGTGCTTCGATCCGCACCAGTCGGTCGATAATCACCGCCGGCGCACCCAAGGCCGTCAGCCTGGCACGATAGCGGTCCAGCTGGGCGCGTGGTTCGGGACGCAAAATGCCATCCAGCGTTGTGGCCAGCCGGTCGACGCCGGGTCGCAACTGCGCCACCACTGCCGCAGGTGCCGCGCCGCCCGTGCAGCGCAGCAGGTCGGCCATCTGGGTGCGCAGCGCGGCGGTTGCTGCGACATGCAGGTCGAGCTGCACCGTACCCGCCACCGCCGCGGTGTCGATTTGCGTCCACAGCGCCCGGAAATCGAAGACGGCGCAGGCCGACACGAACGCCGCCGCAACGTCGGCAAGGCCCAGCCCCAGTTCCTCGGCCAGTTCGAACGCCAGCCCGAGACCGCCGCGGTTGACCAGTTCGTTGGTCAGCTTGGTCGCGATCAATTCGCGGCGCAGGCGATGACCATCGATGGCGGCGGCGAAACGGTCCTGCATCGCGCCGGGGAAGGCAGCGTGTAGATCGGGCACCAGCAAGGCATCATCGACCAGCGGAGAGGCGACCAGTGCATCGTAGATTGCCATCTTGGCATAGGCCATGACGACAGCGAGTTCGGGCCGTTCCAGCGCACCGCCACTCCGACCGCGCTGCACCAGCACCTCGTCGGTCGGCAAGCCTTCCACCCGCCGATCGAGCTCGGCGGCGCTGGCTTCGAGAGTCTGGATCAACCGGATATGGCCGTTCAACCCGGCAGCGCCGCTGCGTTCGGCAATCGACAGCGCCTGTGTCTGCAGGATGTTGTCGGCAAGCACGAGCCGCGCGACATCGTCGGTCATTTCCACGAGCAGCGCGTCGCGATCGGCACCGGTCAACCGCCCGGCAGTCACTTCGGCATTCAACGCGATCTTGATGTTGACCTCGTTGTCCGAACAATCGACGCCGGCGCTGTTGTCGATGAAATCGGTGTTGATGCGGCCTCCCTTTGCGCCAAACTCGATGCGGCCAGCCTGGGTGACGCCGAGATTGGCGCCCTCACCGACGACCCGCGCACCGATTTCGGCACCGTTGATGCGGTGCGCGTCATTGGCCCTGTCCCCGGCATCGGCATGGCTCTCGCCGGCCGCCTTCACATAGGTGCCGATGCCACCGAACCACAAAAGGTCGCTTGGCATTTTCAGCACGGCGGTGATCAGTTCCGATGGTGACAGGCTGGTGGCAGTTAACCCCAGCATTGCCTGGACCTCGGGGCTGAGCGGTATCGATTTCAGGCTGCGCGCGAACACGCCGCCGCCAGCCGAGATCTTCGAACGGTCATAGTCATCCCAGGATGACCGCGGTAGCGCGAACATGCTCTCGCGCTCGGCAAAACTGGTCGCCGGATCCGGGGTGGGATCGAAGAAGAAATGCCGATGATCGAACGCCGCCACCAGCTTGATCGCCGATGACAGCAGCATGCCGTTGCCGAACACATCCCCCGACATGTCGCCGACGCCGGCGACGCGGATGCTGTCGGTCTGCACATCCACGCCGATTTCGCGGAAGTGCCGTTGCACCGAAATCCAGGCGCCGCGCGCTGTGATCGCCATCGCCTTGTGGTCATAACCGTTGCGGCCGCCGCTGGCGAAGGCATCGCCGAGCCAGAAGCCATGCGCTTCGGCGATGGCGTTGGCGGTGTCGGAAAAGGTCGCGGTGCCCTTGTCGGCAGCGACGACCAGATAAGGGTCGGGCGCGTCATGGCAGGTCACGTTCGCCGGCGGAATATTGGCGCCATCGGGCGCCAGATTGTCGGTCAACGACAACAGTGCGCGAATGAAAACACGATAGCTTTCGGTGCCTTCGGCCAGCCAGGCATCGCGGTTCGACGTGGCGGGAAGCTGCTTGGGATAGAAACCGCCCTTCGCGCCCGTCGGCACGATGACGGTGTTCTTGACCTTTTGTGCCTTGACCAGGCCCAGCACTTCGGTGCGAAAATCGTCGCGCCGGTCGGACCAGCGCAAGCCACCGCGCGCGATCGGCCCGCCGCGCAGATGGATGCCCTCGACGCGCGGTGAATAGACCCAGATTTCGCGATAGGGCACCGGCGGTGGCAGGTTCGGCACGGCATGGCTGTCGAGCTTGAAGGCGAGAGCTTCCGGCCCGCCGGGCACAAAGGCGTTGGTGCGCAGCGTTGCCAGCATGACGGATCGATAAAGTCGCAGGATACGATCGTCATCGATCGACGCGACATCGCCAAGCCCGGCTTCGATCGCGGCGAGCACCACTGCCTCTTGCGCGGCCCTGTCCTTCGTCTCCAGCCCGAAACGTGCCTCGAACAACGCCACCAGGTCGCGACTGATCTCCGGATAGCGGCGCAGCGCATCGACCACGGTCATCAAGCCATAAGTCACGCCGGTCTGGCGCATGTAACGGAAATAGGCGCGCAACCAGCCGGCCGCTTCCGCCCCCAGTTCGCAGGCAATGATCAATGCATTGAAGCCGTCATTTTCCTGCGCGCCGATCAGCACACAGGTGAGCGCCGGCTCGACCCGCGCCTTGAGCGCGTCCCAATCGTCGAGCACGGCCGGATCGCCGACTTCGAGCAGGAAATCATGGATCCAGCCGAGCTTGCCACCGGCCAGGTCGAACGGGAATTCCTCGATGACCTTCAGCCCGAAATTCTCGAGCACCGGCACGGCCTCGGACAGCGGGATGATCTTGCCGAGCCGATAGATTTTCAGCCGCAACTGGTTCGGCGCATCGCCTTCCTTGCGCATCAGCCGGACACTGCGCCCGGCGTCATCGTGCAACTGCCCTAGCGCCACCAGGTCGGCAGCGGCCTCGGCGGCACTGTGCTGGGCGCGATAGCTTGCCGATAGCGCGCGGCCGTGGCTGAGCGTCAGGCGCGCCGCGCGCACCGGTCCGGCAACGGCGACCAACGCGGATTCCAGGTCTTCCTCCCAGCCGCGCACCAGTTGGCGCAGGCGGCGGTCGAGATCGGCCTCGTCACTGTCGCCGAACCGCGCTGCCGCCCCGGGCGGCATGGTGATGACATAATGCACGCGCGCCAGGCCTTCGGAGCGCAATTCGACCTCGAACCGGCTCAGCTTGCCGCCGGTCGCGTCGACGAGCATCCGCCCGACATTCTCGCGCACGCCGCTAGTGTAACTGTCGCGCGGCACATAGACGAGCACCGACAGGAAGCGGCCAAACGCATCGGGCCGGGCAAACAGCTTGGGTCGCGGCCGGTCGAGCAGTGACAACAGCCCCAGTGCCATGCCGCGCAGCCGATCCGCCGACGCTTCGAACAATTCCTCGCGCGGGAAGGTTTCCAGCACATGCACCAGCGCCTTGCCCGTGTGGCCCGATGGCGAAAAGCCCAGCGTGTCGATGACTTCGCCAACCTTGCGGCGCAGCAGCGGCACTTGCCGCGGCGAAGTGCCGAGCGCGGCCGAGGTGTAAAGCCCCAGAAAGCGCGTTTCGGACGCCACCCGTCCCTGCCGGTCGAAACCCTTGACCGAGATCAGGTCACCGTTGACCCGGCGATGCACCGACACGACCGCGCCGGCCTTGGTGATCAGCAGCGGTTCGGATGATGCCAGCAGCGCCTTCAACGCTTGCGGCGTATCGGAAGGACCAGGCTCGCCGCTCCACACCGGATAGGCAGCGTTGCGCAACAAGCCGAGGCCATCGCTACTGACCGGCTGCATTGCCGGATCGTCGAGGTCGCCGGCCAGGTCATAGCGCCGCACACCCAGCAGCGTGAAGTTGTCGGCGGCCAGCCATTCGAGAAAAGCGGTCACTTCGGCGGCGCGATGCGGCGCCACTGGCGGCGGGTTTTCGGCGAGATCCTTGATCGAATGGCGCAGTGCCGACAGCATCGCCGGCCAGTCGCTGACTGCTGCCTCGACATCAGCGAGCACTTGTTCCAGCGAGGCCACCAGCTCGGCGCGCGCCTTGGCAGCGGCCCGCTCGATCTCGACATATATCATCGATTCGCGGCTGACTCCGTGCGCGACTACGCCGCTGGCGAGGCCGATGACCTCGACGAGCATGCCGTCGGCATCGCGGCGCACATCGATGACCGGATGCAGCAAGCGGTCGATATCAAGCCCTGCCGCGGTGATCGCCGCTGAAGTCGAATCGACCAGGAACGGCCGGTCGCGGCCGATAATGGCGAGCGCCATCAGGCGCCGGCGCGGCACCGCCGCGCTATCGTCGGTTTCGGCGGTATCGAGATGGACGACATGCGCATCGGGCGCGCGCTGCGCGGCGGCAGCAACGACAAAACGGGCGATGGCGGTACGACCGGCAGCATCCAGATTTTCCAGCTCGCCGGGCAGCGCACTGTCGAACAGGGCAGTGGTCAGCGCGATCTCGCTGGCGGTGGCTATGGCCGGCGCTGCCGACTTGCGGCCCGGCGTTGCCGGTCCCTTAACTGTCAAAGACACATTTTCGCTCCGCTTGCCGCTGGCGCGGCGCTTATGCGTCCAGCTTTTCGCAAAGGGCAAGCTGCCGTCGACGTAATCCGATGCGTAACGAGACATTATGAGGTTCTTTTCGGCAAAAATGGATCAATTTTTGCCGAAATTGTCGGCACAAGCCGCAATGCAACCCCCAAATCACGCCGCAACCGCGCTGTCGCGGTCCGATTCAGCACTTCGCGCCAGTTCATTACAATCTGCACGCGATCTACTCCAGGCCCATCGACCGGCAGCGCGATACCGCGCACCAGCACCAGCGCCCGCCCTGGTGCGGAAAGACTGGCTTCGAACGGCACCGGCCGCGGATCAATGGCGATCAGGTCGCACGCGGCCCGCAATTCCGCCGCCAACCCGTCGCGGCCATCCAACGCCATGCCCGCCGCCAGTCCAAAGGTGGCAGTGATGGCGGCGCCGGCTTGTTCGATGCGCGCCAGTTCCGCCGGATCGGCGATCAACAGGCTGTTCGATTCAAAGCCGGCGACCGGCCCGCCACCAGCAGCATTCCAACGATCCAGCGCCTGCCCCGCCATTCGCCGTTCAACAACGACAAAACGCGGCGGCAGGTCGAAGCCCAGATCGCTCCAGTAGGTAGCAGCGGCGCGGCGCATGGCATTACCCTCGCTTCAATCGAATCCGAAGGGAGTAACGGCACCGACGCGGACTTGCTGACACGCTTGCGGCGCGCGCCCGCGCCTGTTAGACGCCCGCCGTACTGATAATGCCGCTTTAGCTCAGCCGGTAGAGCACATCATTCGTAATGATGGGGTCAGGTGTT
>JBMOGO010000098.1:0-12191 GCA_049318305.1 Polymorphobacter sp.
CGTGGTCTCTTCGCTTGGCAAGGGCCTGATGGCCGCCTCGCTGGCTGCGCTGCTTCAGGCGCGTGGCTATTCGGTCCGCATCCGCAAGTTCGATCCCTATCTCAATGTCGATCCGGGGACGATGTCGCCGTATCAGCATGGCGAGGTCTATGTCACTGACGACGGTGCGGAGACCGATCTCGACCTTGGCCATTACGAACGCTTCACTGGCGTGGCGTCGATGCAGACCGACAACATCACCAGCGGGCGCGTTTATCAGGATATCATCGCCAAGGAACGCCGCGGCGATTTCCTGGGGGCAACCGTGCAGGTCATCCCGCATGTCACCGACGCCATCAAGCAGTTCGCGCTGGCGCAAACCGATGGCCTGGATTTCGTGCTGTGCGAGATCGGCGGCACCGTCGGCGATATCGAAAGCCTGCCGTTTCTGGAAGCGATCCGCCAGCTGAGCGCCGATGTCGGGCGCACCAATGCCGTCTATATCCATTGCACGCTGGTGCCGTATCTGGCGGCCGCGGGCGAATTGAAGACCAAGCCGACCCAGCACAGCGTGGCGGAATTGCGCGGCATCGGCATCCAGCCGCACGTGCTGGTCTGTCGGTCCGAACACCCGTTGCCTGACAGCGACCGCGCCAAGATCGCGCTGTTCTGCAATGTCGCCAAGGAAGCAGTGATCGCCGCGCTCGATGCGCCGAGCATCTATGACGTGCCGCTGCAATATCATGCTGAAGGGCTGGACGACCAGGTGCTGGCGGCGTTTGGTATCACCGATGCACCGGCGCCGGTGCTGACCCGCTGGAGCGATATTTCGCAGCGACTGCACAACCCCGAAGGCGAGGTGACGATCGGCGTTGTCGGCAAATATACCGGCATGAAGGACGCGTACAAATCGCTGACCGAGGCGTTGGTGCACGGCGGCATCGCCAACCGCGTCAAGGTCAATATCCAATGGCTCGATGCCGAGGATTTCGAACGCGAGGATGTCGCGGTCCGGCTCGAGCCGATGCATGGCATTCTGGTGCCCGGCGGCTTTGGCGAGCGCGGCAGCGAGGGCAAGATCGCCTCGGTGCGCTTTGCCCGCGAACGCGAGGTGCCGTTCTTCGGCATCTGCCTCGGCATGCAGATGGCGTGCATCGAGGCGGCGCGCAACCAGGCCGGCGTCGCGGCGGCCGGCACCACCGAATTCGGCCAGACCGCCGAGCCGGTGGTCGGCATGATCACCGAATGGATGAGTGCCGACGGCCTGCAGACTCGTTCGGAAGGCGGCAATCTGGGCGGCACCATGCGGCTGGGCGCCTATGCAGCGAAACTGGCAGGCAACAGCGTCGCGGCGTCAATCTATGATTCGGCCGATATTTCGGAACGGCATCGCCACCGTTACGAGGTCAACGTCAACTACCGCGACCGGCTGGAGGCGCACGGCCTGATCTTTTCCGGCATGTCGCCCGATGGTCTGTTGCCCGAAATCGTCGAGCGGCCCGACCATCCCTGGTTCATCGGCGTGCAGTTCCACCCCGAGTTGAAGTCGAAGCCATTCGATCCGCACCCGTTGTTCGCCGGGTTCATCGCCGCCGCCTTGCGGCAGAGTCGTCTCGTCTGATTCTGCCGGCACCGGCGGTGCTAATGTTTGCCGCACGCGTTCCGCCTGCTAAGGGACAGCGCAACCTTGGCTATTCGGCCGATCCCGACAAGTTGGACTATTGTTGATGAGCGTCATTCTTGGGCTGAATGCCTTTCACCCCGATGCGGCTGCCTGCCTGGTCATCGATGGCAAACTGGTCGGGGCGGTCGCCGAGGAACGGCTGGGCGAACGCTTCAAGCATTCCGAGAAATTCCCTGAAAATGCCGTGCGTTGGCTGCTAGTGGACAATGGGCTGAAACTGGCCGACGTGACGCACGTCACCATGGCGCGCGACCCGTCGGCGAACAGCGCGGCGAAACGGCGCTGGGTGCTGCAGAACCCGGTGACCGGCATCGGTTCGGCGGTCGATCACTTCAAGCGGCGCGGCAAGACGCGCAGCATGATCGACAGCCTGTCGGAGATGTGCGGCGAGGACGCCAGCGCGCAATCATTTCAGACAGTGCCGGTTGAGCATCACTTGGCGCATATTGCCAGCGCCTACTATGTTTCGTCATTCGAAGGGCTTACGGCAGGTTTCTCCTATGATGGATCAGGTGATTTCGCTTCCGCTATGGCGGCGCGCTGCGAAGGTACGACGATCACCCCGCTGGGCCGGGTGACGTTGCCCGACAGCCTGGGGTTTTTCTACACCGCCATCTGCCAGTTCATCGGCTTTGAACGCTTTGGCGAGGAATACAAGGTGATGGGCCTCGCGCCCTATGGCGAGGACAAATATGCCGATGCGATGAAGCGGCTGGTGACGTTGACTGACGATGGCTGGTTTCGGCTCGGCAAGGGCTATTTCGGCATGCACGAATCGCGGCGGGGTGGGGTGCGTGAACGCCTGCACGTCGACACGTTGTTCGGCGCCGGCATGACCACCGAATTCGGCCCGCCGCGACGCCGCGATGACCCGCTCACCCAGCGTGAGATGGACATTGCGCGGTCGGCGCAGGTGCGTTTCGAGGAGGCGGCGCTGCATTGCCTTAACCATCTGCACCGCCAGGTGCCGACCGGGCAGCTGGTGATGGCCGGCGGCTGCGCGCTGAACGGGGTGGCGAATGCGCGGATCCTGCGTGAAACGCCGTTCACCACGCCCTATCTGCAAGCGGCGGCGTCCGATGATGGCGCCTGCCTGGGCGCTGCCTATCATGTCTGGCATCAGGTCGAGGGGCGCAAGGAGCGCTTCCATATGGAACATGCGGCGTGGGGGCCGGGTTATTCCGACGACCGAATTCGCAAGGTTGCGGAAGAATCGGGCTTTGCCGTCACCGTGTGCGCTGATGATGCCGAGTTGGTCGACGTCGCATCGGGGTTGATTGCGGAGGGGTTGGTGACCGGCTGGTACCAGGGCCGCAGCGAATGGGGGCCGCGCGCGCTGGGCAACCGTTCGATCCTCGCCAACCCGGCGATCCTGACGATGAAGGACACCATCAACGCCAAGATCAAGCGGCGCGAAAGCTTCCGCCCGTTCGCGCCATCGGTGCTCCGCGAAATGGTTTCCACCTATTTCGAACAGGATGTCTACAGCCCGTTCATGATGCACGTCGTCAAGCTGAAGCCGGAATGGCACGCGCGCCTGCCGGCGATTACCCATGTCGATGGTACCGGCCGATTGCAGAGCGTCGATCCGGCATCGAACCCGCTGTACCACAAGCTGATCACCGCGTTTCACCGGCGTACCGGCATCGGGATGGTGCTCAACACCAGCTTCAACGAGAATGAACCGGTGGTCGATACGCCCGAACAGGCGCTGGCCTGCTTTGCCCGGACGGAGATGGATGCGCTGTGCCTGGGGCGCTTTATCCTGCGCAAACCGACCGTCTGACCCTGGCGAATTTCTGTCCAAAGATTTTGACACGCGGCAGATTGACACAGGCAAACGTTACGGTAACATGATGCTTACACGGAACCACGTCGGGGGGTTTTTGCCCCGGCCGCAAGGACGAAAGTCCGGTGGCAACGGGCGGGGTAGCGTGGAAAAGTGGGGGTTCACAAAAGTGTGGGCCGGGTGTTCGGGTGGAGGCCACAAGCCGTTTGCCAGGGCATTTTCGCAAGGCATCTAGGGAGAAGCGTCAATGGCAGACGATATCGATAAGGTCTACCCGTCGGGGTTGACGGTGAAGGAAGCCGAAGAGATCCAGGCCGGGCTGATGTGGGGAACGCGCGTTTACGCAGCGATTTCCATCCTCGCCCATATCCTGGCGTATACACTCACGCCCTGGCTCTGAGACGGGAGGACTGAAAATGAACGAAGGCAGAATTTGGCTGTACGTCAACCCGACGGTCGGCATCCCGTTGTTCTTTATCGCATTCGTGTTCGCCTCGCTGGCCGTGCACGCATCGATCCTGACCAACACCACCTGGTTTGCCGCTTTTTTCGAAGGCAAGGCTGCAGTGTCAGCGCCTGCTGCTGCCGCAGCAGCGCCGACCGCTACCGCCGCCGGCTAAGGCAGGCACCGTCGAAGCGGTCCGCCGCTTTGAACGCAAAGAAACGCCGGGATCGAAAGGTCCCGGCGTTTTTTCGTTTTCCTCCTCGTAGAGGCGAGAGGCGACTCGGCTAAGCCGTCTTTTTGGCTCGCCCCCTCCTCGGGGCCGGACGTTATGGGACGCGTTTGCGCAGCAGCGGTACCATCGCCACCAGCGTCGCCAGCAGCAACAGCATTTCCAGCGCATAGACTACGACATAGCCGTCGGCGACCGCCGCCCAGGGACCATGCAGCGGCACGCCGGTGAATACATCGCGCAGGATGCCGCCCAATGCGGCGCCCAACCCGGCGGCTGTGGCCTGCACGGCGCCCCAGGCGCCCAGCGCCATGCCGATCTGGTTCTTGGGGGCAAAGTTAATCGTCGCGGTAAGGGTGCCGTGCGCGAACAGCCCGGCGCCGCACCCGATCATCAGCACGGCGATAGAGAAGAGCGGCGCCGACAGGGTGGAGGCGGCGAGGATGACCATGCCGAACGCCGGCAGGCCGAGTAGCGCACCGGCGCTGGCCATGCGGAACGGGTCGCCGCCGCGGCTGAGAATGCTGGAGGCGAGCGAAAAGCCGACGAGCCCGCCACCGGCGAACGCCGCCGTCAGCTCAGTGGTAGCGCCGACGCCAAGCCCGAGCACCTGCCCGCCATAGGGTTCGAGCAGAATGTCCTCCATGCTGAAAGCCAGCGTGCCAAGGCCGACAGCGACGAGTCGGCGCAGCGCCTGGCCCTGCATGATGAAGCTGTCCCACGCTTCGCGGAAATCGGGTTGCGGAGGCGGTGGTGCCTTTTGCAATCGCGCCGGGCGACGAGTCTCCTGTTTCCACAATGCGATGAAGTTGAGGAAAATGGTGATGACGGCCGAACCCTGGATGACCTGGATCAACCGGCCGGGTGAAAAGTCCTTGAGAAACGCCCCGAACGCCAGTGCGCTGATGATCGAGCCGACCAGCAGCATGACATACATCAGCCCGACAATATTGGGCTGTTGCTCCTCGGGTGCCAGATCGGTGGCCAGCGCCAGCCCGACCGTTTGCGTGATGTGAATGCCGGCGCCGACGAGCAGGAAGGCGAGACCGGCAGTGAGTTGCCCCACCCATTCCGGCGCCAGCGCGGCGTTGAGCGATTTGGCCAGCACCAACAGCGCGAACGGCATGATGGCGAGGCCGCCGAACTGAATCATCGTGCCGCGAAAGATAAAGGGCACCCGCCGCCAGCCGAGTGCCGACTGGTGGGTGTCGGACCGATGGCCGATCAGAGCGCGCATCGGCGCGAACAACAGTGGCAGCGACAGCATGATGCCGACCAGCGATGCAGGCACCGCCAGTTCGACGATCATTACCCGGTTGAGCGTGCCGACGAGCAGGGTGAGCGACATGCCCACCGACACCTGCACCAGCGACAGGCGTAGCAGCCGGCCGAGCGGCAGGTCGGGCGTTGCCACATCGGCGAACGGCAGGATGCGGCTGCCCCAGCCCAGCCAGACATTGACCATGCGGCGGTTCAGCCGTCCCTTCATGCGGTGCTCCGTCGCCGGCATCTCGCCCGTCGCGCCAATGTTATCGACCATGTGTTCGCCTGATCCCCTAATCGTCGATTCCGTGAACCGGTGCCGTTGATTCGACAAGCCGTCAGCCAGCGACGGCTTCGCCGGCGACAGCTTCGCCGGCGACAGTGGTGCGGTGCATGACACGCAGATGCCCGTCATAACCACCTTCGGCAAAATGCAGCGTGCAGCGATTGTCCCAGATGAGCAGCGTGTCTGGCGCCCAGCGATGACGGAAAACAAAGCGCGGTTCGATGATGTGCGCAAACAGATGACCAAGGATGGCGTAGCCTTCGGCCTGGGTCATGCCTTGGATGCCGACGGTGTAGACCGGGGAACAATAAAGCGCGCGGCGGCCGGTGACCGGATGGACACGCACCAGCGGATGCGCCTGCACGGCTTCGGCTGCCTCGCCGGTGATGATCTGCATGGTGCGGGTGGTGGTTTCGCGGGCATAGATGCCGTCGCGGCCATACGGAAGGCGCGCCGAATGCAGCGCGGTCAGGCCATCGCACAGCCGCTGGAACGCCGGCGACAGCGCGGCATAGGCGGCGGTGCAATCGGCGAACAGCGTGTCGCCGCCGACCGGCGGGATGACCTTGCCGTGCAATATGGTGGCGGCGGGTGGACGGGGTTGAAAGCTCCAGTCGCTGTGCCAGCCGGCGCCGAAATTGGGGGCGGTTTCATCGGCCGCCCGCCGCAGTTCGAGGATGTGCGGGCGGCCGGGCAGCGGCTTGATGAACGGGTCCTCGCCGAAATCGCCGAACTGGCGGGTGAAATCTTCCTGCTGGTCGAGCGTCAGCGGTTGGCCTGGAAAGGACAGCACGGCGTGCGCCGCCCAGGCGGATTTGACCGCGGCCAGCGTGTCGGCGGGCAGGGGGCGTGACAGGTCGAGCCCGGTGACGATGGCGCCAAAGCCCGACGGCTGGGGCGAGACGGTGATGGTCATGCGCAACGGGCCGTGGTCCGGGCGTGCCAGTCGGCCAGCGCGGTAAGGTCGGCCGCGGGCTTGATATCGATCCAGCCGGCGAAATCCATGATGCTGAGCAGCGCGATATCGGCAAGCGTGAAGCGGTCGCCGGCCAGCCAGGGGCCGTGTTGCAACACGCCATCAAACCAGGCCAGCGCCGTATGGGCATTGGCGCGCGCAGCTTCGCCCATGGCGGGGATCTGCTGGACCAGTTGCGCCGTGAACGGGTGGCCATGCTGCCACGCCAGGCTGACCGGGGTGCCGAGCACGGTTTCGGCGCGGCGGATCCACATGTCGGTCTGGGCGCGTTCCAGCGGCGTGGTGCCGATCAACGGTGGTTCGGGGTGCAGGTCATCGAGATAGCGGCAGATGCTGATGGTTTCGGACAACACCGTGCCGTCATCGAGCTCGAGGAATGGCACTTGGCCGCGCGGGTTCTTGGCGACGACCTCGGGACTTTTATGCTCGCGCTTCATCAGCGACAGGTCGGTGGCGGGCAGGGTGATGCCCTTGGCGGCGAGGAACAGCCGCACCCGGCGCGGGTTGGGGGCGGGGTCCGGTGCTGTCCACAACATCATACTTTTCTCCCCCCATGGCTTTTGCGGCCACGCTAACGCGGCTTCGTTGCCAAGTCCCGCGTTGTTTCCTATCCAGCGGGACATGGACCTTGCTGCCCTGCTGGCGCCGTTGGGCGTTGATCATTTCCGCCAGGATTATGCAGGCCGCCAGCCGCTGCACATTCCCGCCAGCCCGGGCGCCTACAAGCATCTGCTCGATTGGCCGCGGCTGTCGGAACTGCTGGCGGTGGCGTCGCACTGGACGCCGGGGAACCTGGCGCTGGTGCTCGATCGCCGGGCGATCCGGCCCGATCTGTACATGGATAGCGTCGAGACACTGGCCGGGCCGCAGCACCGCGCCGACCCGGCCAAGGTGGAAGTCTATCTCGGCATGGGGGCGAGCCTTGTTGCCAATTATGTCGACGAGATTGCACCGGAACTGCGCGATGTCACCGACCGGCTGGGGGAGGCGTTCGCCGCGCTGACCAACGCCAATGTCTATGCCTCGTTCACAGGGGTGCAGGGCTTTGCCACGCATTACGACCTGCATGATGTCTTTGCGGTGCAGTGCGAGGGGGTGAAGACCTGGCGCATCTATGCGAACCGCGCCGAAAACCCGGTGGCGCCGCTGGCGACGGGTGATGACGCGCAGGCGCAGATCGATGCCAACAGGGGCGCGCTGGCGATGACGGTGCCGATGCGGCCGGGCGATGTGCTGTATCTGCCGCGCGGCGTGTATCACGATGCGCTGGCCGAGCAGGGCGCGTCGCTGCATGTCAGTTTTTCGGTGGCGCCGCACACCGGCAGCGTGATCCTGAAACTGCTGGAAGGCACGGCGCCGCTCGATGCCGATTTTCGCGCTTTTCTTGCCGATGGCCGCAGCGACCCCGACGCACTCGGCACGCAGTTGCAGGCGATCGGCGCGCGGTTGCAGGCGATCATCGCCAGCCCGGGGTTCCGCGACGAGGTGATCGATGCCCAGCGCCGCCGCTTTGGCCGCGGCCACCGGGTGCGCCTGCCGGTGCCGCCGGCGCCGGTGATGTGGGAACGGACTGCGGCGCCGGCGGCACTCCACCTGACGGATGAAGGCGCGATGTTGGTGACGGCGCAACGCCGCCTGCCACTAGGGCTGGTCTTTGCAGCGGCGGACTTTGCGCTCAACACGCTGGCGTTTTCGCAAGGCGAACTGGCGGCGCGTTTCGGCCATGTGCCGGCGGTCGAGCTTGACGCGTTGCTGACGCTGCTGGCGCGCGAAGGGCTCGTCCGGCGCCAGGCAACGAACGGGAAGAAAGCATGATCGACACCGCCATCCGCACCGATGCCGACAGCATCGCGATGATCGAAAAGCTGGATGACCGGCTGCGCTGGCTGTCGGCCTGGACGATCCACAACGCCAACCATTTGCGCCCCAGCCGCGACGGCATCAAGGTCGGCGGCCATCAGGCGAGCTGTGCGTCGATGTCGACGATCATGGCCAGCCTGTATTTTGCGGCGCTCGGCCCCAATGACCGGGTGGCGGTGAAGCCGCACGCCGGGCCGTTGCTGCACGCCATCCATTATCTGCTCGGCAGCCAGAGCCGCGAGCAGTTGCAGGCGTTTCGTGGACTGAAGGGCGCGCAAAGCTACCCCAGCCGAACCAAGGACGTGATACCGGTGGATTTCTCCACCGGCAGCGTCGGGCTCGGCGTGGCGGTGACGGCGTTCGCGTCGCTGGTGCAGGATTATCTGATCGCCCATGGTGGGCTGGCTGCGGCCGATGCCGGGCGGATGATCGCCTTGATGGGCGATGCCGAGCTTGACGAGGGCAATATCTATGAATGCCTGATCGAAGGCTACAAGCACGACATCCGCAACTGCTGGTGGATCGTCGATTACAACCGCCAGAGCCTCGACCATACCACCGCCGACCGCATGTTCCGGCGTTTCGACGACATTTTTGAAACCTGCGGCTGGCGGGTGATCACGCTGAAGCATGGCCGCCGCCAGAAGGACGCCTTCAAGGAGCCCGGTGGCGCCGCGCTGGAGGCGTGGATCGACGGCTGCCCCAATGTCGATTTTGCCGCGCTGACCTATCAGGGCGGCGCGGCGTGGCGGGCGCGGTTGCTGGCGGATATCGGGACGAAGCGCGGTGTCGCGGCGCTGCTGGCGCGGCGTGACGATGCCGAACTGGCGCGGCTGATGACCGACCTTGGCGGGCATTGCGTCGAATCGCTGCTCGGCGCCTATGCCGAGGCGGCGACCAGCGACCGCCCGGCGCTGATCATCGCCTATACCGTCAAGGGCAAGGGGCTGCCGCTGGCCGGCCACAAGGACAATCACGCCGGGCAGATGAACGCGCCGCAGATGGCGGCGTTGCGTGCGTCGCTGGGCATTGCCGAAGGGCAGGAGTGGGAACCCTGGGCGGGGCTGGGTGACAACCAGGCGCGGGCGTTGCAGGCGTTTGTGGCGGCGTCGCCGGCGGCAACCCTGCCGCGCGACCGGCAATTCGCCGCGGTCACGGTGCCGGCGATCCCGGTACCCGATGGCGAGGAACAGTCGACCCAGGCGGCGTTCGGGCGGATCTTGCTGGAGATCGCCAAGGCCGGCGGGCCGCTCGCCGACCGCATCGTTACCACCTCGCCGGATGTGACGGTTTCGACCAATCTCGGCGCCTGGGTGAATGCTCGCGGCCTGTTCCGGCGCAGCGCGCTCGCCGATGTGTTCCGCGCCGCAAAAATCCCGTCTCCGCAGAAATGGAGTGGCGATTCCGCCGGCCAGCATATCGAACTGGGCATTGCCGAGAACAATCTGTTCCTCATGCTGGCGGCCGCCGGCCTCGCGGCGCCGCTGTTCGGCACAAGGCTGATTCCGGTCGGCACGGTCTATGACCCGTTCATCGCGCGCGGGCTCGATGCGTTGAATTACGCTTGCTATCAGGATGCGCGCTTCGTGCTGGTGGCGACCCCTAGCGGTCTCACGCTGGCACCGGAGGGAGGAGCGCACCAAAGCATCAACCCGCCGCTGATCGCCATGGGGCAGCCGGGGCTGACCATGTTCGAGCCGGCCTATGCCGATGAACTGGCAGCGCTGCTGCACTGGTCGTTAGGGCATCTGCAGGCGGCGGACGGTGGCTCGGTCTATCTGCGGCTGACGACGCGCACGCTGCCGCAGCCGGTGCGCCGCGATGACGCTTGGCGCGCCGGCACGATTGCCGGTGGGTATTGGCTGAAGCCGCCGGGGGCTGGGGCGCAGGCCGCGATCGTCGCGATGGGGGCGCTGTTGCCGGAGGCGCTGGCGGCGTGGGCGGAACTGGCGCCGGAGGTGCCGGGGCTGGGGCTGCTGGTGGTGACATCGCCCGACCTGCTGCACCGCGGCTGGAGCGCAGCGAGCGCCGGGCGATGGACCGGCGGCGCAGCGCCCTCGCATGTCGAAACGTTACTCGGCGCATTGCCCACCGGCGCGCGGCTGGTCACGCTGCTCGACGGGTCGCCGGCGGCGCTGTCGTGGCTCGGAGGCGTGCGCGGGCAGCGGGTGGTGCCGTTGGGTGTCGATTGCTTCGGCCAGACCGGGGATTTGCCCGACCTGTACGGCGAATATCGACTGGACAGCGACGCAATCATCGCGGCGATGGCGGACGCGCTGCTGGGCTGAGCCCGCTGCGCGGCGACGCGCCTAACCCCGATAGGCCCGGTTCAGCTTGCGCATGCCGCCGATCCAGCGGTCGTAGTCGGCAGTCTTGCGGCGCATGTAATCCAGTACTTCGGCGTGCGGCAGGATGAGGAAGGTTTCCGCCGCCAGCGCCTGGACGCAGCATTCGGCGAGGACTTCGGGTTCCATCATGCCGTTGATGCTGGCGACGCCATCGGGGTTGCCCGCCGTCATTGCGGTACGCACCGCCTGTGGGCAGAGTACCGAGACCTTGATGCCGTCATCGCCGTGGGTGAGCGCCAGCCATTCGGCGAGGCCGACGGCGGCGTGCTTGGTAACGGCATAGGGCGCGGAGCCGATTTGCGAGAGCAAGCCGGCGGCGCTGGCGGTGTTCATCAGGTAGCCGCCGCCGCGCGCCACCATGCGCGGCACCAGATGGCGCGCCGCCCAGACATGCGCCATGACATTGATGTCCCAGATTTTCTGCCAGCCGTCGTTGCTCGCCTCGGCACCGCCGGCGATGCCGATGCCGGCGTTGGAGCAGAACAAGTCGATAGCGCCGTGATCGGCCTCGACGGTTTCGATGAGGTGCTGGATATCGGCCTCCCGCGAGACGTCGGTGCGGAACGCGACGCCGCCGACTGCGGCCGCCGTAACCGCGGCGCCCTCGCCATCGACATCGGCGCAGACGATCAACCGCGCGCCTTCGGCGGCAAAGCGCCGGGCAAGCGCCGCGCCGATGCCGCTGGCGGCTCCAGTGATGACGATGATCTTGTCCAAAAGCTGCATGGTTATGTGTTCCCCTGCCCATTTATCGGGTGGCGCTTGGCGCGCGATTGGCGCAGCCTGTGGGGTGTCGCCTATCGATGCAACAGGAAACCTTGATGACGGTCCATGTTCTGCCCACCACCAGCCCGGAAACCGAAGCCGCGCTCAACCAACTCGCCATGTCGCGAGAATCGCAGCCGCTTTTCGAAGCGGTGAAGCGCCACATCGCCGACAATGTCGAACCGATCGCCGAGGAATTCTATCGGCTGGGCGAAGGCCGCGCCGAGCGTTGGAGCTGGGCGCCGGGGCAATTGGAGCTTCTCGAAGTCGCCAAGAACAAGGCCAAGGCATCGGGCCTGTGGAATTTCTTCCTGCCCGATTCGGAAATCGGCCGCGGTCTGACCAACCTCGATTATGCCTATATCGCCGCTGAACTCGGCAAGCAGCCGCTCGCGTCCGAGTCACTGAACTGTTCAGCACCCGACACCGGCAACATGGAAGTGATCGAACGCGTCGGCACGCCGGAGCAGAAGGAAAAGTGGCTGAAGCCACTCCTGAACGGAGAAATCCGTTCCTGCTACGCGATGACGGAGCCGAACGTGGCCTCCTCCGACGCCAAGAACATCA